>NZ_JBLRVZ010000002.1:0-186064 GCF_048159505.1 Streptomyces sp. T028
CTTCGGCAAGCTGGGCGTCGACGACCGCACGGCAGCCGTCACCAGCGCCATGCGCCACGGACTCCTCGACCCATAACCCCCTCACCACCTCCCACACCGAACAGACACCCGAGACCGGCAGGCGCCCCGCGCGGCGGCAGCCGCAAATCGACACAGCATCAGGGAGTCGACGGTGAAGACCCATCTCCTGTGGGTCTTCGGCAAGTTGGGCGTCGACGACCGCACCGCGGCCGTGACCAGCGCGATGCGGTACGGGTTGCTGGACTGAGCCGCCGGTGGTCGTCAGGCTCCCGTGCGGCAGGTCTGGGCCGACTCCAGCCAAGGGGCCAGGGTCGTCACGAGGGTGACGAGGAGTGCGGCGAGCCAGACCCGGTAGAGGTCCTGGGGCCGGGCACGACGGCGCGAGACCACCCACACCAGCCACGCGGCCGCCGACCCGGCCGCCAGAGCCAGCGCGACGCAGAGGGGCACCGCGTAGTCGGCGAGCGGACGCTCGGGCGGGTGGATACCACCGGTGCAGTAGGTGCCACGGGTCTGCTGGGACACCACCAGCAGGACGAGGAAGCTCGCGGGGACCGACGGTATCCAGGCCACGGCGGTCAGCAGCTTGTACCAGGCACCCTTCCAGCCCCGCAGGGCACCCTTCAGGGCCGCCCACATCGGCAGAACCGGTACGGCCATGATCACCGCCGTCTGCCACAGAGCGGCGTAGCGGTACTCGTAGCGCACCTGGGCGTTGTCGGCCCAGTAATAGAGCAGGAAGGCCCCACACAACGTGGTGACGAAGAGAAGGCCGGCCAGCGCGTGCGCGGGAACACGGGCCCTGGGCGTGCCGGGAAAGGAGGCCGGCCACAGGATGTGGCGGGCCTCCGTGCCCGGTCCCGGGTCGATCGCCGCCCGCCACCGCTCACTGATCACGGACTTCACGGCAGGGTGCCCCCTCGGCTCTCACGGTACGGACGCACAGCACTCTTGCGCGCCCGAGCCCCGGATCACCTCCGTGGAAACACGTGCATCACCACGTACCCGTGCTAGCCGAGCCGGGACTCCAGCTCCGCCACGATCTCGTTGACGCCGATCGCCGTCTGCTCTCCGGACTGCATGTCCTTGAGCTGGACGACGCCCTCGGCGAGGTCGCGTTCGCCGGCGACGATCGCGTAGCGGGCGCCACTGCGGTTGGCGTTCTTCATCGCGCCCTTCAGCCCCTTCGCGCCGTAGGAGAAGTCGGCCGCGACACCGAGCTTGCGCAACTCCGTGACCTTGGCGAACAGCAGCCGGCGGGCCTCCTCGCCGAGCGGGACGGCATAGACGGAGGTGGTGGACGGCAGGTCGAGCTCGATGCCCTCGGCCTCCAGGGCGAGGACCGTGCGGTCGACGCCGAGCGCCCAGCCGACGGACGGCAGCGCCGGGCCGCCGATCATCTCCGACAGACCGTCGTAGCGGCCGCCGCCGCCCACCGCGGACTGGGAGCCCAGACCGTCGTGCACGAACTCGAAGGTCGTACGGGTGTAGTAGTCCAGTCCGCGGACCAGCTTCGGGTCGTCCTCGAACGAGACACCCGCCGCCGTGATCAGCTCGCGGACCTCCTCGTGGTACGCCTTGCAGGCGTCGCAGAGGTAGTCACGCAGGAGGGGGGCGTCACCGAGCTGCTTCTGGACCGACTCGCGCTTGTCGTCGAGGACCCGCAGCGGGTTGATCTCGGCGCGGCGCAGGGTGTCCTCGTCGAGGTCCAGGCCGCGCAGGAAGTCCTGCAGCGCGGCCCGGTAGACCGGACGGCACTCCTTGTCGCCCAGGCTGTTGAGGAGGATCCGGAAGTTCCGCAGGCCCAGCGAGCGGTACGCCTGGTCGGCCAGGATGATCAGCTCGGCGTCCAGCGCCGGGTCCTCCGCGCCGATCGCCTCGGCGCCGACCTGGGAGAAGTGGCGGTAGCGGCCCTTCTGGGGGCGCTCGTAGCGGTAGTACGAGCCGGAGTACCAGAGCTTGACGGGGAGGTTGCCCGTCTTGTGCAGGTTGGCCTCGAGGGCCGCGCGCAGGACGGAGGCGGTGCCCTCGGGGCGCAGGGCCAGCTTGTCGCCGCCCTTGGTCTCGAAGGCGTACATCTCCTTGGTCACGATGTCGGTGGACTCACCGACACCGCGCGCGAAGAGTTCGACGCTCTCGAAGCCGGGCGTCTCGATGTAGCCGTAGCCGGAGTTGCGCAGCGGCGCGGCGATCGCCTCGCGGACGGCGAGGTACCGGGCGGAGTCGGGCGGCAGAAGGTCGTACGTGCCCTTGGGGGCCTGAAAGGTGCTCACGGAAGTCTCTCGTCACATTCCTCGTCGGGGAGCCTGGGCCGCTCCCTGGCCGCCGGCGGCCACCTGCCGCAGATACGGGTTGGTGGCGCGCTCCTGGCCGATGGTCGTCTGGGGGCCGTGGCCGGACAGCACCACGGTCGAGTCGTCGAGCGGCAGGCACACGCGGGCCAGCGAGTCGAGCATCTCGGCCATGTCACCGCCGGGCAGGTCGGTGCGTCCGATGGAGCCGGCGAACAGCAGATCCCCGGAGAAGAAGACCGAGGGGATCTCGGTCGTCTCGGGCATCCGGAAGGTCACCGACCCCTTGGTATGGCCCGGCGCGTGCGCGACGGAGAACTCCAGACCCGCCAGGCCCAACTGCACGCCGTCGGTCAGCTCACGGACGTCGTCCGGCTCCCCCACGGTCAGCTCGCCCATCAGCGGCATCCCGATGGAACGGCCGAGCGCCTTCTCGGGGTCGCTCATCATGAACCGGTCCTCGGGGTGGATCCAGGCCGGCACGTCGTGCGCGCCACACACCGGGACGACCGAGGCCACATGGTCGATGTGGCCATGGGTGAGGACGACGGCGACGGGCTTGAGCCGATGCTTCGTCAGCGCTTCCTCGACTCCGGGGGCCGCCTGATGGCCCGGGTCGATGATCACGCACTCCTCACCGGCGGCGGGGGCGACGAGATAACAGTTCGTCCCCCAGGCCCCGGCGGGGAACCCGGCAATGAGCACGATCGTCCTTGGTTGTGTCGATTACGGGAGGCTTCTGGGCGGCACAGCCGCTGTCAGAGCCTACCGGCGCTGCCGTTTCCTCAGCGAACCCATATACGGTACGGGGCACACGCAAGCGGTCGATGTCACGAGACGCATGAGGAGAGAACCCGGTGGTCACCCAGGAACAGCGCAAGCGTCAGCTCGCCCGGGAGAAGTTCTTGCGGCAGCAGCAGCGCCGCACGGCCGCGCGGCGCAAGGCACGCGTGCGCAACTCGGTGATCGCGTCGGTGCTCGGCGTGATCGTGATCGGCAGCCTCACGCTCTACACGACGGGCGTCCTGAAGGACGACAAGGACGACAAGTCGAACACGAGCGCGGAGGCCAGCGCGGAGGCGTCGCCGAGCGCCGCCGAGGACCCGTGCGAGAAGGCCGCCGCCGGCAAGGTCAAGGAGCTGAGCTGGAAGAAGGAGCCGGCGATCACCATCGACAAGTCGGCGGACTACACGATGACGCTGGCGACGACGTGCGGTGACATCGGCATAGAGCTGAAGACGGCCGCGGCCCCGCACACGGTCAACTCGTTCGCCTACCTCGCCGGCAAGGGCTACTTCGACCACACGAAGTGCCACCGGCTGACCACCAACGGGATCTACGTGCTGCAGTGCGGGGACCCGACGGGCAGCGGCAGCGGCGGACCGGGCTACACCATCCCGGACGAGAATCTGAAGGACAAGAGCCTCAAGGACAACATCTACCCGGCGGGCACGGTCGCGATGGCCAACACCGGGCAGGCGCACACCGGCGGCAGCCAGTTCTTCCTCGTCTACCAGGACAGTTCGCTCCCGCCGAGCTACACCCCGTTCGGTACGGTGTCGGCCGAGGGCATGAAGGTCCTGAAGAAGATCGCCGCCGCGGGTGAGAACACCGGCGCCGGTGACGGTGCCCCGAACGCGACCGTTGTGATCAACAAGGCGACGGTCACGAAGTCCTGACGGCCGGGGGCGCCGGGTCCCCGCGTCCGGGGCGGCCAACAGCGGAATTTCGGTCGCGCTGGATGCGGACAGGCGCACCGCCGGTCGCCTATGTTGGCCGTGACGAAACTGTGGACGATGCCCAGGGGCGCCGTAGCCCCTCGGAGGCATCATGTGGAGGAGGCGCTGTGAGCAGCGACCCGTGGGGCCGCGTCGACGAGACGGGCACCGTGTACGTGCGTACGGCCGATGGCGAGCAGGTCGTCGGTTCCTGGCAGGCCGGCTCCCCAGAGGAGGCCTTGGCCTACTTCGAGCGCAAGTACGAGGGCCTGGTTGTCGAGATCGGCCTCCTCGAGAAGCGGGTGCAGACGACCGATCTGTCGGCGAAGGACGCCCAGGTCGCCATCGACCACATCCGCGAGCAGGTTGACGCGCATCACGCGGTCGGTGACCTGGACGCGCTGAAGTCCCGCCTCGACAAGCTGGTGCAGACGGTCGAGTCGCGCCGCGAGGAGCGCAAGCAGCAGCGGGCCAAGCAGTCCGACGAGGCCCGTCACGCCAAGGAGGAGCTGGTCACCGAGGCGGAGCAGCTGGCGCAGTCCGACCAGTGGCGGGCGGCCGGTGAGCGGCTGCGGGCGCTGGTGGACACCTGGAAGGGCCTGCCGCGTCTGGACCGCAAGTCCGACGACGAGCTGTGGCACCGGTTCTCGCACGCGCGTTCGGCGTTCTCCAAGCGCCGCAAGGCCCACTTCGCGCAGCTGGACGCGCAGCGCGAGGACGCCCGCCGGATCAAGGAGCGCCTGGTCTCGGAGGCCGAGGCGCTGTCGAGTTCGACGGACTGGGGTCCGACGGCCGCCCGCTACCGTGAGCTGATGGCGGACTGGAAGGCCGCGGGCCGCGCCCAGCGCGAACACGAGGACGACCTGTGGAACCGCTTCCGCGGCGCCCAGGACGTGTTCTTCGCGGCGCGCAGCTCGGTCTTCGCCGAGCGGGACGCCGAACAGTCGGAGAACCTGAAGCTCAAGGAGGAGCTGGCCGAGGAGGCCGAGAAGCTCCTGCCGATCGGTGACCTGAAGACGGCGCGTTCCGCGTTCCGCTCGATCAACGAGCGCTGGGAGACCATCGGCCATGTGCCGCGGGACGCCCGGCCGAAGGTCGAGGGCCGGATGCACGCCGTGGAGCGGGCGATCCAGGAGGCCGAGGAGGCCGAGTGGCGCCGCACCAACCCGGAGGCACGCGCGCGTGCCGAGGGTCTGACCGGCCAGCTGCAGGCCGCGGTGGACAAGCTGCGGACGCAGATCGACCAGGCCCGCGCCCAGGGCAACGCGTCCCGCGCGGACAAGCTGGAGCGCGAGCTGGAGGGCCGCCAGGCCCTGCTGGACCAGGCGCTGAAGGGTCTGCAGGAGTTCGGCGGCTGACACGTCTGCGAAAGAGGCCCCCGTACGTGGCGTACGGGGGCCTCTCGCGTGTCCGCGGCCGGGGGCTACGGCCGACGGGCCGAGGTCACCCGGTAGACGTCGTACACGCCCTCCACGCCCCGTACGGCCTTCAGGACGTGGCCCAGGTGCTTCGGGTCGCCCATCTCGAAGGTGAAGCGGGAGGTCGCGACCCGGTCACGGGAGGTCTGGACGGCGGCCGAGAGGATGTTGACGTGCTGGTCGGACAGGACACGGGTGACGTCCGACAGCAGCCGGGACCGGTCCAGGGCCTCGACCTGGATGGCGACCAGGAACACCGAGGACTGCGTAGGCGCCCACTCGACCTCCAGGATGCGCTCCGGCTCCCGGGACAGTGACTCCACGTTGACGCAGTCGCTGCGGTGAACCGATACGCCACTACCGCGAGTGACGAAACCGATGATCGGGTCGCCCGGAACGGGTGTACAGCAGCGGGCGAGCTTGACCCAGACGTCGTCGACGCCCTTGACCACGACACCGGGGTCCTGGTTGCTGCGCCGCTTGCGGCCGCGCGTGCGGGACGGCGGGACCGCCTCGTCGATCTCCTCGGTGGCCGCCTCCTCGCCGCCGAGCGCCTGCACCAGCTTCTGTACGACGTTCTGCGCGGCCACATGGCCCTCGCCGATCGCCGCGTACAGCGAGGAGATGTCCGGGTAGCGCATCTCGTGCGCCAGCGTCACCAGGGAGTCGCCGGTCAGGATGCGCTGGATCGGCAGGTTCTGCTTGCGCATCGCACGGGCGATGGCGTCCTTGCCCTGCTCGATCGCCTCGTCGCGGCGTTCCTTGGAGAACCACGCCCGGATTTTGTTGCGGGCCCTCGGCGACTTGACGAAGCCCAGCCAGTCCCGGGACGGGCCCGCGCCGGCGGCCTTGGAGGTGAAGACCTCCACCAGGTCGCCGTTGTCCAGCGTCGATTCGAGCGGTACGAGCCTGCCGTTGACCCGGGCTCCTATGGTGCGGTGGCCCACCTCGGTGTGGACGGCGTACGCGAAGTCCACCGGAGTGGCACCCGCGGGGAGCGCGATGACATCACCCTTCGGGGTGAAGACGAAGACCTCGTTGCGGGACAGGTCGAAGCGCAGGGACTCCAGGAACTCGCTGGGGTCCTCGGTCTCCTTCTGCCAGTCGAGCAACTGGCGCAGCCACGCCATGTCGTTGAGGTGGTCGTCCTTGCCCTTGCCGGCCTTGGGGACGTCGGTGCGCACCTTGGAGGCGCCGGCGACGGCCTCCTGCTTGTACTTCCAGTGCGCGGCGATGCCGTACTCGGCGCGGCGGTGCATGTCGAACGTACGGATCTGGAGTTCGACGGGCTTGCCGTTGGGGCCGATGACCGTCGTGTGCAGCGACTGGTACATGTTGAACTTGGGCATCGCGATGTAGTCCTTGAACCGCCCCGGAACCGGGTTCCAGCGGGCGTGGACGGTGCCCAGGGCCGCGTAGCAGTCGCGGACGGTGTCCACCAGGACACGGATGCCGACCAGGTCGTAGATCTCCGCGAAGTCCCGGCCGCGGACGATCATCTTCTGGTAGACGCTGTAGTAGTGCTTGGGGCGGCCGGTGACGGTCGCCTTGATGCGGGCGGCGCGCAGGTCGGACTGGACCTCGTCGGTCACTATGGCCAGATACTCGTCACGCTTCGGAGCCCTCTCGGCCACCAGCCGTACGATCTCGTCGTACATCTTGGGGTAGAGGATCGCGAACGCGAGGTCCTCCAGCTCCCACTTGATGGTGTTCATGCCGAGGCGGTGGGCGAGGGGCGCGTAGATCTCGAGGGTCTCGCGCGCCTTCTTCTCCTGCTTCTCGCGCTTGAGGTAGCGCATGGTGCGCATGTTGTGCAGGCGGTCGGCGAGCTTGATGACCAGGACGCGCGGGTCCTTGGCCATGGCGACGACCATCTTGCGCACGGTCTCGGCCTGCGCGGCCTCGCCGAACTTGACCTTGTCCAGCTTGGTGACGCCGTCCACGAGCAGCGCGACGACGTCGCCGAAGTCGCGGCGCAGGTCGTCGAGGCCGTACTCGGTGTCCTCGACGGTGTCGTGCAGCAGGCCCGCCATGAGGGTGGCCGGGTCCATGCCGAGCTCGGCGAGGATCGTGGTCACCGCGAGGGGGTGGGTGATGTACGGGTCGCCGCTCTTGCGCTTCTGGCCGCGGTGCCAGCGCTCGGCGACCTGGTAGGCCTTCTCGATCTGGCGCAGCGTCGCGGTCTCGACCTTGGGGTCGTTGCTGCGCACTATCCGCAGCAGCGGCTCCAGGACCGGGTTGTAGGGGTTGGCGCGCTGGACGCCGAGGCGGGCGAGACGGGCGCGGACGCGGTTGGAGGAGGCGGAGCGGGCGGGAGGCTGCGCAGCTGCGGGGCGCTCGGGCGGGGCCGGCTTGGGGCGCGACTGCTCGGCCGGCCTCTCGACGGACGCCGAACGGTCGTGCTCGACCGGCCCGCTGGCGTCGGCCTGCGCAGGCTTGGCTGCGGGCGCCGAGGCGGACTCGGGCTTGGCGGCTGTCAGGTGCTGGGCCTCGTCTGGCAAGAGGGCTCCTCGTGCGCGATCCGGGTCCCCCGGTCAGGCTCCGGAGGACCCATCGTAGCGATCCTGGGCTCCGACATCGCCTTCAGGCCGATGTGAGGACCGTCTACCCGTGAAACGCAAGGGGCGGGCGCCGGATTCCTCCGGGCCCGCCTCTTACGGCGTACGACGGTTCTCAGACGGTCAGCAGGGCGTCCAGCGGGGCGCCTCCGAGTGCCGCCTCCAGGCGCGGTCGGCCGTCGAGGAAGCTCAGTTCCATCAGGACGGAGACGCCCGCGACCTCGGCGCCCGCGCGGTGGATGAGCCGGATCGCGGCCTCGGCGGTGCCGCCGGTGGCGAGCACGTCGTCGACGATCAGGATCCGGTCCCCGGCGGTGAGGTCCTCGGCGTGCACCTCGATCTCCGCCGAGCCGTACTCCAGGTCGTAGGCCTGGCTGAGCGTGGCTCCGGGGAGCTTGCCCGCCTTGCGTACGGGGATGAAGCCGAGGCCGGCGCGGACGGCGACCGGGGCGCCCAGGATGAAGCCCCGGGCCTCCAGGCCGACGATCCTGGTGGCGCCGGTGCGCTCGGCGATCTCCGCGAACGCGTCGGTGAGCGCGGTGAACGCCGCCGGGTCCGCCAGGAGCGGGGTGATGTCCTTGAACATCACGCCCGGCTCCGGGTAGTCCGCCACATCGCGGATACGGCTGAGCAACAGCTCCTTGATGCCGGTCATCGGCGCTTCCCCGACGGACGGCGACGGCTGCGCGGCCCGGACTGGTCGCGCGGTCCGACGACCGCCGGGGTGGCGTCCTCGGAGTCGCCCCCGAAGTCACCGCGGGCCTCGGCCAGTTCCTCTTCGGCGGCAGCCTGGGCGCGCTTGGCCAGGACCCGCTTCTTCAGGGCCTTCATCTGCGGCTCGCGCTCCTTGAGGTCGGCGACGAGCGGCGTGGCGATGAAGATCGAGGAGTAGGCACCGGCGGCGAGACCGACGAACAGCGACAGCGAGATGTCGTTGAGCGTCCCCGCGCCGAGGACACCGCCGCCGATGAACAGCAGGCCCGCGACCGGCAGCAGCGCGACCACCGTGGTGTTGATGGAGCGGACCAGGGTGCCGTTGATCGAGCGGTTGGCGACCTCGCTGTACGTGAAGCGGGTCTGCTTGGTGAGGTCCTTCGTCTGTTCCTTGAGGGAGTCGAAGACGACGACCGTGTCGTACAGCGAGTAACCGAGGATCGTCAGCAGACCGATCACCGTACCGGGCGTGACCTCGAAGCCGACGAGGGCGTAGATGCCGACGGTGATGGTGATGTCGTGGATCAGGGCGACGAGCGCCGCGATGGCCATGCGCCATTCGAAGGCGATCGCCAGGTAGATCACGACGAGGATCATGAAGATCGCCAGACCCTGCCAGGCCTTGTTCGCGATCTGGTCACCCCAGCTGGGGCCGACGAGGTCGGCGGCGATCTTCTCCGGGTCGACCTTGAAGTCCTCGGCGAGCTTGGTCTTGATCTCGTCGGACTGCTGGGTGTCCATGCCGGCGATCTGGATGCGCAGCGTGTCGTTGCCGAGCTTCTGCACGACCGCCTGGTGGCCGGAGGCCTCCTCCGCGAAGGTCTCCGCCTGGGAGACGGAGACGCTGGTCTTCGGGGTGGTGAAGACCGCGCCGCCCTGGAAGTCGATGCCCATGTTCAGGCCCCGGACCGCGAGACCCAGGATGGCCGTGATGGTGATCAGGATCGAGATGCCGTACCAGAGCTTGCGGTGGCCGATGAAGTCGTAGCTGACCTCGCCACGGTGCAGTCGGGCGCCGAGGTTGCCGAGTTTCGACACGCTCACGCCTCCTTCGTCTCGACGGGGCCGGCAGGACCGGCGGGACGGCGGGTGCGGCGGATCGGCGGCTGGGCGCCGAGGCTCTTGGGGTCGAGCCCGGACCACTTGTGGCCGTTCGCGAAGAACTTCCGGCGGGCCACCAGCGTCATCAGCGGCTTGGTGAAGAAGAAGACCACGACCACGTCGAGGACGGTGGTCAGACCGAGGGTGAACGCGAAGCCCTGGACCTTGCCGACGGTGACGATGAAGAGCACCGCGGCGGCGAGGAAGGACACGAAGTCGGAGACCAGGATGGTGCGCCGGGCGCGCGGCCAGGCCCGCTCGACGGCGGGGCGCAGGGTCCGTCCCTCACGGATCTCGTCCCGGATGCGTTCGAAGTACACGATGAACGAGTCCGCTGTGATACCGATCGCGACGATGGCACCGCAGACGGCCGGCAGGTTCAGCGCGAAGCCGATGGCCGGGCCGAGCAGCGACATCAGCACGTAGGTGAGGGCCGCGGAGACCAGCAGCGAGGCGATCGCGATGAGCGACAGACCACGGTAGTAGGCCACCAGGTAGATCACGACCAGGGCGAGGCCGATCGCGCCGGCGAGCAGACCGGCGTGCAGCTGGTCACCGCCGAGTGCCGCGGTCACGGTGGTCACGCTCTGCTCCTTGAAGGAGAGCGGGAGCGCACCGTACGACAGCATGTTGGCGAGGTTCTGGGCCTCTTCCTGGGTGAAGCTGCCGGAGATCTGCGCGTTGCCACCGGTGATGGAGGAGCTCACGTACGGGCTGGAGACGACGTTGCCGTCGAGCACGATGGCGAACTCGTTCTGCGGCTGGGTGTTCTGCGCCAGCTGGGCGGTGACGTCGGCGAACTTCTTCGTCCCCGCGGAGTTGAAGTCCATGGTGACCTGCCAGCCGGACGCGCCCTGCGTGTCGAAGACGGCGGAGGCCTTGTCGATCTCGGTGCCGGCGACGGCGGACGGGCCGAGCAGGTACTTGTACCAGACCCCGGAGATCTCGCCGCAGGCGACGGTGGCGTCCTCGGGCTTGACGCCCTCGCCGGCCTTCGTGCGGACGGACTCCTTGGAGCAGTCCAGCGAGGCGTACTTGGCCTGGAGCGCGGCGGACTCGGCGTCCGTGCCCGAGGCGGAGGCCGACGGGCTGGCGGAGGCCTTCGCGCTGCTGCTGGCGGACGCGGACGACGACGGCGTGGAGTCGGCCTTCAGCGCGTCGGTGACGGCGCGGCCCTGCGAGGTGGCGGTGGCCGACGGTGAGGACGAGGAGCTCGCCTTCTCACCGGTGCCGGAGGCACTCGACGACGGGCTCGCGGTCGAGCTCGGCGAGGCGCTGGAGGAGGCGTCGGCGGTCGCGCTGGGCGAGGCGGTGCCCGCGACGGCGCCGGTGGCCTCCTGCGCCAGGACCGGACGGAAGTACAGCTTGGCGGTGGTGCCGACCTGGTCCCGGGCTTCCTTGGAGTTGGTGCCCTTGGGGATGTTCACGATGATGTTGCGGTCGCCCTGGGTCTGCACCTCCGCCTCGGAGACGCCCAGGCCGTTGACACGGCGGTTCATGATCTCGACCGCGGTGTCCATGTTGGCCTTGTTGATCGCGGACCCTTGGTCGGCCTTCGCCTCCAGCGTGATGCTGGTGCCGCCGGCAAGGTCGATGCCGAGTCGCGGGGTCGTGTTCCCGGAGGCGAACATGCCCCCGGTGAGCCCCACGATGGCGATCAGGATCAGGGCCAGTGAGCGCCCTGGCTTGCTCTGGGCGCTCGCGCTCCGGCCCTTCTTAGGTGCTGCCACCTTCTTGTACTCCCTCTCGGGCCGCCACGCGCCTGGTCAGGGCGACGGCCATGACATGTAGTCGGGATCTCCTGCGAGATGCGCACGCCCCGGGGCCCACGGGTGTGATCCGTGTGCCCCGGGGGCGTGACTACTTCTTCGCGTCGGAGTCGCCGTCGGTCTTCTTCGGCTCCTCGTCGCCCTCGGCCTGCTGGGCCTCGGGCTCGTCGGCCTTCACCGCGTCCTCGTCGGACGCGCCCTTCTTGCCGAGGTCGACGGACTTGTCGTCGGAGGCGGCGGCAGCTTCGTCGGCGGGCTCGTCGGCGTCGGCGGGGTCGGTGAGGGAGGAGGCGTCGTCCGGGACGACGTCGGAGTCGGACTTCAGGTCGTGCTCGATGCCGTGGACGATGCGGTTGTACTCGTCGTCGCTCAGGACGGCGCCGATCGCGTTCTTCGCGAAGAGCAGTTCCACGCCGGGCCCGGCGTCGAGGAGGACCGTGTCTTCACTGACCTCCTTGACCGTCGCGTACATGCCCCCGATGGTGCGGACGCCACTGCCGGGCTGCATCTCGTTCCGCATGTCGGCGGCCTGCTGCTGCTTCTTCTTGGCCGACCGCGTCATCAGGAACATGGCCCCGATGAGCACGATGAACGGCAGGAGGGTCAAAGGACTCACGGGTCGGAACTTCCTTCATGCGACCGCGATGGCTGAGCGGCCTGATGGATGGGGGTTGGTTGTGTGCTGCCGACAAAGGCGGCATCGGCGGAGTCTAAGCGAGTCCGCGTGCATGGAACAACGCTCAGCATGGCACCTGGGTTCCTGGCCTCGCCATTGCCCCCGCCGATGGACCGCTCAGGTCCCGAACAGGTCCTGTTGTCCGTTTCCTGCCGTGGCGGTGCGGGGCGGGGTGAGGCCGAGGTGCGTCCAGGCGGCCGGGGTGGCCACGCGTCCGCGCGGGGTGCGGGCGAGCAGTCCCTCACGGACGAGGAACGGCTCGGCGACCTCTTCCACGGTCTCACGCTCCTCCCCCACCGCGACGGCGAGCGTCGACAGCCCGACCGGACCGCCGCCGAACAGTTTCAGCAGGGCTTCGAGGACCGCGCGGTCGAGACGGTCGAGGCCGCGGCCGTCGACCTCGTAGACGGCGAGGGCCGCCGAGGCGATGTCACGGGTGATCACTCCGTCGGCCTTGACCTGCGCGTAGTCACGGACGCGGCGCAGCAGACGGTTGGCGATGCGGGGCGTACCGCGGGAGCGGCCGGCGATCTCGGCGGCGCCGTGGGAATCGATCTCGACGTCGAGGAGGTCGGCCGAGCGGTGGACGACGCGCTGGAGCTCCGCGGGCTCGTAGAACTCCATGTGCGCGGTGAAGCCGAAGCGGTCGCGCAGCGGGGGCGGCAGCAGGCCCGCGCGCGTGGTGGCGCCGACCAGGGTGAAGGGGGGCAGTTCGAGGGGGATGGCGGTGGCGCCGGGGCCCTTGCCGACGATGACGTCGACCCGGAAGTCCTCCATCGCCATGTAGAGCATCTCCTCGGCGGGCCGGGACATGCGGTGGATCTCGTCGAGGAAGAGGACCTCGCCCTCCTGGAGGGAGGAGAGGATCGCGGCGAGGTCGCCGGCGTGCTGGATGGCGGGGCCGGAGGTGATGCGGATGGGGGCGCCCATCTCGGCCGCGATGATCATCGAAAGGGTGGTCTTGCCGAGGCCGGGGGCGCCGGAGAGCAGCACGTGGTCGGCGGTGGCCCCGCGCGCGCGGGCGGCGCGCAGGACGAGGTCGAGCTGTTCGCGGACCTTCTCCTGGCCGATGAACTCGCCCAGGTCCTTGGGGCGCAGGGCGGCCTCGACGGCCTGGTCCTCACCGTCGGCGACAGAGCCCACCAGCCGCTCGGCCGCGGCCTCGGTGTCGGTCGTGTCGTCCCAGTTCATTGATGTGCCTCAGCGGGGTCGGAGGGGGCCGGTGATGGGTGGGCCCGTGGGGGCGGGGTCAGCGGGCGCGGTTCAGGGTCTGGAGGGCTGCCTTGAGGAGCGGCCCGACCTGCGGGGTGCCCTGGGCGGCCTCGGCCTGCGGGGTCACGGCGGCCACGGCCTCGTCGGCCTCGCGGGTGGCGTAGCCCAGGCCGATGAGGGCGGCGTGCAGCTGGTCGCGCCAGCCCTGGGTGACCGGGGCGCCGACCGCGGGGGCGCCGACCGGCTCGCCGAGCCGGTCCTTCAGATCCAGCAGGAGCTTCTGGGCACCCTTCTTGCCGATGCCGGGGACGGCGATCAGCGCCTTCTCGTCTCCGGTGGACACCGCGCGGCGCAGCGCGTCCGGGGTGTGCACGCCGAGCATCGCCTGGGCGAGCCGGGGGCCGACGCCGCTCGCGGTCTGGAGCAGCTCGAAGACCTGGCGCTCGTCGTCGTCGACGAAGCCGTACAGGGTGAGGGAGTCCTCGCGGACGACGAGGGAGGTGGCGAGTCTGGCCGGCTGGCCGAGGCGGAGTGTGGACAGGGTGTTCGGCGTGCACTGGACGGCGATGCCGATCCCGCCCACCTCGACGACGGCGGAGTCCGGGGCGAGGGCGGCGACCGGGCCGCTGACGAAGGCGATCATGCGGTACGGCCTTTCGATGATGCTTGGGCTGTGTGCAGGGCGACGGCCTGCTGCAGGCGGTTCTGGGCGGGGGCGCGCCAGATGTGGCAGATGGCGAGGGCGAGGGCGTCGGCGGCGTCGGCGGGCCTCGGAGGCGCGCTGAGCCGCAGAAGCCGGGTGACCATGGCTCCCACCTGGGCCTTGTCGGCGCGGCCGCTGCCCGTGACGGCGGCCTTGACCTCGCTGGGGGTGTGCAGGGCGACGGGGATGCCGCGGCGGGCGGCGCACAGCATGGCGACGGCGCTGGCCTGGGCGGTGCCCATGACCGTACGGACGTTGTGCTGGCTGAAGACCCGCTCGACGGCGACGTACTCGGGCCGGTACTCGTCGAGCCACTGCTCGATGCCCTGCTCGATGGCGACGAGGCGGTGGCCCAGCTCGGCGTCCGCGGGCGTACGGACGACACCGACGCCGAGCATGGTCAGCGGCCGGCCCGCGACCCCCTCGACGACACCGACACCGCACCGCGTCAGTCCGGGGTCCACCCCGAGTACGCGCACTACGCCCCCCTCCCCTCCTTGCGGCCAAACCGCCGCCGCTCTCGCGGACCTGGCTGAGCACCGTCGTGGTTCCTCAATTGATGGTTGCGGCCCGGGGACGGTGATCTATGGATGGCGCCAGGCTAGTCGCTGCCACTGACAACAGCGGCGGGCCGGTGAGACGTGTCCCACCGGCCCGCCGGTATCCGCTCAGCCCGCGGCAGCGTTACGCGTCGACCTTCTCCATGACCTCGTCGCTCACGTCGAAGTTGGCGAAGACGTTCTGCACGTCGTCGCTGTCCTCGAGGGCGTCGATGAGCCTGAAGATCTTCTTGGCGCCCTCCTCGTCCAGTTCGACCTGGACGGACGGCACGAAGCTGGACTCGGCGGAGTCGTAGTCGATGCCGGCCTCCTGGAGGGCGGTGCGGACCCCGACCAGGTCGGTGGCCTCGCTGACGACCTCGAAGGACTCGCCGAGGTCGTTGACCTCCTCGGCGCCCGCGTCCAGGACGGCACCGAGGACGTCGTCCTCGCTCAGCTCGCCCTTGGGCACGATGATGACGCCCTTGCGGCTGAACATGTACGACACGGAACCCGGGTCGGCCATGTTGCCGCCGTTGCGGGTCATGGCGACGCGGACGTCGGAGGCGGCGCGGTTGCGGTTGTCGGTGAGGCACTCGATGAGCACCGCGACACCGTTCGGACCGTAACCCTCGTACATGATCGTCTCGTAGTCGGCGCCACCGGCCTCGAGACCGCCGCCGCGCTTGATCGCGGAGTCGATGTTCTTGTTCGGCACCGACTGCTTCTTGGCCTTCTGCACGGCGTCGTACAGCGTCGGGTTGCCCTCGAGGTCGACGCCGCCCATGCGCGCCGCGACCTCGATGTTCTTGATCAGCTTCGCGAAGAGTTTGCCGCGCTTGGCGTCGATCACGGCCTTCTTGTGCTTCGTCGTAGCCCATTTAGAGTGGCCGGACATCTGCCTGTCTCCTTCGCGTAACCATCCACATAACGAATGCCAGAGATCCTACAAGGACTCCGCCGTGCGGTTCGCGCGCACCATGTCGACGAACAGGGAGTGCACGCGGTGGTCGCCGGTCAGTTCCGGGTGGAACGACGTGGCGAGCGCGTTGCCCTGGCGGACGGCGACGATGTGGCCGTCGTGCTCGGCGAGCACCTCGACGTCCGCGCCGACGGACTCCACCCAGGGGGCGCGGATGAAGACGCCCTCCACAGGATCGCCCTCGACGCCCCTGACGTCCACGGCCGCCTCGAAGGACTCGTTCTGCCGTCCGAAGGCGTTGCGGCGCACGATCATGTCGATGCCGCCGAACGTCTCCTGGCCCGAGCGCGGGTCGAGGATCTTGTCGGCGAGCATGATCAGGCCGGCGCAGGTGCCGTAGACGGGCATTCCGGCGCGTACGCGCGCGCGGAGCGGCTCCATCACGTCGAACAGGACGGCCAGTTTGGAGATGGTGGTGGACTCACCGCCGGGGATGACGAGGCCGTCCACCGCGGCGAGTTCCTCGGGGCGCCTGACGGGCCTGGCCACGGCGTCGGCCGCGGCCAGGGCGATCAGGTGCTCCCGTACGTCGCCCTGGAGGGCCAGGACGCCTATGACGGGGGTGTTCATGTGTCCGGTGCCTTACCAGCCGCGGTTGGCGTAGCGCTCGGCCTCGGGGAGGGTGTCGCAGTTGATGCCGACCATGGCCTCGCCGAGGTTGCGGGACGCGTCCGCGATGATCTTGGGGTCGTCGTAGAAGGTGGTGGCCTTCACGATGGCGGCGGCGCGCTTGGCCGGGTCGCCGGACTTGAAGATGCCGGAGCCGACGAACACGCCCTCGGCGCCGAGCTGGCGCATCAGCGCGGCGTCGGCGGGGGTGGCGACACCACCGGCGGAGAACAGCACGACCGGGAGCTTGCCGAGCTCGGCGACCTCCTTGACCAGCTCGTACGGGGCGCGCAGCTCCTTGGCGGCGGCGTACAGCTCGTGGTTGTCGTAGCCGCGCAGCCTGGCGATCTCGTTCTTGATCTGGCGCAGGTGGCGGACCGCCTCGACGACGTTGCCGGTGCCGGCCTCGCCCTTGGAGCGGATCATCGCGGCACCCTCGGCGATGCGGCGCAGGGCCTCGCCCAGGTTGGTGGCGCCACAGACGAACGGGGTGGTGAAGGCCCACTTGTCGGAGTGGTTGACCTCGTCGGCCGGGGTGAGGACCTCGGACTCGTCGATGTAGTCGACACCGAGGGACTGCAGGACCTGGGCCTCGACGAAGTGGCCGATCCGGGACTTGGCCATGACCGGGATCGAGACGGCCTCGATGATGCCCTCGATCATGTCGGGGTCGGACATGCGGGCCACGCCGCCGTCCTTGCGGATGTCGGCCGGGACCCGCTCCAGGGCCATGACCGCGACGGCCCCCGCGTCCTCGGCGATCTTCGCCTGCTCCGGCGTGACGACGTCCATGATCACGCCGCCCTTGAGCTGCTCGGCCATACCGCGCTTCACGCGCGCGGTGCCGGTCTCGGGAGCCTGGTTCTCGGTGATGGACACGGGTTGACCTCACTGGAGTGGAAGAGGGGATGGTGCGGACACCGAGGAAACGGGAGTGGACCAGTCCACAGCAAGGGCCAATGGGAAGGCGGTGGATCGTTTTCGGCTCGGGTGGTGGCTCAGGAGGCGCGGTCCGCGAGGGCGGCGGGGGCCTCGTCGTCCATCTCGAAGGCCATCGGGAACGGGGCGTGACCGGCCAGCCGGAACCAGCGCACCTTGCGGTGCTCACGCAGGCGGCGCGCGGCACCCACTGCGTCGTTGTGGAAGCGGCGGGCCATGGGCACCCGGCGGACGGCCTCCGTCAGCTCATGGGTCGCCGCCTCTCCCCCGGGTGCCTCGCGCACGGCCTCCACCTGCTGGGCGTCCGAGAAGACGGCCCGCAGGGCCTGGCTCAGCTCGCTCTCGGCGACCTCCCGCTGCTCCTCCTCGGCCTGCCGGGCGGCGTGCGCGGCCTCGTACAGCACGATCGACGCGGCCGGGTCGAGGACCCCCGCGGTGGCCAGTTCCTGGGCCACGGAGGCCCTACGCAGCAGCTGGGCGTCCAGCGCCGCGCGGGCGGCGTCGATACGGGCGTGCAGACGGTCCAGACGGCCTGCCGTCCAGCTCAGGTACAGGCCGATCGCGACGAGGACGACGAGGGCCCAGATGAGGGTTGCGGTCACGGGCAGCAAGGCTATCGGGGCAGTCTGGCGCAACGAGCGCGGGCTCGGGGCGCCGTACCGAGGCAGGCGCCCAGCCACTCAAGGCCCGACGCGAGCCGCACGCGGCAGCCCGAGGCACCCCGGTCCTGCCCGTCGCGCACCGATCCGAGCGCCCGGCGGCCCCGGCCCACCCCAGTCACGGTCTGCCACGGACGAAACCGAGCCGCACCGCCCCGCTCCCGACCCGTCGCACACGGATCCGAACGCACGGCTGCGCCGCAGCGCCCCCGCCGCGGTCTGCCACGGGGCAATCCGGGCCGTACGGCAACCCCGCAGCATCCCGGCCGTCGTCAGTCGCGGGACGTCCCCGTCGGTGTCAGTCGCGGGCCAGTCCCAGTCGGGCGCGGAGGCCTGGGCCGCCCCGGTCGTCGTCGGCTGCGGCGACCGCTGCCGCGCCCGCCGTGACCGTCTCGTACACCGAGAGGATGTCCGCGCCGACCGTCGACCAGTCGAAGCGGCGGACGTGGATGCTGCCCCGGTCCCGCAGCTCGGCGCGGCGCTCCGGGTCGCCCAGGAGCCGTACGGCCGCCTCGGCCAGCGCGTCGGCGTCCTCGTTGGCGAAGAGTTCGCCCGCCGCTCCCTGGTCGAGGACCTGGGCGAAGGCGTCCAGGTCGGCGGCGAGGACGGGCGCGCCCGCCGACATGGCCTCGACGAGGATGATGCCGAAGCTCTCGCCGCCGGTGTTGGGGGCGACGTACAGGTCGACGCTGCGCAGGAAGCGGGCCTTGTCCTCGTCGCTGACCATGCCGAGGAACTCCACGCGCGGGCGCAGTTCCTTCGGGAGGTTCGCCACCGCCTCCTCGGCGTCGCCGCGGCCCGCGACCAGCAGCCGCGCCTCCGGCCGCTCGGCGAAGATCCTCGGCAGGGCCTTCATCAGCACCGGCAGGCCCTTGCGGGGCTCGTCGATCCGGCCGACGAAGCCGAGCGTCCCGCCCTGCCACTCGGGCCTGGGCTCGGCCTTGGCGAAGAAGTCGACGTCCACGCCGTTGGGGATGACGACCGCGTCCCCGCCGAGATGCTCCACGAGCGTCCGGCGGGCGTACTCGCTGACGGCGATCCGCGCGCTGATCTTCTCCAGGGCGGCCTGGAGGATCGAGTACGCGGCGATCATCGCGCGCGAGCGCGGGTTGGACGTGTGGAAGGTCGCCACGATGGGGCCCTGCGCCGCCCAGCAGGTCAGCAGGCCGAGGGACGGCGAGGTCGGCTCGTGGATGTGGATGACGTCGAACGAGCCGTCGTGCAGCCAGCGGCGCACGCGCGCGGCGCTCAGGAAACCGAAGTTCAGCCGGGCCACCGAGCCGTTGTACGGCACCGGGACCGCGCGGCCGGCCGAGACGACGTACGGCGGCAGCGGGGTGTCGTCGTCCGCGGGGGCGAGGACGGACACGTCGTGGCCCAGCCGGATGAAGTACTCGGCGAGGTCGCGGATGTGGAACTGGACGCCGCCCGGCACGTCCCAGGAGTAAGGGCAGACGATGCCGATCCTCACGCGGTCCCCCCGGGACCGGGGCGCGCGGGGTCGAGATCCGCGCGCCACAACCGCTGAAGCATGTGCCAGTCCTCCGGATGGTCGGCGATGCCCGAGGCGAAGGCGTCTGCCAGCGCCTGTGTCATGACAGACGTCCTCTCCGGCCGCGTACCTGACTGGGGTACCTCGATCGGGGGATGGACGCGGCCCTGCATGACGGGCGAGTCGTCGTACCAGAGCGTCACGGGGAGCAGGAGGGCGCCGGTCTGCTGGGCGAGCAGGGCCGGGCCCGCGGGCATCGTGGCGGTGTCGCCGAAGAAGGTCACCTCGACGCCCGAGGCGGACAGGTCGCGCTCGGCGACCAGGCAGACCAGGCCGCCGTCGCGCAGCCGCCGGGCCAGGGTGCCGAAGGCGGTGCCGCCGCTGTGCGGCAGGACCTCCATGCCGAGGCCCTCGCGGTAGGCGACGAAACGGTCGTACAGGGATTCGGGCCTGAGGCGTTCGGCGACCGTCGTGAACGGGGTCTCGAGCTTGGTGGTGACCCAGGCGCCCGCGAGGTCCCAGTTCGCCATGTGGGGCAGCGCGAGGATGACGCCCCGGTCGGAGGCGATGCCGTCGGTGAGGTGGTGGACGTCCTTGGGGTCGAAGCCTGTCCTTATCCGCTCCTCGCTCCACGCGGGCAGCCGGAACGACTCCATCCAGTAGCGCAGGTAGGACCGCATGCCCGCGCGCGAGAGCTCGGCGAGCCGCTCGGGGCCCGCGTCCGGCACCACGCGCGCGTAGTTGCTCTCCAGCCGCCGTACACCCTTGCCGCGCCGCTTCCAGGCCAGGTCGGCGACGGTCTGCCCGAGGCGCACCGCGGCCGGCTCGGGGAGCTTCTTCACTGTGCCCCAGCCGAGGCCGTACAGCGCGTCGGTCAGCCGCTCCTGGGGGCTCACTTCGCGGCCTCCCTCCCCTGGGCCTCGTGTCCCTGAGCCTCGTGTCCCTGTGCCTCATGTTCCTGGGGGTTGTTCTGTCCCTGCTCGTCCTGGGCCGCCGCGGCCTCCGCCTCGGCCGACTCCCGCCGGACCGTGACGACCCGCTGGATCAGCGTGACCAGGCTGCCGACGGCGACGACCCACAGCGCGACCGGCAGCAGGTACTGGATGCCGGGCACACCGAAGGCGTGCAGTCCCGCGAGCCCGGCCGCGACCAGGGAGACCACCAGGCGTTCGGCCCGCTCGACGAGCCCGTTGACGGCGACCGGCAGGCCGATCGATTCGCCACGGGCCTTGGTGTACGACACCACCTGGCCGCTGGCCAGGCAGAAGATCGAGACGGCGCACAGGACGTTGTCGTCGCCGTTGCCCGCGTACCAGAGGGCGAAGCCGCCGAAGATCGCACCGTCGGCGACCCGGTCTAGCGTGGAGTCCAGGAAGGCGCCCCAGCGGCTGGAGCGGCCGAGCTGGCGCGCCATGTTCCCGTCGACGAGGTCGGAGAACACGAAGAGCGTGATCACGACCGTGCCCCAGAAGAACTCTCCCCTGGGGTAGAAGACCAGCGCTCCCGCGACCACACCGGCGGTGCCGATCAGCGTGACCGTGTCGGGGCTGACCCCCCGCCGGATCAGAAATGCGGCGAACGGCGTGAGAACACGCGTGAAGAACGCACGCGCGTACTTGTTCAGCATGGCCTTCCCGAGGGTCGGTTGGCCGGGCGGCCCCTGCTGGCCACCGGCTGGCCCATCGTAGCCACGCGCGCGTGTGTGCGACGGGCGGGCACCCGCACCCCGTGTCACAGCACGACGGCATCCAGGTCACGCCCCGGTCGCGGCCCGGCCCCGGCCCTCCCGGCCCGGCTTCACGTCCGCCGTATGGACGCGCGGTGACGGGAGTGGAAAGCTCGAAGGACCGCGGGCGTCGCCGGAGCCGCCAGCACGCGGGGCCGTCGTGCCCGCGCCCCCGATGACCTCACCGTGCACGGGAGGCAAGAAATGGGCGACAAGGCCAACACACACCCCGGAGCCGCCGGCAGGGCTACGGCGGCCGACCATCCCGCGTCCGTACGGAATGTGGTGCTGGTCGGCCACTCCGGTTCGGGCAAGACGACATTGGTGGAGGCTCTCGCGCTGACGGCGGGAGCGGTGAACCGGGCGGGCCGCGTGGAGGACGGCGGCACCGTCTCGGACTACGACGAGATCGAGCACCGGCAGCAACGCTCCGTACAGCTCTCCCTGGTGCCGGTCGACTGGGACGGCATCAAGATCAACCTACTGGACACCCCCGGATACGCCGACTTCGTCGGGGAGCTCAGGGCCGGTCTGCGCGCGGCGGACGCGGCCCTCTTCGTCGTCTCGGCCTCGGACGGCGTGGACGGCTCGACCCGCATGGTCTGGGAGGAGTGCGCGGCGGTCGGCATGCCGCGCGCGATCGTCGTCACGCACCTGGAGGCGGCCCGCGGCTTCGGGGAGATGACCCGGGTCTGTGCGGAGGCGTTCGGCGGCGACGACCCGGACGCCGTGCTCCCGCTGTACCTGCCGCTGCACGGCCCGCAGGCGCCCGACGGGCACGCGCCCGTGACGGGGCTGACCGGACTGCTGTCGCAGAAGCTGTTCGACTACTCATCCGGCGAGCGCAAGGAGTCCGAACCGGGCGAGGACCAGCTGCCGGACCTCGAGGAGGCCCGTAACCGGCTCATCGAGGGGATCATCGCCGAGAGCGAGGACGAGACCCTCATGGACCGCTATCTCGGCGGCGAGGAGATCGACGTCAGGACACTGATCGAGGACCTGGAGCGGGCCGTCGCGCGCGGCACGTTCTTCCCCGTCCTGGCGGCCGCGCCCGCCGCCGACGGCGCCCGGCAGGGCATCGGCACGGTCGAGGTGCTGGAGCTGGTCACCAGAGGCTTCCCGACGCCTCTGGAACGCGAGGCGCCGCAGGTGACGACGGTCGACGGCAGGCCGCGCGAGCTGAAGCTGTGCGATCCCGGCGGGCCGCTGGTCGCGGAGGTCGTGAAGACGTCGTCCGACCCGTACGTCGGCCGGGTCTCGCTGGTGCGGATCTTCTCCGGCACCCTGCGCCCCGACGAGACGGTCCATGTCTCCGGGCACGGTCTGGCCGACCGCGGCCACGAGGACCACGACGTCGACGAGCGCATCGGCGCCCTGTCCGCGCCCTTCGGCAAGCAGCAGCGGACGCTGACGCACGCCATCGCGGGCGACCTCGCGTGCGTGGCGAAACTCAGCCGCGCGGAGACCGGTGACACGCTCTCCGCGAAGGACGACCCGCTCCTCATGGAGCCCTGGCAGATGCCCGACCCGTTGCTGCCGCTCGCCATCCAGGCGCACAGCAAGCCCGACGAGGACAAGCTCTCGCAGGGCCTCGCGCGGCTGGTCGCCGAGGATCCGACGATGCGCCTGGAGCAGAACCAGGACACCCACCAGGTGGTGCTGTGGTGCCTGGGCGAGGCGCACGCCGACGTGGCCCTGGAGCGGCTGCGCGCCCGCTACGGCGTCCAGGTCGACGTCGTGCCGCACCGGGTCTCCCTCCGGGAGACGTTCGCGGACCGGTCGGCCGGGCGCGGTCGGCATGTGAAGCAGTCCGGCGGGCACGGCCAGTACGCGATCTGCGAGATCGAGGTGGAGCCGCTGCCGGGAGGCTCGGGCATCGAGTTCGTGGACAAGGTCGTCGGCGGCGCGGTGCCGCGGCAGTTCATCCCGTCCGTCGAGAAGGGCGTCCGGTCGCAGGCGGCCAAGGGCGTCGTGGGCGGGCATCCGCTGGTCGACGTGCGGATCACGCTGCTGGACGGCAAGGCGCACTCGGTGGACTCCTCCGACGCCGCGTTCCAGACGGCCGGGGCGCTGGCGCTGCGAGAGGCGGCGGCCGACGCGAAGATCCATCTGCTGGAGCCGGTGGCCGAGGTGAGCGTGCTGGTCGGCGACGACTACGTGGGCGCCGTGATGAGCGACCTGTCGGGGCGGCGCGGGCGGGTGCTGGGCACCGAGCAGACGGCCGGCGGGCGCACGCTCGTACGGGCCGAGGTGCCCGAGATCGAGATCGGCCGGTACGCGGTCGACCTGCGCTCGCTGTCGCACGGTACGGCGCGTTTCCACCGCGTGTACGCCCGGCACGAGCCGATGCCACCGCAGGTGGCCGAGAGGGTCCGCCAACAGGCGGAGGCAAGCTAGGGATTGAGGCTCCGGCAGTCTCAAGTGACCAGGGAGGAAGGTGATCCTCCGGTTCGGCGGGCGGCTTCGGCCGTCCGCCGACGGATGTCGGTGGCTGGGGATACGCTGATGACCTGATCAACAGGTGTGCGGAGTACGGAAGTCGGGAAGGCCGCAGGAGCGGGACGGCGGCGAGTGGGGGCGGGAATGACCGTGGAGGACTTCTTCGGGCCACAGGTGCCCCGGACGGGCGGAGCGGGGCAGGGCCCGACGTTCGCGCTCGCCTCGGCGGCCTACCGGGACACCCCGATGGAGGAGATCAAGAAGGCCGACAACGAATGGCACCAGTCGACGGTCAACGAGGGCCGCAAGTGGGCGAAGATCTTCCGGCCCAACTTCGGTGAGGCGTACTCCCAGGCAGTGATCGACCGCATGCTGGGCGTCGGCCGCAAGCCGCTCATCCAGTCCTTCGGCAGCGAGCCCCAGGTCGTCGTCGAGCACTGTCTCGCGGCCACCCGCATCAGGCGGCAGCGCGACACCAAACTGACCGGCATCATGCTCCTGTGCGGGGTGCTGTTCCTGCCCGGCCTGCTGGTGTGGCTGCTCGTCTTCCAACTCCGGGCCGGCATGGCCAAGACGGACAACAAGCGGATCTCCGGGCTCGGCACCGGCCTGCTCGTCGCCGTCGCCGCCCTCGCGGTGATCTTCCTGGTCCGGATGCCGTTCACCGGCTTCTGGGGGTGGTACGCGCGCGGGTGCATCGTGGCCCCGGTCGCCGGCTGGTTCCTCGCCAAGCGGATCTGCGAGACCACTGCGAAGGACCTGCGCGAGCGCTGGGACGGGCTGCTGTCCGGCGGCAGCGTCGGCGCGAAGGTCCCCGAGGCCGTACCGACCAGCCCCGACCAGGCGGCGGCCGAGCAGCTGCGCCAGTCCCTGGCCCGGCTCAGCGCCGAGCAGCAGTCCAACTCGGTCTTCTACGCCGGCACCAAGGGCATACTCGGCATGGGCACCCGCTGGGGCGCCTGGCACCTCGCGGAGGAGCTGGTCCCGCTCGACCCGGTCAAGGGCATCCACGAGTTCCGCAGCTGGACGGTGATCCGGGCGATCCACGAGGAACTGACCGTGCTGCACCGGCAGCGGCTGAAGACCGGCGGCTTCCCGGAGCCGCAGGTACGGCACTGGGTCGTCACGCATGTCGGCGAGGGCGCCAAGGAGGTGTCCAGGCCCGAGGGCACGGACATCGAGGCGTACCAGTTCAAGCCCCGGGCCATCGAGGACATCTGCAACAACCAGCAGTTCGACAGCGGCAACCGGCACTACCTGGGCGTGCAGTGGCCGCACCTGTGGAACGGCAGTCTGATCCTCACCCTGATGGTCACCGTGACGGTGCTGAAGGAGACCCTGCGCATCGAGGTCACGGGACACGCCCTGGGCCCGGTCAACGGCCTGTTCGGCGGCAAGCCGGAAGCCCCCACCAAGGAGGTCGCCAAGACCGTCCGCTTCTGGGAGACGCGGACGATCAAGCTGCCGCTGGTCACCACCGACGAGGTGGTCCGGCTGGCCGCGCGGGCCACGATCAGCTGGTACCCGCCCCTGCTGAAGTGGCTCGGCGGCTCGATCGGCCTGCCCGAGCCGTTCGGCCTGCGGCACGCCTGGGCGGACCAGCCCTGGCGGCACCGCTTCATGGCGGACGACGCGCTGCGCACGGCCACGCCGGTGCTGCGCGCGGTGCACCGGGCCGCGTTCAGGGTCCTCAAGGAGCACGACGTGGACCTGGAGAAGTTCAGCTCGCGCTCGTCGGTGCTGAGCGGCGGCGTCCAGGAGGTGTCACCCCGCAAGGCGGACACCTACGACGCGTAGCCGCCCGGGGGCGGCAGCCCCCGGACCCGCTCACGGTCACACAGGCCAGGCCTCGGCCAGCATCTTCCTCGTGTCCGCCAGCAACTGCGGCAGCACACGCGTGTGGCCGACCACCGGCATGAAGTTCGTGTCCCCGCCCCAGCGGGGCACGATGTGCTGGTGGAGGTGGGCGGCGATACCCGCGCCCGCCACGGTTCCCTGGTTCATGCCGATGTTGAAGCCGTGCGCGCCGGACGCGGTGCGCAGGGCCGTCATGGCCTGCTTGGTCAGTTCCGCCAGCTCCACGGTCTCCGGACCGGTCAGCTCGGTGTAGTCGGCGACATGCCGGTAGGGCACGGTCATCAGATGGCCGCCGTTGTACGGGTACAGGTTGAGCACCGCGTACACGTGCTCGCCCCGTTTGACGATCAGCCCGTCCTCGTCGGACTTCGCCGGGATCGAGCAGAAGGGGCAGCCGTCTTCGGCCCCCGGGCCGGTCGGCTTGTTCTCGCCCTGGATGTAGGCCATCCGGTGGGGCGTCCACAGGCGCTGGAACGCGTCCTGCGTCCCCACTCCGATCTGCTGCTCCGGCTCACTCGTCATGCAAGGCAGCATATGGCTTCGCCCGTTCGCGGCGTGTCGCCGGGGTTGAGGGAAAAGCCCGGCAGGCCAAGCTGGGCCGATGGACGAAGTCAGCCGTCAGGCACGCTGGGAGCAGCGCACCGAGATCCCCCTCGCCTTCGCCTCGCTGCTGTTCCTCGCCATGTACGCGATCCTGGTCCTCGCCCAGGGTCTGCCGGACGCCTGGCGGGACCTGTGCACGGCGGTGTTGTCCCTCACCTGGGCGTTGTTCGCCGTCGATTACGCGGTGCGCTGGCGGTTCAGCGGACAGGGGCTGCGTTTCGTCTCCACGCACAAGCTGGACACCGTGGTCGTCGTGCTGCCCCTGCTGCGCCCGCTGCGGGTGGTCAAGGTGTACGAGGCCGTCCAGCACCGGCGCGGAGAACCCCGGCTGTCGCTGTACGCGCGCGTGATCACGTATGCCGGGCTGTCCACGGTCCTGATCGGTTTCGCGTGCTCGCTCGCCGTCTACGACCGGGAACGGGGGGCGCCGGGCACGCAGATGCACAGCTTCGCGGACGCGCTGTGGTGGGCGTGCGCGACGCTGACCACGGTGGGCTACGGCGACGTCGTCCCGGTCACGGCCGGTGGCCGGACGATCGCGGTGGGCCTGATGGCGTGCGGGCTGGCGCTGCTGGGCGCGGTGACGGGCTCGTTCTCGTCGTGGCTGGTCCAGGTGTTCTCGCTGGAGAGCGACCGCGACGACGGCGAAGGGCCCCCGGAGAGCTGAACTCCCCGGGGGCCCGCGCACGACCGGATCAGACCTGCGTCCGCTCCTCGACGACCTTCGCGATCTTCGCGATGGCCTCGTCGAACGGGATGCCGTTCTCCTGCGAGCCGTCGCGGTAGCGGAAGGACACCGAGCCGTTCGACATGTCCTCGTCGCCCGCGATGACCATGAAGGGCACCTTCTGCTTCTGGGCGTTGCGGATCTTCTTCTGCATGCGGTCGGAGGAGGAGTCGACCTCGACGCGCAGCCCCTGCTTGCGGGCGGCCGCGGCGAACTTCTCCAGGTACTCCACGTGCGCGTCGCCGATCGGGATGCCGAGCGCCTGGACCGGGGCGAGCCAGGCCGGGAAGGCGCCCGCGTAGTGCTCCAGGAGCACCGCGAAGAACCGCTCGATGGAGCCGAACAGAGCGCGGTGGATCATCACCGGGCGCTGCTTGGCGCCGTCGGGACCCGTGTACTCCAGGTCGAAGCGCTCCGGCAGGTTGAAGTCGAGCTGGATGGTCGACATCTGCCAGGTGCGGCCGATGGCGTCCTTGGTCTGCACGGAGATCTTCGGGCCGTAGAAGGCGGCGCCGCCCGGGTCGGGCACGAGCGGGAGGCCCTGCTTCTCGGCGACCTGGCGCAAGGTCTCGGTGGCCTCCTCCCAGACCTCGTCGGAGCCGACGAACTTCTCCGGGTCCTTGGTGGAGAGCTCCAGGTAGAAGTCCTCCAGGCCGTAGTCGCGCAGCAGGCCGAGGACGAAAGTGAGCGTCTTGTCGAGCTCCTCCGACATCTGCTCACGGGTGCAGTAGATGTGCGCGTCGTCCTGGGTGAAGCCACGCGCGCGCGTGAGGCCGTGCACCACACCCGACTTCTCGTACCGGTACACGGTGCCGAACTCGAACAGGCGCAGCGGCAGCTCACGGTAGGACCGGCCGCGCGCGTCGAAGATCAGGTTGTGCATCGGGCAGTTCATGGGCTTGAGGTAGTAGTCCACGCCCTCGTCGAGCTGCATGGGCGGGTACATGCCCTCGGCGTACCAGTCCAGGTGCCCGGACGTCTCGAAGAGCTTCCCCTTCGTCGCGTGCGGGGTGTAGACGAACTCGTAGCCCTCCTCCTCGTGGCGGCGGCGCGAGTAGTCCTCCATCACGCGGCGGACGATGCCGCCCTTGGGGTGGAAGACGGCGAGGCCGGAGCCGATCTGCTCGGGGATGGAGAACAGGTCGAGCTCGGCGCCCAGCTTGCGGTGGTCGCGCTTCTCGGCCTCGACGAGGAAGTCGAGGTAGGCCTTCAGCTCGTCCTTGGACGGCCAGGCGGTGCCGTAGATGCGCTGGAGCATGGGGTTCTTCTCGCTGCCGCGCCAGTAGGCGGCCGCGTTGCGCATCAGCTTGAACGCCGGGATGAGGCGGGTGGAGGGCAGGTGGGGACCGCGGCAGAGGTCCTTCCAGCACAGCTCGCCGGTCTTGGCGTCGAGGTTGTCGTAGATCGTCAGCTCGCCGGCGCCGACCTCGACGTCCGCGCCGTCGTCCGAGGACGCGGAGCCCTTGAGGCCGATCAGCTCCAGCTTGTAGGGCTCGTCGGCGAGCTCCTCGCGGGCGGCCTCGTCGGTGACGACACGGCGGGCGAAGCGCTGCCCGCGCCGCTGGATCTCCTGCATCTTCTTCTCGATGGCCTTGAGATCCTCGGGCGTGAACGGCTTCTCGACATCGAAGTCGTAGTAGAAGCCGTCCTTGACCGGCGGGCCGATGCCCAGCTTGGCCTCGGGGAAGATCTCCTGCACGGCCTGGGCCATCACATGCGCGGTCGAGTGGCGCAGGATGTTCAGGCCGTCCTCGGAGGAGATCTCGACGCCCTCGACCGCCTCGCCGTCGGAGAGCACGTACGACAGGTCCCTGAGCTCGCCGCCCACGCGCGCGGCGATGACGGAACGCTCGCCGGCGAAGAGGTCGGCGGCCGTGGTGCCCGTCGTCACCGTGCGCTCTTCCCGCTCGGAATCGCGTTGGATGATCACACGGACGTCTGACACCGGTCTCTCCTGACTGCAGGTGGGGTGCGGCGCCATACCGGGAGCGCGCGCATGAGTGGGATCGTACCGACCCGCACCCACCGACCGCGAAATCATTCCCCGTCCCCTGCCGTCCCGCAGCGGTCCCGGCCCCGGTCCCCTCCTGCCCCGAGCGGTCTCAGTCCCCGTCGTACTCCCCGCCGCAGGCCTCCTCGAAGAAGTCGAGATGCTCCTGGAGGGACTTCATCAGCCGGTCCCGCTCGGCGTCGTCGACCTGCACCGGTACGACCCCGCACGCGCCGGTGAGCCTGCGGAAGCCGCCCCTGCTCTCCAGCCGCCCCTGTACCCGCACCGGCAGTCCGACGAGGTGGGCCTGGCCTGCTATGCGGTAGTCCTCCTCGTCGAGGGTGAGCCGGACGCCCGGGATCTCGGCGCCGGCGAGCACCCGCAGCCGTACGCTGCCCTCGCCGCGCGGCCCCGACCTGCGCAGCCGGACCACGGTGCCGGTGATCCGCACGGACACGGCGGGCTCCTCGCGCAGATAGCGGGCGCCGGCCTCGCGCAGCACGGGCAGGTCGCCGGGCGAGAACTCGACGGGCTCGGTGGTGGCGCAGTCCTCGGGCACTCCGGCGGCCGGGGACCATTCCACGGCGACACGGGCGCCCTCGGTGCCGCGGACCAGGGCGATCAGAGCGTCGGTGAGCTCTCGGCTGGCGCCGGCCTCCACAGCGCCGTCGAAGGCGTCCATGCCGCCGGTGGCCCGCTGGTAGTCGATGGCCTCGCGAACCGCGTAGAGGGCCTGGTGGAGGCGGACGGCGAGAGGGCGGGCCGCGCCGGCCGGCACGAAGGCGGTCAGCCGGCGGCTGCCCGTCCCGGAGCCGACGAGGACCTGGTCGAGCAGCGCGGAGGCGGCCCGCCGGTGCCGGGCGCCGTAGTAGCCGGCCCGCGCGCGGGTGGCGAGGGCGCCGGCGAGGAGCATCTGGCGGGCGGCGCCGCGCAGTTGTTCCTCGACGGTCCAGGGAGCGGCTCCGGCGGGCCCGTGCGGGGTGTCGCGCCACCAGCGGATCTCGTCGCTGGGCACGGCGAGCCCGACGAGCACCTCGCGCGCGGAGGGCGTGCCGCTGCGGGCGAGCGCCTGGAGTGCCTCGCCCAGCAGGTCGTCGCTGTCGGGGAAGGCCCGGCTCTCGGGGACGAGCAGGCTCGTGCCGCCCGCGCCGGGCCCGGGTGGGGTCCACCGGCCATAGCGTCCGGGGGCGCCGCCGCGCCGCTGCCACCCGTGCCGGCGCAGCAGGGCGCCGAGGACGACGGGGTCGACCTCGCCGGGCTCGGGGGCCCGGTCCCAGCAGGGCTCCGGGTGCGGCCGTACCGCCCTCAGGGGCTCGTCGAGGGGCCGGTGGGTCATGGTCTGCCTCCCGTCCCGACCCGCGTCATGATCTCGCACAGGGCCCGGTCGTCGAAGATGCGTGAGGTCGGTATCCGCACGGTGGTCCGGGTCCGCCCGGTGATCGGGTGGCCGGCGAGATTGACCCAGTAGCAGCAGTGCCGCAGGTCGAGGCGGTCGTGTCCGGCACGCAGCCACTGGTCCTGCGAGCGGGGGACGATCATCACGACCAGGATCTTGTGCACCGACACCGGGGTGCGGGCGAGCTTGCGCAGGTGGTCGTTGTCGAGGGTGAAGGAGAAGAACCGGCCCGAAGGGCGGGGCGGTATCTGGTAGGTGGCCTTGAGCTGCACCTTGATGGTGACCTCGTCGTCCACGGTGTGCCCGGGGGCGCTGTGGCTGACGTGCCAGTCGATGCCGTTGTCCGGGAACGGCTGGGACAGCGAGCAGCCGGCGGCCGCCGCGACCGCGTGCAAGTAGCCGACCTGCAATGTCTCCATGCAGGCGGTGGTGGCGAGTGTGCCGCGATGGGGGCCCGTCTGTTCGGGCAGCAGCCCGCCCCGCTCGGGCTGCGCTATCGCCATGACCAACTGCCTTCCACGACAAGTGAGATGCCCGCGACCGGGCCGTACGAAATACCGAGTGAACCTCGGTGTGAATCCCGCCGCGGGCCGCTGAACTGCAAAGACCCGTACTCCTGTTGTGTCCTTCCGGCGTACGGCGCAAACAGCCCGGGTATCACCAAACGGGCAGAAGACGGTGCGTCAGCTGCCGTGGGTGAACGAGGGGTTGTGTTGGTATGTCGTACTGGTACGAGGGCCCGCTGGCCGCTTTCGACACGGAGACGACGGGCGTCGACGTGGAGGCCGACCGGATAGTGTCGGCCGCCCTCGTCGTCCAGGATGCCCCGGGGGTACGGCCGCGGGTGAGCCGCTGGCTGGTGAACCCGGGCGTGCCGGTGCCCGCCGAGGCGACGGCGGTGCACGGGCTGACGGACGACCATCTGCAGCGCAACGGCCGCTGGCCGGCGCCTGTGATGTTCGAGATAGCCGAGCTGCTCGCCGAACAGGCGGCGGCGGGACGGCCGTTGGTCGTGATGAACGCGCCGTTCGACCTGACCCTGCTGGACCGCGAGCTGCGTCGGCACCGGGCCTCGTCGCTGGGCCACTGGCTGGAGCCGGCGCCGCTGCGGGTGCTGGACCCCCGGGTCCTGGACAAGCATCTGGACCGCTACCGCAAGGGGCGGCGCACGCTGACCGACCTGTGCGCGCACTACGGCGTGTCCCTGTCCGACGCGCATGACGCGGCGGCGGACGCGCTGGCCTCGCTGGAGGTCGTCCGCGCGGTGGGCCGGCGTTTCTCGGCCCGCCTGGAGCGGCTGTCCCCCGCCGACCTGCACGCGCTGCAGGCGATGTGGTTCGCGGCCCAGGCGCGGGGCTTGCAGGCGTGGTTCGCGCGCAGCGGCAACCCGGAGACGGTGGACACGTCGTGGCCGGTACGCCCGGAACTGCCGGCGGCGGCCTGAGCGCTCCGCTGGACGTGCCGCGATGTGCCGTCGGTTGTCTGCCTCGCCGTCGTGGCCGGTCGCGCAGTTCCCCGCGCCCCTTCAGGGCGCAGGCGAACCGCAGCGGACTTCACCCGACCACCCGACCTGCCGGGACGGGACCGGGATGCGAAAAGCCGGTCCGCGGAATGCGGACCGGCTTTTTCCCGGTGGGCGATACTGGGTTCGAACCAGTGACCTCTTCGGTGTGAACGAAGCGCTCTTCCACTGAGCTAATCGCCCGGGAACGCAGTGAACAATACAGGTCCCCGCACGCTTCCTTCAAACCGCTTGCAGACGGGCTGCCAGTCCGCGCCGCCCGGACCGCATCATCAACCGGTGATTGGCCCGGAACAGCGGGCGACCGGGTACGGCGAACCTCCTGAGCAGCGGCTTGTGCACGTCGACCACCTGCTCGTAGTGGGCGAGGGTGCCGGGGCCGCCGGCGGTGACCGTCCAGCGGGCCCAGCCCTCGATGTCGCCGGTCATCGCGATCTCCAGGACGCCCGCCGCCGGGTCTCGGCGCGTCTCGCTCGCGGTGAACGTGATGTCGTACGGCAGGAGCGAGCGGATGCGGACGACCCCGGTGGTGTCGTCGAGGCGTGTCACCTCGCGAACCTGTCGCCACCAGCGCGGATAGTCCTCGGCCCGCTCCAGCTCGGCGTATACGGCGGCGGGCGGCGCGGGCAGGGCCCACAGGCTCAGGAAGCGGTAACGGGTCCAGTCCATGGGCCGAGTGTGCCGGTACGGGGGCCCGCCGAACGGCATTTGAGTACGGCCTGAGTACATGTACCCATGCCCGTACGACGTGACGCGGCCCACACTCCAGTCATGACGTCCCTTCCACCACCGGCCGAGGAACTGCGGCTCCTCGATGCCGAGCTGTACCGACTGGACGCCCGGCGCGCCCAGTTGCTGGCCCGCCGGGCCTGGCTGGTCTCCGTGCTCCAGCCGGTGCGGCCCGTGCCCGCGTCCCTGCCCGCGTCCCCGTCCGCGGCCCCCCGGCCGGAGGCCACCGCACCCGGTGTGCAGAACGTCCTGCTGCTGCTCGGCGGCGTCCTGCTCACCGTGGCGGCGATGGTGTTCACCCTGGTCAGCTGGGGTCATCTGGGCATCATGGGCCGGTCCCTGGTGTTGGGCGGGGTCACGCTGGCCGTGCTGGGCGCGCCGGTGGCGCTGTTGCGGCGCGGGCTGCGTTCGACGGCCGAGTCGGTCGCGGGTCTCGGTCTCGCCCTCACGGTCCTGGACGTCTACGCCCTGTACGAGGTCGCGTTCACGACGGCGGACGGCGTGACGTACGCGGCGGTCGCGTCGACGGCGCTGGCGGCGCTCTGGGCGGCGTACGGCACGGCCCTCGACGGGCTGCGCCTGCCCCGCCCGGCCGGCCTCGTGACCGGCCAACTCGCGCTGCCGCTCTGGGTGGTCGCGGCAGGCGGTGGTCTGTACGCGGTGACGGCCGCTCTGCTGCTCACGGCGGCGTTCGACGCCGTGGTCGCGCTGCGGGTGTCCGTGCGGCCCGTCCGGCCGGTCGCCGTGGTGTGTGCGTTCGCCGTGGGCGGTTACGGCGTTCTCTCGGCCGCCGTGCTCTCACTGGAGGCGACCGGTCCGGGCGCCGCCGCACGGGCGGCGGCGCTCCTCTCCCTCGCGGCGGCGATCGCCCTGGGCGTGGCGCGGTTCACGCCTCGGACCGGGCTCGCCACGGGTACGGCGGTGGTGGCCGGTCTGTGCGCGGTCGCCGGCGTCGGTGGTGTGCTGCGGGTGTCGCTGCCCGGTGAGTGGGTCGTGCCCGCGTGTCTGGCCTGCGGAATCGCGCTGCTCGGCGTCGCGTGGGGCACCGAGCCGGTTCGCCGGGGCCTCGTTCTCGCCTCGTACGCCGTGCAGGGCGGCGCGGTGCTGTGGGCGGCGCCGGCGGCGGGTGTCGCGCTGCTGGCGCCGACGGGGTGGCTGGGCCGGGTCTGGGCGGGAGCGCCCGGGGACGCGCGGGCGGCGGCGACAGCCGACGCGTTCTGGCCGCCGCACTCGGTCACCGCTCCCCTGGTGCTCGTCGTGGTCGCCGCGCTCCTCGCGGTCCGCGGCGGTACCCAGTGGCGTCCGTACGCGCTCGTCCCGGCCTGGGCGGCGGCGCTCGTCCTCCCGGCCGCGCTCGAACTGCCCTATGCGGCGGGGCTGGTGACGCTCGGGCTGCTGGTGCCGGTACTGCTGTGGCTCGGCACGCCCCTGGCGGCCGGTCTCGCCGTGGCGACCTCGCTCAGCCTCGGTTTCCTCTCCCTGGCCGCCGAGCCGGCGACCCTGGCCGTCCTGGCCTCGCTGACCGCCGTGTTCGCGGCGGCCGCCCGGCGCGGGCGGCCCGCCCCGGTGTCGGCCGCCGCCTCCCTCGGGTACGCCACGGCCCTGGCGTGCGCGGTGGGTGCCTCGGCCGGCTGGCGGCCGGAGCACATCGCCCTGCTGGTCCTGGTGGTCCCGGTGGCGGCGGCCCTGCTCGCGCCCCGGATCGCCGACCCCGCCACCACACTCGCGGCGGAGATCACCGGTGCCGTCGCGGGCCTGGTCGCCATCGGCCTCGCGGTCCTCGACCTGCCCCTGCTGGCCCTGGTGCTGTCCCTGTGCGCGGTGATCGCCGCGGGCACGGCCGTACGTCCGGACCGGCGCCGTGTCGGCTACGCGGCCGTCGTCCTGTTCCTCCTGGCCGCCTGGGTGCGGCTGGCGGCCTGGCGCGTCGGCGTCCCCGAGGCCTACACCGTGCCGGTCACCGTGCCCGCGCTGCTGGTGGGCGCGCTGCGCCGGCGCCGCGACCCACAGGTCTCGTCCTGGACGGCGTACGGCGCCGGGCTCGCCGCCACGCTCCTGCCGAGCCTGGCCGCGGCCTGGGGCGACCCGGAGTGGACCCGCCCCCTGCTGCTGGGCGCGGCGGCGCTGCTGGTCACCCTGCTCGGCGCCCGGCACCGGCTCCAGGCGCTCCTGGTGCTGGGCGGCTCGGTGCTCGTGCTGGACGCGCTGCACGAACTCGCCCCGTATCTCGTCCAGGTCGCCGACGCGCTCCCCCGCTGGGTGCCTCCCGCCCTCGCCGGACTGCTGCTGCTCGTGCTCGGGGCGACGTACGAGCAGCGGCTGCGGGACGTCCGGAAGGTGCGGGAGGTCCTGGGGCGGATGAACTGACCGCCGGTTACGGCATCCTGTCGCCGAGAAGGGCCAGGTTCTCGATGGCGGCGAGGCCGTAGAGGGCCGTGTCGTTGGTGGACACCCACGTGGCCTCGCTGCCCTCGACGAGGGCGGCGGGGCCGCTCACCGGCTCCGTCCTCCAGGGCGAGGACTCGGTGTAGCCGTCGGAGCTGTAGAACTTCGTCCACGCCCGCTTGGCGAGCACCGCGTCACCGGTCTGTACGGCGGCGTACGCGTCGAGGCGGGAGTGGCCCTGGAACAGCAGCAGGGTGCCGAAGTTGGAGCCGTAGCGTGCCGCCTGCTCGGCCTTGGTGGCGTTGAAGTAGCGGCAGTAGTCGTAGTAGGCCGCGTTGAAGGCCGGCATGTCGACCAGGTGGATGAGCTCGGCGCACAGCTCGTTGAGGCCGAAGACGGCGGACAGGTGGGAGACGCCGACGACGGGGGTCGTGGCCACGGCGAACTTCCCGGTGTCGAGGTCGTACAGCCCGCTGCCCTGCACGAAGCCGTTGGGCTGGGCGGCGATCGTCTCCATCGTCGACAGGACGCGCGCCCTGGCCTTCTCCCACTTGGGGCCCTTGCGCTCCCACTCGGTGAGCCAGGCCGAGACCAGGCCGCTCCAGTCGGTGCCGAAGCCGATCGACAGGGCGCGCCGGTCGGGGGTGTACGGCTCGGTGCGGATCTTGCGCAGCGGGTCCAGGGCGAGGAACGTCTCGTCGGAGTCGACGTTGGCGTGCATGAGGTCGCCGACGCGTTCGTCCGCCGTGAGGAAGTAGTAGTAGCGGCGGTAGGTGGTGTTGGCGATGCGCTGCTGCTTGGCGCTGTCGGCGTAGTGCTGGACACCGTGCCGGGTACCGAGGCCCGCCCACTGGCCGATGTGGTAGACGTCGACCTCGCCGGTGTGCCGGGTCATGGCCTCGGCGAAGCGGAAGATGTCCGCGCGGCCGGAGCGCAGATAGGCGAACCAGAGCCAGAGGTCCGGGGACAGCTCGGAGTTGTCCCAGGCGTAGCCGCCGATGTCATACCGCCACTGGTGCCGAACGGTGTCGTAGGTGTGCATGATGTCGCCGTAGTCCCAGAAGCCGTACCAGCGGCGCTGCTCCACCTGGTCCTTGTAGTAGGTGAAGAGGAAGTCCAGGTGGTCCTCGATCTTCGCCTTGGCGGGGGTGGAGCGGTCGGGCTCGGAGTACAGGCCCGGGCCGAAGACCTTCGCCTTGATGAGCTGCCTGGGCGGGGCGGCGAGCTGCGGGAGCACCCGGACGGCCTCGACCTGTTCGGCGAGTTTCGCGGGCGTCGGCGTCGACTCGTTGACCCAGAACAGCAGTTCGGAGGTACGGGCGATCCCGTAGGGGGTGCCGAACTCGGGCTCGTAGTCCTCGTAGGTGATGTTGAGGCCTTCGAGCTGTTCGGGGAAGGTGTCCTGGCCCATGCCGTCGTGGTAGAAGCGCAGGTCCATGGGCTGGGCCTCGGGGGACCAGAGCCAGAGGGTAACGGTCGCCTCGTCGGTGTGCGCGTCCCGGATGTCGAGCTGGGAGGGGTGTTTCTCCCAGAAGTCCCTGAGGCCGAAGGAGAATCCGCCGCTCACCCCGCCGACGTAACCGAAACCGGAGGCCCTCCTGCCGCCGCCGGCGCCGATCCAGCCGTGGCCTTTCTTGGTGCGCTTGCGCAGGGTGAAGCCGTCGGCGGAGAGCTGCGAGAGGGTGTAGTCGCCCCACTCGGGGATGTACTGCAGACGGGTGGTGACGCGCTGGTCCCAGGTGGACGGGTCGGGCAGCTTCTCCCCCGCGTACTGGGCGGCCTGCACGGCGGCGCCGGGGTCGCGGCGCAAGCCCGTGATGCCCTTGACGGCCTCCCTCAGCAGGCCGGTGCCCTCTCCGCCGATGCGGATGTGGCGGTCGTACGACTCGTCGCGCATCGGCACGGTGAAGCGGACGCCGAGCCCCCGGATGAAGTCGCCGGAGGCCTTGCCCGGCTCCTGGTTCCCGTCGTACGTGATCGTGTGGACCATGCGGAAGGAGTCGGCGCCCGCGTAGAAGTAGAGGCGGATCGAGAACGGCAGCCAGCTGCGGCTGCCCCTGCGGTGCTTGCCGTCGATGCGGACGACCGCGCGGACCGGGCCCTCCTGCTCGACGGTGACCTCGCCGATGGCGCCCTCGAAGCGCTCGGTCCTGACCGTGCCCTGGTCCTCGTCCTCGATCTCGGGCTGGCGGATCAGGACCAGCCGGCCGTTCTTGGCGATCTCCGTGGAGCCGCGCCTGACGGACTTGATGAGCGAGGCGCCGTCCTTGCCGATCCGCACCGTGATCACACCGGTGGAGACGTCGACCGTGCCGCCGCTCCTGTCGACGGTGACCTTCTTGTCGGGGGCGGCGGGGGTGCCGGCGGCGAGGGTGAGCTTGCCGGAGCCCTGGCTCACGGCGTGCGCGGTCCACTTGAGGGAGCCGTCCGGCCAGTATGCGATCGGCCAGGACTGGACGGGCACGTCCTTGCCGTCGGCGTCCGTCAGCGCGAAGGTCTGGTCCTCCTGGAAGGCGCCCATCGGCCAGGGCACACCGAGGGTGGAGCCGGGGGCGGCGCCGAGACCGCCGTCCTCCAGCCAGTCCAGGGTCACCGGATCCGTGTCCGCCGCCGCCGCGGGCGCGGCCTGTGCGTCCCTGGTCCCGAGGGCCCAGGAGAACTGGGCGGCGGCACCGGCGACGGCCGCCGCCTTGAGGAGGGACCTGCGGGGGATGGGAGACATGGCCTTTCCTTTCCCGAGTCTGACTGGTCAGGGGCATGACAGATAGAGGTGCGGCGCCGCTACGGGCGCCGGCCTCGGGGGCTCAGCGAGTGCGCCGACGCTGTTCCACGGCGACGGCGGCGGCCACGACCGCCCCGAGCACCGGGACGGCCAGCGGGGCGATCACCCAGCCGGACAGGGCCACGACGGCCAGTCCGGCGACGAGCAGGAACGATCCGGCAGGGTCGAGCACGGTCCGGCGGCCCGCTTCGGCGAGCAGCGGACGCCAGGGCCGGCCCGGCTCCCAGACCGCCGCCGCGCGCAGGCCCGCCACCGCGAGACCGAGCAGCGCGAACAGTCCTACGGCCCCCACGAGCGGCCCGCCGGGTATCCCGGCCCGCGCGGCCCGGACGTCCACCCAGACCGCGGCCACCGCGGCCCATCCGGCGAGCCCGACGAGCCACCCGCCGCCCACGGCCGAGCGGAAGTCGGCGACGAACTCCCGCAGACCGCCGTCCTCGTGGCGCGTACGACGCCGCAGATGCCGTGCACCGGCGGCGAAGGCCGCGGGGTAGGTGACGAGGCCGAGACAGGCGACGGCGATCCACACGCCGGTGAGCAGGGACTCGGCGAAGAGCGCGAAGCGCTCGCCGAACACGGACTCCTTGCGTGCCTTCACCCGTGCTTGCGCCATGGTGACCGCCTCAGCCCTTTCACTTCAGTCCGGACGTGGCCATGCCGTCGATGAGATAGCGCTGGAAGGCCATGAAGAAGGCGATGACCGGCACCAGGGCCACCAGTGACATCGCGATCATGCTGCCGTAGTTGGAGATGCCCTCCTGATCGCGGAACATCATCAGACCGAGCGAAACGGTGTACTTCTCGGGGGTGTTGAGGTAGATCAACGGCCCCATGAAGTCGTTCCACGCGTTGATGAAGGTGAAGATGGCGCTGGTGATGAGGGCGGGGCGGCACAGGGGCAGCACGATGGACCAGTAGATCCTCAGATGCCCGCAGCCGTCGAGCCTGGCGGCCTCGTCCAGTTCGCGCGGCAGCCCGCGCATGAACTGCACCATCAGGAAGACGAAGAACGCCTCCACGGCCAGGAACTTGCCCGCCACGAGCGGCACCAGCGTGTCGATGAGCTCCAGCTTGCGGAACATCACGTACTGCGGGATCAGCAGGACGTGATACGGCAGCAGCAGCGTGCCGATCATCAGCGTGAACAGCAGGTTCCGCCCGGCGAACCGGATCTTGGCGAAGGCGTACGCGGTCAGCGAGCTGGACACCACCACACCGGCCACGGCGAGGACCGCGTACGTCAGCGAGTTCACGAAGAAACTGCTGATGGAGATGCCTGAGATACCGTCGGCGAGGCCCGAGAAGTTCGCCCAGACCGGCTCGGCCGGCAGCAGGTCGATACTGGCGATGATGTCCTTGCCCGGCTTGAACGCGGCACCGACCACCCAGATCACGGGATACAGCACAACCGCGAGGACGGCGAGCGCACCCACGTGCCAGGCGATCGATCCGACGCGCCGCCGCTCGTCCACGGTGCCCACGACGGGACTGGTGGCACTGGTCACTTGGCGGCCTCCTCGTAGTGCACCCACTTCTTCTGCGACCAGAACAGGACCGCCGTGACGAGAGCCACCGCGACCACCAGCGTCCAGGCCATCGCGGAGGCGAAGCCCATCTGGGCCTCCTTGAAGCCCTTCTGGTAGAGGTAACAGGTGTAGACGAGCGTGGCGTCGGCGGGCCCGCACCGGGTGTCGGAGACCACGTACGCGGAGCCGAACACCTGGAACGCGTGAATGGACTCCAGCAGCACGTTGAAGAACAGCACCGGGGAAATCATCGGCAGCGTGATGTTCCAGAACCGCCGGAAGGGACCGGCCCCGTCCATCTCGGCCGCCTCGTACAGCTCCCGCGGGACCTGCTTGAGACCGGCCAGGAAGATGACCATCGGCGCGCCGAACTGCCAGATGCTCAGGGCCACCAGCGCGTAGATGACGTAGTCCGGGTTGCCGATCCAGCCCCCCACGTCGAGACCGAAGATCTTCTGCGTACGGTCCACGATCGCGTCGTCCGAGAACAGCGCCCGCCACACGAACCCGACGGAGACGCTGGCGCCGATGAGCGAGGGCATGTAGAACGCGGCCCGGTACAGGCCCTGTCCACGCCGCTTCTGCGCGAGCAGCAGCGCGACACCGAGCGCGAGGAGAAGCTTCAGCGGTGTGGCCACGACGACGTACTTCAGCGTGACCTCGACCGACTTCTGCCAGCGCGGGTCCTGGAACATCGTCGTGAAGTTGTCGAGCCCCACCCACTTGGGCGGCGTGAACAGGTTGTAGCTGGTGAACGCGTAGTACAGCGACGCGATCATCGGCCCCGCCGTGAGCAGCAGGAATCCCGCGATCCACGGCGACATGAAGAGATAGCCGGCGAGGTTCTCGCGGCGCCGTCCGCGCCGGCCGGCGGCGGGAGCGGCGGACCGCTTCCCGGCCGGGCGCGCGGGCGCTTCCTTGACGAGCGTCATGGTGGTACGTCCCCTCAGCCCGCGAACGCGGCCTTGGCCTCGCTGAACAGCGCCTTGGCGGCGTCGGCCGGCTTGCTCTTGCCCTGGGCGACCTCGCCGCCGATGCGCAGGAAGGCCGCCTCGATGACGTCCGTGCCGGACGGGTGCGGGGTGATCTTCCCGAGGACGCCGGCCTTGGCGACCTCGTCCTCGTACGCCGCGACGCCCTTGTTGTTGGGGTCGGTCGGGGTGAAGGCGTCGTACTGCTCGGTCGTGGCGAGGATGCCGCGGTCGTAGCCCATGATCTTGCCGACCTCGGGGTCGTGGACCATGAAGTCGATGAACTGCGCGGCCTCCTTGGGGTGCTTGGTCCCGGAGAAGGCGCTGAGCATCAGCGAGCCGAGGTACTGGCCGGTGTCCTTGCCGTCGGTGGTGGGAATCGGCGCGAGCCCGTAGTCCGACTCGCCCTCGCCCTCGTAGCGGATGGAGAAGTTGTCCCAGGTGAACTCGGAGGCGGCGAGCCCCGCCGAGAGACCCGACTTGGGCTTGGCCTGCTCGATCTTCTTCGGGTCGGCGACGAGCCCGGACTTCACGCGCTTGTAGCCGTCCTCCCACCACTGCGTCAGATCGTCCTCGGTGAAACCGAGATCGGAGTCGGTGAAGAAGGCCTTGCCGTTCTGACGGAGATACAGGTCGTAGAGGTACATGATGCTGAAGTAGCCCGTGTCACCGGCGATCTTCAGCTTGTCCTGGATCGTCTGGAGGGCGTCGAAGTACTCGTCCCAGGTCCAGCCGAACTTCGCCTCCACGCCCGCCTTCTCGAAGGCCTTCAGGTCGATGACGAGTGCCATGGTGTTGGCGCCGACGGGTATGCCGATCTGCTTGCCGTCGACCTGACCGTTCGCCAGGACGCCGTTGCGGAAGTTCTCCAGGCTCAGATTCCCCGCGTCCGCCTGGCTCTTGAGGTCCATCAGAACACCGCGCTTGTCGTACTTGCGCAGGAAGCCGACCGCATTCTGGAAAACGTCCGGGGGATTCCCGCCGGAGGCCTGGGTCTGGAACTTCTCCCAGAACGATTCATAATCCGTGAATTCAGGCTTGATTTTGATCTTCGGGTACTTCTTCTCGAAGAGCGCGATCGTCTTCTTGATGGCGATGGTGCGCGGCTCACCACCCCACCACGCATAACGCAGCGTCACAGTCCCGTCTCCGGAACTGCCACTGCCCCCGCCGCACCCGGTCGTCGCGGCCAGCCCCAGCGTCGCCGCCGTCGCCCCGGCCGCCTTCAGGATCGTTCGCCTCTCAACATTCCTGCTGGTTCCCACAGTTGGGCCTCCCCGCGGCATCCGCGCCGCTGCATGAATCGTTTCAAGAAAGCGCTTGCTGGCAAAAGGTACGAGGGGGCTGAGGGAGCGTCAATGATTCGGACAGGAATTTCTTGTGAGGGGGCGGAGCGGTGGAAGCTGCGGAAGGAGGGGGCGCGCTGCGGGTTGGGGGGCGAAGTCGCAGGTGAGGGGGGCGCGTTCGTGCTGTCGAACTGGTGGGTGGGGCTTGGGCGGGTGGAGGGAGGGACGGAAATCCGCCTGGGTGGGGGTGGGAGTTGGGTGGTGGGTGTGGCGGGTGAGGCGGAGGGGTGGGGCAGGGGACAGAGGGAGGCGGAGGGGCAGTGACGCGGTGGCGTGCAGCGACTGAAGGGGGCTGGGGTGGCGCGGCGCCTGAGGCGGGGGCGGGCGGGCGCGGTGACTGCGTACCGTCACGCAAGCCGGGGTGCGGGGGTTACCGAAAGGGCAGGGGGCGGCCGGGATTCCAGCGGGGATGTCCGCGCACCACGAACGACGGTGGCCCGTCCGCTTGTCGCAGACGGGCCACCGTTCCGGGGTGGGCGATACTGGGTTCGAACCAGTGACCTCTTCGGTGTGAACGAAGCGCTCTCCCACTGAGCTAATCGCCCGGGCGCAGGAAGAACATTACCCCATGTCACGGGGTGCCTGTGACCGCGGCGGCCCGGCCCCCGGGCTCCTCCGGAAGATCACTGGTCCTTGATGTTCCAGGGCATCTCGAAGCCGAACTTCCACAGGTAGACACCCGTGAGAACACCGATGATCACCAGACCGATCGAGGTCAGGATGATGTTACGGCGGCGCACCTTGGGGTCGAGGGCGCGCGCGGCCGCCTCGGTGACCTTGCGCTTGGTCCAGCGCAGCACGAGCTGGGCCCAGACGAACTCCGTCGCCCAGATCGCCATACCGCCGAAGATCACGACCCACCCGGGTCCGGGCAGCGGCAGCATGACGATGCCGGCGGCCACCACGGCCAGGCCGATCACGAAAACGCCGACCTGCCAGCTCAGATGCAGCACGCGGCGCGCCTTGACGAACTCGGGCGCCCTGGAGCCGAGCCCCTGATCCTGAGGCTCTTCCGCCGACCCGCCCATCTTGGCCCCGTCCGCCGCCACGGCTACCTCGCCAGGCTCGTTACTCCCCGTATTCATACAGCCAGACCCTACCCGAGAGATTCCAGTCACCGGAATGGTGGTACTTCGCGAACAGGCTCTCGGCCGGAAGAGTTACGTAAAGGCACGCAAAACACTCAGAGGGGTTTACAACGGCACCGTAGGTGGCATGTCGATTTCGCCGACGTGCGAATCCCCGAGCGCACACTGAGCGAAAGGCCCTGGCGCTTATGAACACCACGGTCAGCTGCGAGCTGCACCTGCGCCTCGTTGTGTCGAGCGAGTCCTCCCTGCCTGTCCCCGCAGGCCTGCGGTACGACACGGCCGACCCCTACGCCGTGCACGCCACCTTCCACACCGGAGCCGAGGAGACCGTCGAGTGGGTGTTCGCCCGCGACCTCCTCGCCGAAGGCCTGCACCGGCCGACCGGCACCGGCGACGTCCGTGTCTGGCCGTCACGCAGCCACGGCCAGGGCGTCGTCTGCATCGCCCTCAGTTCTCCCGAGGGCGAGGCCCTGCTCGAGGCCCCGGCGCGGGCCCTGGAGTCCTTCCTGAAGCGAACGGACGCGGCCGTGCCTCCCGGCACGGAACACCGGCATTTCGATCTCGACCAGGAGCTCTCGCACATCCTGGCGGAAAGCTAGGGCGAGGCTCATTCCGAGCTGCCCGGCGCCGTCCACTCGGGGAGACGGCTCGGGCCAGAACAATCGCACAGGGAACGCGCCGACGCCGCCCCACGGCCACCGTGGGGCGGCGTCGGTGCGCGTGGACCTGCCCCGGGCTCGCTCGCACATGCCCCAGGGACAGGGCTGAAAGCACCTTTGCAGACACTCACCCGCAGCTCAGGAGGACAGTCCCGGAGCTGTCACGGGCATCCGGCGCCGGGAGCCCCGTGGCTTCCGGGCTCCGGGCGGCTACCATCGGCCAGCATCGGCGGGCGCCCGCCCGACCCCCCAGGCCAGGGAGCGAAACGTGCTGATCACCCACGACACCCGGTGTGCGCTTGATGCCGTGGTGGATCTGGTGAACACCGCGCCGGAGGACGAGACCACCCCGGACGCGCTGCCGGATGTCGCCGCCCTCGCGGAGTTCGTGCACAAGCACGCCATCAGTGACGTCGGAACGCTGTCCGAGTTCGACCTCTCCGCGGTGCGCAAGATCCGGGGCCGGTTCGCCGGGATCTTCGCGGCCCGGGACGCCCGGACGGCCTCCGGGCTGATCAATGAGCTGGTCGCCGCCGCGGGCACCACGCCCCGGCTCACGGATCACGACGGCTACGACTGGCATGTCCACTACTTCGCGCCCGGCGCCTCCGTCGCCGACCATCTCGCGGCCGACTGCGGAATGGCGCTGGCCTTCTTCGTGGTGGCCGGCGAGCAGGAGCGGCTGCGGCGCTGTGAGGCCCCCGACTGCCGGCGCGCCTTCGTCGACCTCTCCCGCAACCGTTCCCGCCGCTACTGCGACAGCCGCACCTGCGGCAACCGCCTCCACGTGGCCGCCTACCGCGCCCGCCGCAAGGAAGCGGCGGGCTGACCGAACGCCAGCGCTGGGACGGCCGGCATGCCGGAGCGAAGGGGCCGGTCACGCCGGGGTCAGGAGGGCTGGTCACGCCGGGGTCAGGAGGGGCTGGTCACGCCGGGGTCAGGAGGGCTGGTCACGCCGGGGTCAGGAGGGGCTGGTCACGCCGGGGTCAGGAGGGCTGGTCACGCCGGGGCAGGCAGGCCTCGCGGGCCGGGCAGGAAGAGTGAGCGGGCGCACCGGGGCAGCGGTGGCCGGTCACGCCGGGGCGAGGAAGGCCGGTCACGCCTGATCAGGCAGCACCACGCAGACCGGGGCAGAAAGAGCCGGCGGACGCACCAGGACACTCGCGGCCTGGCAAGCCCGGGCGAGAAGGGCCGCTCACGCCGGGCAAAGAAAGCAAGTCACGCCGGGGCGACGAAGGCCGGTCACGCCTGATCAGGCAGGGCCACGCAGGCCGGGGCAGGAAGAGGCGGCGGGCGGACCAGGGCAGGGGTGGCCGGGACGTCGGGGTGCGCTGTGGAGGGACCGCGAGCGAGGGCAGTAGAGCGCGTCGCGGCAAGGGGGCAGTCGAGGCGGGGGATGGGAGCGGACCCGGTCGGTTTGGTGGGAAGTGCGGGCACAGAGTTCTCGGTGCCGACGCGGCCCCGGCGGGTGGCGCCGGGTACCGCGGGGTACGGCTCAGAGCAGCAGCAGATCGTGCAGCGACGCAATGAGCAGCAGACACCCGATCACCGCTAGGAAGATCATCAGCGGTGGCTGGGAAAGGGCGAAGAGGCATCCGCGCGGCTCGTCCTGAGGCGGCGCGGGGTCGCTTTGTTTCGTGTCCAGCATCTCGGGGGCGATGATGGCGCAGGTCAGCCGTCCCGCGCGATCAACGCGCCCGGAATGAGCGGGTGTTCGCCGTATTCCGTGACGACGGTTTCAGGCCGTGATCGTTTCCGCGCGTCGGCGGGCCGACTGTGTCGTTTCAACCGTCATCGGGCGCCCCGTCACCCAGGACCCGGCTTCATATGCCGTGCTTCTTGAGGATCGCCTCGATGTCACTGAAGTCGTCGGCGGAGTCGGTCCCCCGCGTGGTGGACGTCGGTCGGGAAGCCGGGCGGGGCGAGGCCGGGCCCAGGGAGGGGGCCGAGGCCGTGGGGGCCACTGCGTCGGGCCGGGCGGAGCGGGCTGCCGCCTTGCGTTCCTTGCGGGTGGCGCGGCTGCCGCCACGGCGGCGCTCCACCGCTCGGGTGGTCGCGAACAGGGCCCAGGCTGAACCCAGCACCACGAAGCCGGCCCAGGCGGTCGGGCTGAAGGCGGTGTCGGCGAGCCACTCGACGACTCCGGTCATCACGAGCCCGAGCGGCACGAGCGAGTAGGCGGCGATACGGGCGGCCGCGAGGAAACGCTTGCGGTAGGCCGTGACCGCCGCGATGCCCAGGCCGGCCACGGCGACGGCGGAACAGACGGTCTCGGCAATCATCCGGTCCTCCAGGCAGGGCTGACTCGGGCAGGGACACCACGACTCCACGCCTCGCGCAGGCAGGCGCTTCGTCCCTTCCATCCTGCACCTTCGTCCCCCTCCCGGGCCATGCTCGGAGCCGGACATCAGGGACATCTCCGGGTCGGCTCCTCCGCAGGACCTGGTCGGCGCCCCGGATCCGCATCCGGGGCGGTGGTCCGGATTGGGGCGGGCGGTGCGAACTGGGAGACTGGTGTCATGAACGACTCCGCCCCGGCCTCCGCCACCGCCCCGGCCTCCCCCCGTCCCGCCGTCGTCCTGGACGTCTGGTGCGAGCTGCAGTGCCCGGACTGCCGCAGTGCCCTCGACGATCTGCGCGCCCTGCGTGAGCGGTACGGCGACCGGCTGGAGCCACGGCTGCGGCACTTCCCGCTGGAGAAGCACAAGCACGCCTTCGCCGCCGCGCAGGCCGCCGAGGAGGCCCTGGAGCAGGGCAGGGGCTGGGCGTACGTCGAAGCCGTGCTGGGCCGGGTCGAGGAGCTGGACCGTGAGGGGGAACCCCTCCTGGTCGCGGTGGCCGGTGAACTCGGGCTGGACGCAGAGGAGTTCGACACCGCTCTGATCGACGGCCGGCACATCCTGATCGTGGACGCCGACCAGGCCGAGGGCAAGGCGATCGGCGTCACCGGCACCCCGACCTACGTCATCGGCGGCGAGCGTCTCGACGGCGGCAAGAGCCAGGAGGGGCTGCGCGAACGCATCGAGGAGATCGCGGACCGGCTGCTGGCCGAGGCCAAGTAGCTCCGGGCGTCACCGCAGGTTCCTGAGTCTTCCTGCGTCGTCTTGCGTCGTCTTACTGACTGGGCCTCAGAGCAGGTTCTTGTACATCGAGTAGCCGACGGTCACGTACCCGAGGGACTCGTAGAGGCGCTCGGCCGGTGTGTTGCCCGCGAAGACGTTGAGACCGAGCACCTGCCGGCCGGCGGCCAGTGCCTGGGCCTCGGCCAGCAACAGCAGGGAGCGGCCGTGGCCCCGGCCGCGATGCTCCTCGTAGGCCTCGACGTTGTAGACGAACGCCTTGTCGCCGGGAAAGGCGAGCCACAGGTCTCCGACCGGGGTGCCCTCGTGCTCCAGGACGCTGATGCGGGCGTTCTCCGTCGCCAGTCCCCGGGGCAGCAACCGCTCGTAGTCCGCGTGCGCCCTGGCCAGGGCGGGCTCGGCGGGCACCCCACGGTCGATCCAGTCCTGCGCGTACTCCACGGTGCCGCGCTCGGCCCACGGGCCGTACTCGGCCTCCGTCATGGGCCGGGCCCGGCTGCCCGGGGGCAGTTCGGGCGCCACGGCGCCCAGTCGCTTCTCCATGCCGCGGTTGCGGTGGACGTATCCGAGGGCCGTCGCGAGCCGCAGCGCGGCCTCGGAATCGCCCGGCACCCTGATCTCGACCTGTCGGCAGCCCCAGCCCCGGGCCACCTCCTCGGCGGCGAGCGCGGCCACCGTGCCCCGGCCACGGCCGCGGTCCGGCTCCTCGATGTGCAGGTCGTCGATGTGGGCGACGGCGAGCCCGAAGGCCGGATCGGTGGAGAGGCGGACCGCTCCGACGGGGCGGCTGTTCACACACACCCGGAAGTGGCGGGACAGAGCCCCGTCGGCAGCGCGCTGAAGCGGCTCGGTCGGCCGCAGGGTCGTGGTCATCAGGGGGTTTCTACCCGTGTCCACGGGCCGAAGTCAGCTCGTTTTCCGCGCGGTGGCGGGCGACCCGCAAGGGGACTACGGGTCCAGGTCGTTCCCGGCCCGTTCGTCGAAGATCCGCATCGCCTTGGCGGTCACCGGGCCCGGGGCTCCGGGGAGTTCGCGGGTGTCGACGCGGTGGACGGCCTGGACGTCGCGGAGGGTGGAGGTGAGAAAGACCTCGTCGGCGCGCTCCAGCACGTCGAGCGGAAGGTCGGTCTCCTGGGCGCCGGTCCACTCGACGGTCAACTGGCGGGTGATGCCCGCGAGGCAGCCGGAGGCGAGCGGCGGGGTGTGGATCTCGCCGTCCAGGACGACGAAGACGTTCGAGCCGGTGCCCTCGCAGAGCTGTCCGACGGTGTTCGCGAAGAGGGCCTCCGAGGCGCCGTGCTCGTGGGCGCGGGCCAGGGCGACGACGTTCTCCGCGTACGAGGTCGTCTTGAGGCCGGTCAGCGCGCCGCGCTCGTTGCGGGTCCAGGGGACCGTGATCACGGCGGTGGAGTCGGGACGGCGGGTGGTCTCGCCGAGGGCGACGACGAGGGTGGGGCCCTGGTCGCCGCGGTCGGAGCCGAGGGGGCCACGGCCGCCGGTGTAGGTGATGCGCAGGCGGCCGAGCCGCATCGGGTTCGCCTCGAGGACGGCGGCGCAGGCCGCGCGGACCTCGTCGTGGTCGGGGTCCGGCAGGCCGAGGCCGCGCGCGGAGCGGGTCAGCCGGTCGAGGTGCCGGGTCAGCGCGAACGTCCTCCCGTCCGTCGCCTTCACCGTCTCGAAGATGCCGTCGCCCACGGTCAGTCCGTGATCGAGGACGGAGACGCGGGCGGACTCGATGTCCTGCAGTGCGCCGTCGAGCCAGATCTTCACCTCAGGGTCCCTTCACTCACCTCGTACGTCCCCGACGCTACCGCGAGCAGCCGGGCCGCCTTCAGTTCGGTCTCCAGCCACTCCGCCTCGGGGTCGGAGCCCCACGTGATGCCGGCGCCGGTGCCGAAACGCAGCACGCCGTCGGCGCGGTCGATCCAGAAGGTGCGGATGCCGACGGCCAGCTCGGCGGTGCCCCGGTCGGCGTCCACCCAGCCGATGCCTCCGCAGTACGGCCCGCGCGGTGCCGTCTCCAGCGCGTCGATGATCCGCAGGGCGCTGGACTTGGGGGCGCCGGTGACCGAGCCGGGCGGGAAGGCGGCGTCGAGGAGTTCGGGCCAGCCGGCGCCGTCGCGCAGCTCGCCGCGGACCGTGGAGACGAGGTGAACCAGTCCCGGGTGCTTCTCCACCGCGCACAGGTCGGGGACGGTCACGGTGCCGGTGGCGCAGACGCGCCCGATGTCGTTGCGGACGAGGTCCACGATCATCACGTTCTCGGCGTAGTCCTTGTCGAGGAGGTCGGCCTCGGTGCGTCCGGTGCCCTTGATCGGGCCGGACTCGACGGTCCGTCCGTCGCGGCGGAGGAAGAGCTCGGGGGACGCGGTGGCGATCTCGACGCCGTGACCGGGCAGGCGAATCGTTCCTGCATAGGGTGCCGGGTTACCGCGGGCCAGCAGCGCGGTCAGGGCGTCGACATCGGCGCCGGACGCGACGGGCGCCGTGAGGACGCGGCAGAGGTTCGCCTGGTAGACCTCGCCGGCCGCGATGTGTTCCCGTATGCGGCGCACGCCCGCGGTGTACGCGGCGCGGTCGAGCGACGACGTCCAGTCGTCCGCGGCGGGTCCCCGCCACTCCCCCGGCAGGGGCTCCGGCACCGGCTCGTGCCGTACGTCGGCGAAGCGGGCGCAGACGACACGGCCCTCGAAGTCCGCGCAGACGGCCCAGAAACCGGCCGAGTCGAGGGCCTCGGGGTCGTCGGTGACGTCGAGAAGGCCGGTGGCGACACGGCCGCCGAAGCGGGCGAGAGGAGACAGATCGAGCACGGTGTCGAGTCTAGGTCGGGTGCCGGCGGGGCGGTTCGGGGATGTCCCCGGCGGGACCCTGAGCAGGTCCGTAGTACGACCGTGAGCAGGTCAGCGGTACGACACCGAGGATGTTCGCGGTACGACCGTGAGCCGACCGGGACGTGTCCGGTGCGGGTCGGGGCGGGGCCGCAGGGGCGCACGCTGCACAAACGCGTTTTTGTACTGGCCCAGGAATCCGCTAGAGTTCATCACGTCGCCGGGACGCGAGAGCGCACCGAAACGACAAGCGGACGTAGCTCAGTTGGTAGAGCGCAACCTTGCCAAGGTTGAGGTCGCGAGTTCGAGCCTCGTCGTCCGCTCGAAGGAAAGTGGGGACTCCCGGTCCCCTACACTCCTGGTGGAGTGGCCGAGAGGCGAGGCAACGGCCTGCAAAGCCGTCTACACGGGTTCAAATCCCGTCTCCACCTCCAAGGACGATTAGCTCAGCGGGAGAGCGCTTCCCTGACACGGAAGAGGTCACTGGTTCAATCCCAGTATCGTCCACTGGATCTTGGCCGGAAGGCCCGGGATCCACCCCGCGCGATTAGCTCAGCGGGAGAGCGCTTCCCTGACACGGAAGAGGTCACTGGTTCAATCCCAGTATCGCGCACGCAGTGTTTGTGATCCGCTCCCCGGAGTGATCGCGGTCCCGAGGACGATTAGCTCAGCGGGAGAGCGCTTCCCTGACACGGAAGAGGTCACTGGTTCAATCCCAGTATCGTCCACGCACCGGAAGCCCCCGGCCGTTTCGTACGGCTGGGGGCTTCGTCGTGTGTACGGCTCGCCTGCGCGCCTCAGCTGGAGAACAGCATGTGGCCGAAGCTCTTGTGGCGGTGGTGGCCGCCGTGGTGCCCCCCGTGGTGGCCGCCGTGCGGGGCGCCCCAGGCCGGGGCGGGAGCGGCCGGGTACGCCTGCGGGGCGGGCGGCGGGGGCGCAGGCTGGGTCCACTGGGACTCCAGGCGGGTCAGCGCCTCCAGCTCGCCGTAGTCGAGGAAGATCCCCCGGCAGTTGGCGCACTGTTCGATCTGGACGCCGTTGCGGTTGTATGTGTGCATCTGTCCGTGACACTTCGGGCACTGCATGGTTCGGCTCAACTCCTCGCCGGTCGGTCCTGTTTCGCGTACCGCCAGGACAGACTCTGTCCGGCTGCGGTCGGTTGCACCCTACTTCGCGGAACTCGACGGCAACTGGGGAGGTACCGAACCCATTCGGGCACACGCGTCGACGAGGGACTGCTCGACCTCGTCCAGCGGTCGGCCCTCGGTGAGCGCCTTGGTCACGGCGCGGGCCGCGGTCTGGACGGTGAGGGCGCGGGCAGGCACGTCGAGGGCGGGCCAGGGGTCGCCGTCCGCGGGAACGGCCGGGCCGGCGGCGGTGCGGTAGGCGTCCAGGAAGCGGGTCCATTCGTCGGGCGGGAGCAGGCCGCAGGCGTACCAGGCGGCGGGGCGGGCGAGGTCCCAGGCGGGGACTCCCACGCCGAGGTCGTCCACGTCGATCAGGCGCCAGGGGCCGTCGGGGGCGGGATGGCGGACCAGTTGGCCGAGGTGGAGGTCGCCGTGGCAGAGGGTGGTGGTGTCGGGCATGGGGGCTGCCGCGCGGGCCCAGGCGGGGAGGGTGGACCAGGCGCGGAGGACGGGGGCGGTGGCGGGGTGCGGGCCTGCTGCCTGGAGGCGTGCGACCGCCTGGGCGGCCTTGGCGGGGCCTCGCATCGGGGGGAGGCCGGGGGTGGGGACGGGGGCGTGGTGGAGGCGGGCGAGGAGGGTGGCGGCCTCTTCCCAGGGGGCGGCGTCGGGGTCGTCGGGGTCCACGGGGGTGCCGTAGGGCCAGAACGTGACGAGGCGGTCGTTCAGGGGGACAGGGGTCGGGGTGAGTGGGGGGAGGAGGAGGTCGGGGTGGTGGGTGGCCGTGGCGAGGCGGGGGGTGAGGTCGGTGGGGGTGGTGGTGGGGGCGTGGGCCTTCGCGACGGTGTCCGCGTGGCGGACGACTGTGGCGTCGGGGCGGTCGGTGAGGGTCCCTGCGGGGCAGGAGCAGGGGTATGGGTGAGGGTGAGGGTGGGGGTGAGGCTGAGGCTGAGGGGAACTGGGGTGGGCCTTGGCCTTGGCTCGGGCTGTGAGGGCGGTGAGCAAGGGGGTGGCGGTCACGGGGCTCCCTGGGGTGGTGCGGGATCTGGTGGTGAGCGTACGGCGTTGAGTCCCGGGGCTGCCGGGGAACCGGTGTCGCTGCGGGCCTCTGCGTCCCTCGCCCCCGCCGCCCTTACCCTTCCCATCCCCCAGGGGGCTCCGCCCCCTGGACCCCCCATCGGCCCTGAACGGGCCTCGTCCTCAAACGCCGGACGGGCTGAATTCGCTGGGCCCGCGCTGAGACGTGCCGCCATCGGCCCTGAACGGGCCTCGTCCTCAATCGCCGGACGGGCTGAATTCGCTGGGCCCGCGCTGAAAGGCGCAGCCCCCAAAGGGCTGAGTCGACCTGCGTTGAAAGGTGCAGCCCAGGCAGAGCAATGCCGGCGCAGCTCCCCAGCTGCGCCGGCATTTATTGCCGTCCGCCGCACCCCCGTCCCCACGGGGTTTCATGGATGGATGTCCCCGCCCGGACCGCTCTTCCGGGCCTGGGGTCGCCGCTCAGCGCCCCAGCATCACACCCACGGACGACGCCTGTGTGGCCACTGTCTCCCAGCCGTCGAAGACGAGGAGGAGCAGGGCCGCCAGGGGAAGGGCCATGAGTGTCGCCACCGCGGGGTGGCGGCGGCCCGTGCGGCGTGTGCGAGTGCGGAGCTGTGTCCGCGGTGCCGTGTGGGCCATGGTCCCTCTCCTGACCGTCTTGGTTGTCCTTGGCAGCGGCGGGTGTCTGACCTCGGGGGACGAGTGCTGCACCCGCCGCTTGACCTCAAATCTAGGCGCGCGGCGGATGGAGCACGTCATGCCCTCGTATCGATTGCCGGGCCTCCCGGAGGATGAGCCATGAGCCGGGGAGTACTCCCCTGGGTGGAGACGAAGTCCTAGGTCTCGGGGTCTTCCCGGAGGGGGTGCCCGGTGCGGGACGGTTTTTCCGAGCTGTCCTCGCGCGGGATCGGGTGCTCGACCAGGGCGAGGACCCTGTTCGCCATGAAGCGGGCGGTACGGACGGCCGTCCCGGTCCGCGTGACTTCGCTCACTTCCACCACCCCCCGACGGACCGCCGTCTCCACCCTGCGGCCCGCCCTGCTGGCCACCACCTCATACGTCCGTGTCGTGTCGCCGGCGTCCACGACTATCTCCACTCGGTCGCCCTTCACCGATCCAATCCCCCTTCTGTGACAGGTGGTTGAGGTCACAGCATCGCCAAAGGGCGCCTGTTCTCAGGCCCTCTGACCACTCTTCAAGTCTCCCACCCGGCACTGACAATCGATCGGGACCGGAGGGCGCGGCCTCTGCGCGCGAACGGCCGCGGAAACGTAAGCTGTGCCACGTCACACGGACCGGGCAGCGGGGATGAACATGGCGATGATGCGCCTGAGGCGCGAGGACCCGCGTGTCGTCGGCTCGTTCAGGCTTCACCGACGGCTCGGCGCGGGCGGAATGGGCGTCGTCTATCTGGGCTCCGACAAGAAGGGGCAGCGGGTCGCCCTGAAGGTGATCCGGCCCGATCTGGCGGAGGACCAGGAGTTCCGGTCGCGCTTCGCGCGCGAGGTGTCGGCCGCCCGGCGGATCCGGGGCGGGTGCACGGCCCGGCTGGTCGCCGCCGATCTCGAGGCCGATCGGCCGTGGTTCGCCACCCAGTACGTTCCCGGGCCCTCCCTCCACGACAAGGTCAACGACGAGGGGCCGGTCGGCGCCGCCGAGCTGGCGGCGATCGGGGCCGCGTTGTCGGAGGGGCTCGTCGCCGTCCACGAGGCCGGAGTCGTGCACCGGGACCTCAAGCCGTCCAACATCCTGCTGTCCCCCAAGGGGCCGCGGATCATCGACTTCGGCATCGCCTGGGCGACCGGCGCCTCGACACTCACCCATGTCGGTACGGCCGTCGGCTCCCCCGGCTTCCTCGCGCCCGAGCAGGTGCGGGGGGCCGCCGTCACTCCGGCCACCGACGTCTTCTCGCTCGGCGCCACGCTCGCGTACGCCTCCACGGCCGACTCCCCCTTCGGGCACGGCAGTTCCGAGGTGATGCTGTACCGCGTGGTGCACGAGGAGCCCCAGTTGCACGGCGTGGCCGACGCCCTGGCCCCGCTGATCCGGGCCTGTCTGGCGAAGGACCCCGACGAACGGCCCAGCACCCTCGATCTCTCACTGCGGCTGAAGGAGATCGCCGCCCGCGAGGCCCACGGCATGGGCGATGCGCGACCGCCCGTGCCCCGGGCCGCGGAGGCGGACCGGCCCACCGGGCGGCTCACCCACTCCAGCTATCCGGAGCGCACCCTGCGCCAACCGCCCCCGTCCGGTACAGGGGCCGGCCAGGGGTCGGGGGCCGGGACCGGGAGCGGTACTCCTCCGCCTCGGGGTGGAGTGCCCTCCTCCCGTGGGTCGGTTTCCTCTCGGGGTGGGGTTCCGTCGCGGGGCGGCAGCGCATCACGGGGTGGTGGCGGTCCCTCCTCCGCGTCGCGGTCCGGGAGCCGGCCCGCTCCCTCCTCACGCGGTGGTCGTCCCGGCGGCAGCGGCAGTCGGCCCGCGCCCCGCAGCGGGGCCGGACGGCCGGGGTCGAGGAACACGGGGACCGGTCGGCGGCCCGCCAATCCGCGGCTGCTGCGCCAGCGGCTGTTCGTCTTCGTCGTCGTGACACTGCTGGTGGCACTGGGCATCGGTATCGTCCAGGGCTGCCAGGGGCCGGCCCGTGGCCTCGGCGGCGAGGACGGCGTCGTACGGCAGCAGCAACCCCACTCGCAGTCGCAGGGGTACGTTCCCTCCGTCGACGGAGATTAGGGGCAACCGGTCTCGATCGGTGCGTCAGTTTCGGGGGCGGCCCGTCGCCACCGCATAGAAGGCGACCGCCGCCGCCGCGCCCACGTTGAGGGAGTCGACGCCGTGGGACATGGGGATGCGGACCCATTCGTCGGCGGCGACCAGGGCCTGGGTGGACAGGCCGTCGCCCTCGGCGCCGAGCATCAGGGCCACCCTGTCCATCCGGTGCGGGGCCGCCTCGTCGAGGGAGCGCGCCTTCTCGTCCGGGGTGAGGGCGAGCAGGGTGAACCCGGCCTCGCGGACCGAGTCCAGCCCCTTGGGCCAGGTGTCCAGACGGGCGTACGGCACGGAGAAGACCGCACCCATCGACACCTTCACGCTGCGGCGGTAGAGCGGGTCGGCGCAGTCCGGGGAAAGCAGGACCGCGTCCATGCCCAGGGCCGCGGCGGAGCGGAAGATCGCGCCGATGTTCGTGTGGTCGTTGACCGATTCCATGATCACGACGCGGCGCGCGGTCTGGAGGAGTTCGGCGGCCGTCGGGAGCGGCTTGCGCTGCATGGAGGCGAGGGCGCCCCGGTGCACGTGATAGCCGGTGACGCGTTCGGCGAGCTCCGGGCTGACGGCGTAGACCGGGGCCGGGAGCTCGTCGATGACATCGCGCATGACGTCGACCCACTTGGCGGAGAGCAGCATCGAGCGCATCTCGTACCCGGCGTCCTTGGCCCGCCGGATGACCTTCTCGCCCTCCGCGATGAACAGGCCCTCGGCGGGCTCGCGCTTGCGGCGCAGCTCGACGTCGGTCAGGCCGGTGTAGTCGCGCAGGCGCGGGTCGTCGGGGTCCTCAACGGTGATGAGATCGGCCACAGGGTGATACTGCCTTGTCCTGGGTGTGGTGCCAACGGCTGTGAACGGGTTGTGTTACCCGGGGTTACGCCAGGCCTGGTCAGGCCGCCGGGTCCGGGCCCACGGTGACGACCTCGCCGATGACGATGACCGCGGGAGGCTTGACCTCCTGGGTCCGTACCGTCTCGGCGACCGTCGCCAGGGTCGCGTCGACACGGCGCTGGGCGGCGGTCGTGCCTTCCTGGACCAGGGCGACGGGCGTCCCGGCCGGCTTGCCGTGTGCGACGAGCGTCTCGGCGATCTTCCCGATCTTGTCGACGCCCATCAGGATCACGAGGGTGCCGGTGAGCTTGGCGAGAGAGGGCCAGTCGACCAGGGAGCGCTCGTCGTCGGGGGCCACATGACCGCTGACGACCGTGAACTCGTGGGCCACGCCGCGGTGGGTGACCGGGATGCCGGCCGCGCCGGGGACGGAGATGGAGCTGGAGATGCCCGGGACGACCGTGCAGGGGATGCCGGCCTCGGCGAGGGCCTGCAGTTCCTCCATGCCGCGGCCGAAGACGTAGGGGTCGCCGCCCTTGAGGCGGACCACCGACTTGCCCTGCTTGGCGTGCTCGATCAGCGCGTTGTTGATGGCCTCCTGGGCCATGTAACGGCCGTACGGGATCTTCGCCGCGTCGATCACCTCGACGTGCGGGGGGAGCTCGGCGAGGAGGTCGCGCGGGCCGAGGCGGTCGGCGATGACGACGTCGGCCTCGGCGAGGAGGCGGCGGCCGCGGACCGTGATCAGGTCGGGGTCGCCGGGGCCGCCCCCGACGAGTGCGACGCCGGAGGTGCGGGTGCGGTGGTGGGGGGCGACGAGCGTGCCGTCGCGCAGGCCCTCGACCACCGCGTCACGGATGGCGGCGGTGTGGCGGGGGTCGCGGCCCTTGGCGTCCGTGGTGAGGACGGCGACGGTGACGCCCTCGCTGGTACCGGTGGCCGGGGTCCATGCGGTCGCCTTGTCGGCGTCGTCGGAGCGGACGCACCAGACGCGGTGGCGCTCCGCCTCGGCCGAGGCGAGGGTGTTGGCCTCCTGGTCGCTGGTGGCGATCAGGGCGTACCAGGCGTTCGCCAGGTCGCCTTCGGCGTAGGGGCGCCTGTGCCAGGTGAGTTCGCCGGCGTCCGCCATCGCCTCTACGGAGGGGGTCGCCTCGGGGGATACGAGGTGGATGTCCGCGCCTGCTGCGATCAGGGCGGGGAGGCGGCGCTGGGCGACCTGGCCGGCGCCGAGGACTACGACCCTGCGGTCGGTGAGGCGGAGGCCTACGGGGTAGGGGGGGTGTTCGGCCATGAGGGGCGGCTCCTCCGGGCTTGGCGGTGGCCCTGACGTGCAGATTTTAAGCGGCGGGTGGATTTGGCGGATCGGGTGTCCGGTGGGTGGGCGCTGTGTGCCGGGTGCCGGGCCATGGGTGGTTGTGCCCACCCTCCCAGGCCCTTAAGGCACTGGGGGAGGAACGACTGCCCACAACCACCGCCATGCCGACTGCGCACCCGGTACCGCCGTACCGGAGCTGCTCGACCGGACTTCGGGAACCGCTACTTCTCGGTGACCCCCGCCGAGTCGAAGGTGGCTACCTCGTGCATGGCTCGGGCTGTGCTCTGGACCAGGGGGAGGGCCAGGAGGGCTCCGGTGCCTTCGCCGAGGCGGAGGTCGAGGTCGACCAGGGGGCGCAGGCCCAGCTTGTTCAGGGCGGCCACGTGGCCCGGTTCGGCGCTGCGGTGGCCGGCGATGCAGGCCGCGAGGACCTCGGGGGCGATCGCGCGGGCGACCAGAGCGGCGGCGCCGGCGCTGACGCCGTCCAGGATCACCGGCGTACGCAGGGACGCGCCGCCGAGGAGGAGGCCGACCATCGCCGCGTGTTCGAAGCCGCCGATCGCTGCCAGGACGCCGATGGGGTCGGCCGGGTCCGGCTGGTGGAACTCCAGGGCACGGCGGACCACCTCGGTCTTGCGGGCGAGGGTCTCGTCGTTGATGCCGGTGCCCCGGCCCGTGACCTCGGAGGGGTCGGCGCCCGTGAAGACCGAGATGAGGGCGGCGGAGGCGGTGGTGTTCGCGATGCCCATCTCACCTGTCAGCAGTGCCTTGTTGCCCGCCGCCACCAGGTCGCGGGCGGTCTCGATGCCGACCTCGATGGCCTGCTTGGCCTCCTCGCGGGTCATCGCCGGGCCGGTGGTCATGTCGGACGTGCCGGCGCGGACCTTGCGGGGCAGCAGGCCGGGGGTCGCCGGGAGGTCGGCGGCCACGCCCACGTCCACCACACAGACCTCGGCGCCCACCTGGCTCGCGAAGGCGTTGCAGACCGCTCCCCCGCCGAGGAAGTTGGCGACCATCTGGGCCGTCACCTCCTGCGGCCACGGGGTGACGCCCTGGGCGTGGACGCCGTGGTCGCCCGCGAAGATCGCGACGGCCGCGGGCTCCGGGATCGGCGGCGGGCACTGCCGGGACAGGCCGGACAGCTGCGCGGAGATGATCTCCAGCATGCCGAGCGAGCCCGGCGGCTTCGTCATGCGCTTCTGCCGCTCCCACGCCTCGCCGAGCGCCTTGGCGTCCAGCGGGCGGACGCTGGCGACGGTCTCGGCGAGCAGGTCGTGCGGGTCCTCGCCGGGCAGCGCGCGACGGCCGTACGTCTCCTCGTGCACGACCCAGGACAGCGGGCGGCGCTTGGCCCAGCCGGCCTGCATCAGCTCGGGCTCGGGCGGGAACTCGTCGACGTAACCGACGCAGAGGTAGGCGACCACCTCGAGGTGCTCGGGCAGGCCGAGGGCGCGGACCATCTCACGCTCGTCGAAGAAGCTGACCCAGCCGACACCGAGGCCCTCGGCGCGGGCGGCGAGCCAGAGGTTCTCGACCGCGAGCGCGGAGGAATACGGCGCCATCTGCGGCTGCGTGTGCCGGCCCAGGGTGTGACGGCCGCCGCGCGTCGGGTCCGCGGTGACCACGATGTTCACCGGGGTCTCGAGGATCGCCTCGATCTTCAGTTCCTTGAACTGCTTCGCCCGGCCCTTGGGGAGGGACTTCGCGTACGCGTCGCGCTGACGCATCGCCAGTTCGTGCATCGCGCGCCGCGTCTCGGCGGAGCGGATGACGACGAAGTCCCAGGGCTGCGAGTGGCCGACGGAGGGCGCGGTGTGGGCGGCCTCCAGGACGCGCAGCAGCACCTCGTGCGGGATCGGGTCGCCGCGGAAGCCGTTGCGGATGTCACGGCGCTCGCGCATGACCTTCAGGACGGCCTCGCGCTCGGCGTCGTCGTACGCGGGCGCGGCAGGGCCGGTGGACTCTCTGGCTTCTTCCACGGTGGCCGGGCTCTCCTCCTGGTCGGCGGCCCTGGTTTCCAGGTCCTCCGGGCTCTGCGCGACCTCGGGGTCGGGGTCGGCCTGGACGTCGGCCTCGGGCTCAGGGTCCGGGGTCGCCGGGACGGGAGCGGGGTCGGCCGCGCGGGGGGCGGGGACGGTGGGGGCGGTAGGGGCGGTGGGGACGGCCGCGGCGGCTGCGGCGGCTGCGGGCTGTGCGAGCGCCGCCTCCGGCTGTTCCACAGGTACCTCTGCCGGTGCCTCGGGCTGTGCCTCGGCGGGCTGCCGGTCCTCCGCGGGGGGCGTCACCTCCTGAGGCGGGATCGGAGCGAGGTGCGGGGTGGTCGGCACGTTGCCCTCGACCGGTACGAACGTGCCGACGGGCTGGACCGGCTGAGGGATGGGGACGGGGATCGCCCCGACCTCCTCGGGGATCCCGCCAGGGATCTCCTCGGGGACCTCTGCGGAGACCTCTGCGGGAGCCGCCGCGACTGCTTCGGTCGGTGCCTCCGGGGCCGGGGTGGGAGCCGACTCACGGGCGTCCGGGATCTGATACGGCTCGTCCGATTGGTGAGCCCCGGGGGCGAGAGGCTCGGTCGCCGCCGTCTCCTCCGGGTTCGCCTCGGGCTCCGGCTGCGCGTCCGCGGTCGGCTCGGCGGCCTCCACCTGCACGGGGGCGGGGTGGGTCTCCGCCACGGGCTCGGGCTGCGGCTGCGCTGCGTCCGGTTCGGCGGGCGGGGCCACCGCGGGCTGGGCGGGCTCGGCGGGCCGGCCCGCTTCGGCCTCGGCGGGAGCGACGGGAGCGACGGCGACTGCCTCGACGGGGGCAGCAGAAGTCTCTGCGAGCGGGGAGGCCTCGGCGGGCCGCGGGGCCTCAACAGCGGTGGGGGCCTCGGGCGTGGCCTCGGCCTCGGCCTCTGCGGGCTGCGCGGCGTCGGGGGTGGCCGCCGGCACCGGAGGCTCGGCGGCTGCTGCGGGAGCCTCCTGCTCTACGGCCACGGCTTCCTGCGTGGGCTCGGACGGTTCGGGTGCCTCAGCGGGCGCGGCGGGCTCGGGCGCCTGGACCGTGGTGTCGGGCGTGGGGGTGACGGCCTGCGCCGCCTCCGGGGCCGGGGTCTCGTCCGGAACCGGAGTCTCCGACATGGGCTGAGCCTCGGGTGCCGGCACCTCGGCGGGCTGGGTCTCCTCGGCGGGGCTCACCTCAGCCGCCTGCGCCTCCACGGGCTCGGGCTCAGGCTCGGGCGCCACGGGAACGTCCACCGCGTCGGGGGCAGTTACATCGGTGACCTCGGCAGCCTCGGAAACAGCCTCTTCGGGAGCCTGCGTCGCCTCGGACAGGGCGGCCTCCGCAACCTGAGCCGCCTCGGACACGGGCACCCCAGCACCCTCGGCGGCACTCGCCTCGGGCGCCTGCGCCACCTCGGCCGCGGCCGTGGCCTCGACCGCCGGTACGTCCTCCCCCGAGTCGGCAACCTGCGGGACCTCCGGGGCCACCGGCGCGGGCACCGCGTCGACAGGCGGCGAGGCGACAGGCTCGACGAACGCGGCAGGCTGTTCGCCGCCGGCCACCGGCCCCGTCTCCTCCACCTCGTCGGCGACATCCTGCTCGCCCTCGGCGATCAGAGCCGCTCCGAGCAGCTGCCCGGTGTCGACGATCCCGGACGCGGTGGGGGAAAACGGCTCGGGCACCTGCACGTGATCAACGGTCACGGCTCCGGGAACCTGCGCCGCAGGGGTCGTAGGCATGGCGTCACCGCCACCGCCACCGACACCGCTCCCGCCGTACGCCGCCGCAGCGCTCTGCGCCCCCTGCGGGGCGGTCGCGGCGATCGCCTCGGTCGCCACCCGGGCCACGACGGCGTCGGCGACGCCCAGCGGCCCCGGCTCGGGGGTCGCCGGCTCCACCGCCGGAACCGGAACAACCGTTTCCGCGATCGTCACCCCGGAAGCGACCGACCCCTGGGCCGGAGCGGCAGCCGGAGCGGCCACCGGCGCCGTGGCCTGAGCCGGCGCCGCGGCACCCCAGGGTGCCGCCCCCTGCGGAGGCATCTCGCGCAGGGGTGGGACGTCGAGGTACTCGGGGCCGGAGGCGGGCTGGGCCGGGTGGCGGACCGGAGCGCCGGCCGGGCCGCGGTCGGCGAGGGAGCGGACCGGGCTCGCGGAGGCGTCGGGGATCGGCGGGCCCAGGTGGAGGGGGCGGCGCGGGGCCGGCTGCGAGGGCGCGGCGGGGCCGGGCAGACGTACGGCGCTGAGGTCGACCGAGCCGCTGTCGCGGCCGGAGATCTCGTGCGGGCCGGGTTCGTGGACCGTCTCGACGACCGGCTCGGGCGCGGGCGGCGCCACCTCGTTGCCCCATGCGCCCTGGGCGCCCGGCAGCAGCAGGTCTTCGTCTTCGGCGGTGGTCTCGGAGAGGTAGGTGTACGCGCCGTGCGCGGAGGCGCCCGACTGTTCCACCGTGCCTGCGTTCTCCGGCAGCCCCTCGCCCGGGACCTGGCCGGTGTCGGTCATGCGTACCCCTCGCCCATCGGTTTAGTGCTCCTGCGACCAGCTCACCCGGAACGGCGCACCGATCGCCCCGTAGTGAAGAACGAGCGTCCGTGCCCAGCGGCACGAACGACCGCCCGAAAAAGCGACAAAGCCATTCAGTGGCATTGTCCCGGTCGTCGTCGTCTCGCGACAGGTTGATCTCCGTCGCTCCGCTGTGGACTGCGCCACGTTGCGCGCCCTCCGGTTCTGCCGTACCACGTCCCACCCCAAAAGGGATGTGTTTTCCGGACATTGGCCGACGAAGTGCCGGGCGAACGGAAGCGGTACGACGATCGTTCAGCCTACCGCGAGCGGTACGACAACAGGATCACGGGGAGGGCGGACCGGGTCAGGTCCGGCGGTCCGGAAGAACCCCGCTGAGCAGGAACGCGACGCTCCGTTCGGTCTCCGTCCAGAGCCGCGTGTCGAGTTGGACGGACTGGACGAGGGCGCACTCGACGAGGTATCCGTGCTCGGTCAGGTCGCGGCCGACGCGTTCGGCGGCGTCGCGGGTCGCCGCGTGGGTCACGATGCGCTGCGGACGGCGGTCGGCGACCGCGGAGACGACGGCCGCTCCCCCGCCGCCGACGCGGACGACGTCCGGTTCGGGCAGGTTCTCCAGGACGTGCGGGGCGGTGCCGCGGACGATCTGGAGTTGGACGCCGTAGCGGCGCGCGACGGCGTCGGTGCGGGCGCAGGCGTCCAGGTCGTGGTCGACGGCGAGGACGGCCGCTCCGGCCCGCGCGGCCTCGGAGGCGAAGGCGCCGCTGCCGCAGCCGATGTCCCAGACGAGGTCGCCGACCCGCGGTCCGAGCCGGGCGAGTTGGGCCGCGCGCAGCAGGTCCGACTCCCCTTCGCCGAGGCCGCCGCCGTAGGCCTGGGCGGGCAGGGTCCAGCCGCGCGGTCCGGCGGCCGGGTCGCGTCCGGCGATCCAGTCGCCGTCGCCCCCGGCGCTCGCGGGGCCGCCGATGACGATGACGACGTTGGGGTCGCGCCAGGTGTGGTCGACGGCCTTGTCGGAGGTGAGGACGCTGACCCGCTCGTGGTCGGTGCCGAGTTCCTCACAGACCACGAACGTGCGGTGCACGCCCTCCAGGAGCAGACCGAGTTCGGCGGGCCCGGCGCCGGGCGAGGTGAGGACGGCCACCTTGGTGTGGGCGCGGCAGACGTTGACCGCGCGGCGCAGGGTGCGCCGGTGGGCGACGACGACCTGGGCGTCGTCCCAGGGCATCCCGGCGCGGGCGAAGGCGGCGGCGACCGAGGACACGGCCGGGACGACCTCGACCTCCAGGCCGAACTCGGGTGCGCGCAGGGTCCGTACGACACCGAAGAAGCCCGGGTCCCCGTCGGCGAGGACGACCGCGGTGCCCCGGTGGCCGGCGATGCGGCGGGCGGCGAGGGAGACGCTGCCCAGGCGAACGCGCTCGGCGGTGGGCGGCACCTCGGGCAGCGCCAGGTGGTGGGCGGCGCCGGCCACGAGGGTGGCGGCGCCGAGTGCCGAGCGGGCCGCGGCGGTCAGCGGCGAGCCGTCCCAGCCGATCACCGTGACGCGGTCGGCCATCGTCGTCAGTCTCCCGGGGGTTCACGCAGGCAGCGGGCTCCGTGAGGGTACCTGGTCGCGTGGGCCGGGGAGCCGTGCGATCACGGGCCCGGGGGTCAGTTCCAGTCGGTGTAGGAGGTGAAGCCGCCGCCCTCGGCGAGCTGGTCCGCTGCGCCCTCCAGGTCCTCGGGCAGCAGGCTCCACACGATGTAGTCGGTGCGGACCTCGGTCCAGGTGCCGTCCTCGGCGCGGGCCCGGGCTATGCAGGCGTTACGCAGGACGCCCTCGCTGATACAGCCGATCTTCTGCGCGACCTGCTGGGAGGCCGTGTTGTCGGCGGCCGTGCGCAGCTCGATGCGTTCGAACTTCTGGTCGGTGAACAGCCACTGGGCGGTGGCCAGCGCGGCCTCGGAGGCGTAGCCCTCGCCGCGGGCCCAGGAGGCGACGATGTACGACAGTTCGGTGGACCGGACGTGCCAGTCGGTCCTGGCCAACTGGATGACGCCGACGAGCCGCTGGGTGAGGAACTCGGCGACGGCGAGGGCGAGGCCGCGTCCGGCCGTGCGTTCGTCGGGCGCGTACTCGGTGATCCACCGGTGGGCGGCCTGTTCGCTGTAGGGCTGCGGGACGCCCGTCCAGGCCCCGATCTGCTCGTCGTTCATCATCTCGGCCAGGGCGGGCACGTCGTCCTCGTCGAGGGGACGCAGCACCAACCGCTCCGTGCTGATGGAGATGGTGGGGAAGGTGCTCGTCATGAAGCCGCTCCGTAGCCTTCGAAAACCTCGGTGCCCGACCGGTCTGTACCTACCGGACCGTCAGGACCGCTGAACTGCCCAGCATGCAGCATGAAAGCACTGAACGGCACCACGGGGTCCCCACCCTTCGTGAGGGAGCGGACCCCGTGGGTTGCCGAGGCGACCGGTGAGAGCGGTCAGAACGCGGCGACGACGGCGCCGTCGTACTTGTCCTCGATGAACTTCTTCACCGCGTCCGAGGTGAGCAGGTTCGCGAGCTTCTGGATCCGCGGGTCGTCCTCGTCGCCCTTCTTCACGGCGAGGAAGTTGGCGTACGGGTTGTCCGTGGCGGACTCGGCGACGAGCGCGTCCTTGGCGGGGCTGAGGTCGGCCTCCAGCGCGTAGTTGCCGTTGATCACCGCGGCGTCGACGTCGGCGAGCGAGCGCGGCAGCTGGGCCGCCTCCAGCTCCTTGAACGTCAGGTTCCTGGGGTTGGAGGTGACGTCCTTGGGGGTCGCGTCGTAGCCGACGCCGGACTTCAGCTCGATCAGGCCGTTGGCTTCGAGGAGCTTCAGCGCCCGCGCTTCGTTGGTGGTGTCGTTCGGCAGGGCGACGGTGGCGCCCTTCTTCAGGTCGTCGAGCTTCTTGACGCCCTGGGAGTACAGGCCGAGCGGTTCCAGGTGCACGGTGGCGCCGGGTACGGCGACGATGTCGGTGCCGTTCTTCTTGTTGAAGTCGGTGAGGTACGGCTGGTGCTGGAAGTAGTTGGCGTCGACCTCGCCCTGCTGGACGGCCGTGTTGGGGGTCACGTAGTCGGTGAACTCCTTGACCTCCAGGTCGAGGCCGGCCTTCTTGGCGAGGTTGTCCTTGATGTAGGTGAGGATCTCGCCCTGCGGGGTGGGAGTCGCGGCGACGGTCAGCGTGGCGTTCGCGTCGGTGGCGGCGGAGTCCTTGTCCGCGCCGCACGCGCCGAGCCCGAGGGTGAGGGCTCCGGCGGCGAGGGCGGCGGCGGTGATCTTGGCGGTGTTACGCACGAAAAGTGCCTTTCCTAGGGGTGGTGCGGCCCCGCTGTGGGTGTGCGGGGAGTTCATGGGGGGGTGCACGGAGGGTGCGGGGGTGTGCTCAGGCGACCTTGCCGATGTCGGCCTTCGCCGGCTCCTCGGTCTTCAGCAGCCGCAGCTTCGGGGCGGGGCCGGAGCGGCCGCCGCGGCGGTGCAGGGAACGGGCGGCCCAGTCGCCGGCGAACTGGATGAGGGAGATGACGACGGCGAGGATCGCGACGGTGATCCACATCAGCTCGGTCTCGAAGCGCTGGTAGCCGTAGCGGATCGCGATGTCGCCGAGGCCGCCCGCGCCGACCGTGCCGGCCATGGCGGAGTAGCCGATGAGAGCGACGACCGTGGTGGTCGTGGAGGAGATGAGCGAGGGCAGCGACTCGGGTACGAGGACCTTGCGCACGACGGTCCAGGTGTTGCCGCCCATCGACTGCACGGCCTCGACGAGCCCGCCGTCCACTTCGCGGACAGCCGTCTCGACCAGGCGCGCGAAGAACGGGATGGCGCCGATGGCGAGCGGCACGATGGCGGCCTCGCGGCCGATGGTCGTCCCGGTGATGGTGCGGGTGAAGCCCATCAGAGCGACCATCAGGATGATGAACGGCATCGAGCGGGCGATGTTCACGACCTGCCCGATCACCTTGTTGGCGACGACGTTCTGGAGCAGTCCGCCCTTGTCGGTGAGGACGAGGAGGAGGCCGAGCGGGAGTCCGCCGGCGACGGCTGTGAGCGTGGACCAGCCGACCATGTAGAGGGTGTCCCAACAGGCCTGCTCCAGCAGGGGCTGCGTCTCCGACCAGGTCACTTGGCACCTTCCTTCACCAGCTGCGGCTCACCTACGACGTCGATCCGCAGGCCCTGTTCGCGCAGGAAGCCGATCGGTACGACGTTGTCCTCGTAGCGGCCGGGCAGTTCGATGCGCATCCGGCCGACCTGGAGGCCGGCGACGGTGTCGATGGCGGCGCCGAGGATGGAGATGTCGATGTTGTAGGTGCGCGAGAGCTGGGAGATGACCGGCTGGGTGGCGCTCTCGCCGTGGAAGGTGACGTCGACCACGGTGCGGTCCTCGCCGGTGGCCTCGCCGCCGACCGGGAAGAGCGCGGCGGCCAGTTCGGAGCCGGGGGTGGCGAGCAGCTCGCCGACCGTGCCGGACTCCACGATCCGGCCCCGCTCCATGAGGGCGGCGGAGTCGCAGATCGACTTGACCACGTCCATCTCGTGGGTGATGAGCAGGACGGTCAGGCCCAGCTGCCGGTTCAGGTCGCGCAGCAACTGGAGGATGGAGCGGGTGGTCTCCGGGTCGAGAGCGCTGGTCGCCTCGTCGGACAGCAGCACCTTGGGGTCGCCGGCGAGGGCGCGGGCGATGCCGACGCGCTGCTTCTGGCCGCCGGAGAGCTGGGCCGGGTAGGACTTCGCCTTGTCGGCGAGTCCGACGAGGTCGAGCAGTTCGAGCGCCTTGCGGGAGCGTTCCCCGCCCGAGACACCGAGGATCTCCAGTGGGAGTTCGACGTTGTCCTGGACGGTCCGCGAGGACAGCAGGTTGAAGTGCTGGAAGACCATGCCGATCCGGCTGCGCGCCTGCCGCAGTTCCTTGCCGGCGCGCGGTCCGCGGCCGGCGAGGGCGGTGAGGTCCTGGCCGGCGACGGTGACCGTGCCGGAGGTGGGGCGCTCCAGGAGGTTGACGCAGCGGATCAGCGAGGACTTGCCGGCGCCGGACTGGCCGATGACGCCGTACACCTCGCCTTCGCGGACGTGCAGGTCGACGCCGTCCAAGGCGGTGACCTCACGGCCGCGGGAGCGGTAGACCTTGGTGAGGCCCGTGGTGGTGATCACGTGGGTTTCCGTCACTGTCGAGTGCGCGGGCGTGGGTGTGCCCGGGCGCACGGATGCGTTCGTTCAGGACGCGGCACGTCTCTGGCCGGGGTTTCCCGGAGAGAACAGGTGCGCGGAGCGGAGGCTCTGGGGGGGTGGTGCGCGGGCCTGCTAGCAGGCGCACATTCGACACATACAGCGCACGCCGGGCGTCAGAATCGCCTCGGTCGCAAGGGTGCGGCTGCTCGTCGTGGTCATGTGCATCAGTAAACCAGACGTACGGTGCTGACGAAGAAACGCCTGTCCGTATTCTGGACAGCCGTGGACAGCCATGGACAGCCGTGGACAGCCGTGACGGTCGTGGACAGCACCGGGCCCGACGCGGGGTGCCGCATACGGCGTAATAAGGTCACTGCATGCTTGATGCCCTGATGCCGGTGACCGGCGTCGCCGCGCTGCTGCTCGCCGCCTGGTGCGGCTGGGCGGCCCATCGTGACCAGCCCACGAAGGACTGGCACTTCATGGGGATGGCCGTGGTCTCGGTGCTGGCGCTGGTGCAGCTCGTGACCGGGATCGTCCTGCTGGCGTGGGGCCAGAAGCCGGTACAGGGCACGACGATCTTCGTGGCGTATCTGCTGGGCGCGTTCGCGTGCGTGCCGGCGGCGGGGCTCATGTCGCTGTCCGAGCGGACGCGGTGGGGGTCGGTGACGGTCGCCGCCTCGGCGGTCGTGCTCGCCGTTCTGGAAGTGCGGCTCTATGACATCTGGGGAGACTGAGATGACGGCCGTTCAGGAGAAGCCGGGCCGGCTGATCAGCGGGCCCGGCATGGTGCTGGTGTGGTTCTACGGCGTGATGGTCGTCGGGGCGGTGTCGCGGTCCGCCTATCAGATCGCCACGGACTTCGAGCGGGCGCCGCTCGCGTACTCGCTGTCGGCTGTCGCCGGTGTGGTGTACGGGTTCATCACGTACTCGCTGGTGCGGGGTGGGGAGACGGCGCGGCGGGCGGCTCAGGTGTGCTGTGCCGCCGAACTCGCGGGTGTGCTGATTGTCGGTACGTGGACTTTGGTGGAACCGTCCGCCTTCCCCGACGCGACCGTGTGGTCGGATTTCGGGATGGGGTACGTGTTCATTCCTGTACTGCTTCCGCTTTCTGCCTTGTACTGGTTGCGGAAGGCGCCTTCTCAGCGGGGTGAGTGAGGTGCGTTTGCGGGCGCGGGCCGTCTGTGGCTGATCGCGCAGTTCCCCGCGCCCCTAAAAGCAAAAAGCCAAAAGGCCCCAGACCGCTCATCTCACGCTGTTTTTGCGTACTCCCCCGCCGGCTTCTCCAGAACGAGCATCGGGACTCCGTCCGTGCCCTCGGCCGTGCCCACCGTTTCGTAGCCGACTCGGCGGTAGAGGCGGAGGTTGCCCTCGCTGCGGTGGCCGGTGTGGAGGACGAACTTCTTGGCGCCGCGTTCCTCGGCGAGGGCGGATTCGGCGGCGCGCAGGAGGCGGGCGCCGATGCCGTGGCCCTGGAGGCGGGGGTGGACGCAGAGGCGGCCGATGGACGCGGCGCCGTCCTCGGTGATGTGACCCCGGACCGAGCCGACCACCTCGTCGCCGAGCCTGGCCACGTAGACGCAGTCGGAGGCGAGTTCCTCCTTGACCGAGTCCAGGGTCTGCACGAGCGGGGCGATGCGGTAGTTGCCGTACAGCGCGGCTTCGCTCTGGAAACACAGGTACTGCAGCACGAAGATCTGCTCGGCATCCTGCTCGGTCGCCACCGAGATGGTCACGCTCATGCCCATGTGCGCACGCCTCCCGCTCACCTGATCGCCTTTGGTCCTTCACTCCTATCCCCGCAGTTGGCGGGCCGCAACCTCCGGTGCAAGCAAACGCCGCAGACATCCCAGACATCTGGAACGTTCCGGTCCGAGACTCCCCTGTGAGATACCCAACTCGCCCGCGATCTCCTGGTAGGTGGGGTCCTCGGGTGAGAGGAACGCCTCAAGGAGGCGGGGGCAGCGGCCGGGCAGGCGGCGCACGGCCTCGCGCAGGGCACGGCGGCGGGCGGCGGCGAGGGCGAGCTGCTCGGGACCGCGGTCGCGGTCGTCGGCCGGGTCGGTGTCGTAGGTGTCGTACGGCTGCTCGAAGCGGGTCGTGCGGCGGGTGCGGCGCACCTCTGCGCGCACGGCCCGGCGCAGCCAGCCGTGGGGGTCGGACGGCGGGCCGTCGGAGGCGAGGTGCTCCAGGAGGCGGAGCCAGACCGCCTGTTCCAGGTCTCCCGGTTCGGTGCCGGTGGCGTGGGCCTCGGCGCAGGCCTCCGCGGCGAGCAGGGGGCGAAGGTCGGTGAGCAGGTCGTGCGTCATGTGCCGGACGATGCGGTCGCGCGGGCGGCTGGTTGCCCGCGCGGCCGTATGTCACTCCAACGGGGACTCAGCCGTTGACGAAGTCCTCGCGGGCCAGGATGCCGGTGTCCGCGTTGTCGGTGAAGACACCGTCGATGCCGGTCGCGAAGTAGGTGCGGTAGGCGCCGAAGACATCGCCGTACGCGTCCACGTCCGTGCCCTTGCGGAAGTTCGCCGGCAGGAACGGGTTCTCGTTGCGCATGGTGTACGGGTGCAGGATCAGGCCGACGCTGTGGGCGTCCTTCACCAGGGTGGTGGGGGTGGTGAGGTTGCCGCTCGCGTCCTTCGGGATGACGAGGTCGAGGGTGGGTCCGATGCCCTGGGCGTAGCCGGCGATCTCCCGCAGCCCGGCCCGGGTGATCAGGTCGGCGACCGTGCGCGGGTCGCCCGCCTCGACGAAGTCCCAGGGGCGGGTGGTGGCGGCGGACAGCAGGACGACGAGGGGGTTGTCGACCAGCTTGTTCAGGCGCTGGATGCTGCTCGGCTCGAAGGACTGCAGGATGACCGGCGAGTTCTTCCTGTCCTTGCCGTGCTTGTGCAGCAGCTTGGCGACCCGCTCCTCCAGGCCGAGGCCCAGCTTGCGGAAGTAGGTGGGGTGCTTGGTCTCGGGGTAGATCCAGACCTGCTTGCCACGCTTGCGGGTCTGCTCGTCCTGCCACTTCAGGACTTCCTCGAAGGTGGGGATCTCCCAGCGGCCGTTGTAGAGCGTGTTGTGCGGGCGGTTGGCCGGGATGCGCTCGATCGCACGCAGGGTCTTCAGCTCGGCGAGGGTGAAGTCCTCGGTGAACCAGCCGGTGACGGAGACGCCGTCCAGGACCTTGGTGGTCTTGCGGTCGGCGAACTCCTTGTGGTCGGCGACGTCCGTGGTGCCGCCGATCTCCGGCTCGTGACGGCAGACCAGATGGCCGTCTCTGGTGGGGACCAGGTCGCCGGCCTCGACGATGTCGGCGCCCAGGTCGAGGGCGAGCTGGTAGGAGCCGAGGGTGTGCTCGGGGCGGTAGCCGCTGGCGCCGCGGTGACCGATGATCGTCGGTACCGGGAGGCTCCGCAGGCCGCTCTTGGCGGGGCGGCCCGCCTCGGTGGCGCGGGCCGTGCCGGCCAGGCCGAAGACGCTTCCCGTGGCGCCGAGCACGGCCGCACCGAGCAGCGCGCGCCGTCCGGTCGTCCCGCCCGTGCTCGTCCGCTCGTTCGGCTCCCACGCGTCCTGCGATCCCATTGCGGCCCTCCTGCCGTCGGTCCTTCGTGCGGCCCGATCGTAGGGGCGTGGACATGACCGTCGGGAGACGTCGGTCCTAACACGCGGGTGACGGTGGATGGCAGGTGCCGGGCAGGAATGTGACGGGGCGTCGGAATACCCCGAGGAGGACGGGGAAGGCGTGCGGTACGAGCACGGACGGGACGAGGGCCGCGGCTCTCCTACGGGCTTCCCGCCTGTTTCGCGGCGTCGCCGCCCTCGTTCCGCGCAGGTGACGGGTGGGCGAATATGCCGCCATCCAGGTAAACCTACGTCAACAGTGCGTAAGGCCTCGGTGAACCCGATGTGCGTCACCCCGGGGGCCGCGAGTATCGTCCTCACCTGCACAGACTCGTACCGTTTTCCCTTGGCATCGGAGGGCCCGTTGTCCCGCTTCGCGCTCATCAAGGCAGTGCTCGGACCGGTCATGCGCCTGATGTTCCGCCCCCGAGTGGAGGGCGTGGAGCACATCCCCGGCGACGGCCCGGTCATTCTGGCCGGCAACCACCTGACCTTCATCGACTCGATGATCCTGCCGCTCGTGTGTGACCGTCAGGTGTTCTTCATCGGCAAGGACGAGTACGTCACCGGCAAGAGCCTCAAGGGTCGGCTGATGGCCTGGTTCTTCACCGGCGTCGGCATGATCCCGGTGGACCGGGACGGCGGCCGCGGGGGCGTGGCCGCGCTCATGACCGGGCGACGGGTCCTGGAGGAGGGGAAGGTCTTCGGGATCTACCCCGAGGGGACCCGCTCCCCCGACGGGCGGCTGTACCGGGGGCGCACCGGTATCGCGCGGCTGACTCTGATGACCGGGGCGCCCGTTGTCCCGTTCGCGATGATCGGCACGGACAAGTTGCAGCCGGGCGGGGCGGGGATGCCGCGGCCCGGGCGGGTCACTGTCCGGTTCGGTGAGGCGATGGAGTTCTCCCGTTATGACGGGATGGACCGGGATCGGTATGTGCTGCGGGCGGTGACCGATTCCGTGATGGCCGAGGTCATGCGGTTGTCCGGGCAGGAGTATGTGGACATGTATGCGACCAAGGCGAAAGCCGCGTAGCGCCTCCGGCGTCGGCCGCCGTGTGGGTGCGAGTGCGTTGTGGCTTGTCGCTCCCCCACTCTCGACTTCGCTCGAGCGGGGCCCCCATCGCGGCGGAGCCGCAAATCGAGAAAACCGGCCCGGACATACCGAGCACGGTCAGCCTGGGGGCGCGAGGAGGCCCCGGCGGGCTCGATCTCCGTCGGGAAGCGCCGCAGGCCCTCCTGAGCCGAGCCGGGCGGGGTCCGGCGCCCGCGCACGTCTTACTGTGCGGGGCCAAGCGCGCCCTCAGTGCCAGGGCAGCTGTCCGCGCCGCTCCCAGTAGGCCGTCGGCTCCTCCACCAGCGTCGCCAGGCGGGACAGCTGTTCCTCGTCCAGGTCCACGACCGCCGCGTGCAGGTTGGAGGCGAGCTGGGTGGCGGTCGCCGCGCCGGAGAGGACGACCCCGGCCCACGGCTGCCGCAGCACGAGCGCGAGGGCGACCGCGTCGCAGCCGAGGCCCGTCTCGGCCGCCACGGCCTTCAGGAGTTCGGGCGCGTACGGGTCGGCGAGGCGGCCGTTGGCCATGCCCTCCTTCACGATCACGGTGAGACCGGCGTCATGGGCCTCCGCGAGGGCGGGGGCGGCCGAGGTCTCCAGCACGTTGTACGTCGACTGGACCGTACGGAAGAGGGGTTCGCCGTCGACGGTGACGGCGAGGGCGGCGCGGATGGCGTCGGCCTGGGCGGGGCCGCTGGTGGAGAAGCCGACGGTGACACCCTGGGCGGCGGCCTCCGCGAGCTTCGCGTGGAGTTCCTTGTCGGTGAGGGCGGGGCTGTCCGGGGTCACCGAGTGGATCTGGTAGAGGTCGAGGCGGTCGCCGAGGAGTTCGGCGGTCTCGGCGCGCTGACGGTCGTACGCCTGGACGCTGTGGTCCTTGACCTCGTGTTTCTCCGCGTCGGTGGTCCAGTCGGCGGTGTAGGTGTAGCCCCACTTGCTGCCTACGACGACATCCGTCACGTCGGGGCGCGCCCTGAGCCAGTCGGCGAGGAACTCCTCGCTGCGGCCGTAGGAGCGGGCCGCGTCGAAGTAGCGGACGCCTTGCGCGTACGCGGCGTCGAGGAGGCCGTGGGTTCGGGTTCGGAGGGCTTCTACGGTGCGGTTCTCTCCGAGGTCTTCGTCTCGGCCGAGGTTGATGTAGCCGGGGCGGCCGACTGCGGCGAGGCCCAGTCCGATGTGGCAGGTGGGCGTGGTGGCGGTGGCGAGGCGGGCGAAGGGCATCGCAGGCTCCGTTGGGTCGGCTCCGGTTCGGCTCCTGCCCAACGTAACGTGCGATGCCCTTTCACCTCAGAGCTCGATGCGGTCGGTGCGTCGGCGGGTACGGGTGCGTTGCGGCTTGTCGCGCCCGTGCGCCGGAGCCGCACATCGATACAGCCCCACCGCCCCTGGGGTGCTGCCCTCAGGCCTTCTTGGCGGTCGCCCACTCGTGCTGGGCCGCCACGTTCGACTTCACCTCGGCCAGCTGGATCGCCACCGCGCTCGGGGCCGTCCCGCCTCGGCCGTTGCGGGAGGCCAGGGCGCCCGGCACGTTCAGCACGGACCGCACCTCGGGGGTCAGGTGGGCGGAGATCTTCGCGAACTGGTCGTCCGTCAGTTCGTCCAGTTCCTTGTTCTCGGCCTCGGCGGCCTTGACGCACTCGCCGGCGACCTCGTGGGCGACCCGGAAGGGGACGCCCTGCTTGACGAGCCACTCGGCGATGTCGGTGGCGAGGGAGAAGCCGGCCGGGGCCAGTTCCTCCATGCGCTCGCGGTGGACGGTGAGGGTGGCCATCATGCCGGTGAAGGCGGGGAGCAGGACCTCGAGCTGGTCGCAGGAGTCGAAGACCGGCTCCTTGTCCTCCTGGAGGTCGCGGTTGTAGGCGAGCGGGAGCGCCTTGAGGGTCGCCATGAGGCCCGTCAGGTTGCCGATCAGGCGGCCGCTCTTGCCGCGCGCCAGCTCCGCGATGTCCGGGTTCTTCTTCTGCGGCATGATCGACGAGCCGGTGGAGAACGCGTCGTGCAGGGTCACGAAGGAGAACTCCTTCGTGTTCCAGATGATGATCTCCTCCGCGATACGGGAGAGGTTCACCCCGATCATCGCCGTGATGAAGGCGAACTCCGCCACGAAGTCACGGGAGGCCGTGCCGTCGATGGAGTTGCCGACGCTGCCGTGCTCGAAGCCGAGGTCGGCCGCGACCGCCTCCGGGTCCAGGCCGAGGGAGGAGCCGGCGAGGGCGCCGGAGCCGTACGGCGAGACCGCCGTGCGCTCGTCCCACTGGCGCAGGCGCTCGGCGTCCCGGGAGAGGGACTGGGCGTGGGCCAGGACATGGTGGGCGAAGAGGACCGGCTGGGCGTGCTGGAGGTGGGTGCGGCCCGGCATCGCGACGTCCGGGTGGGCCTCGGCGAGGCCGATGAGTGCGTCCTGGAGGTCGGCGATCAGGCCGCCGATGATGCGGGCGTGGTCGCGCAGGTACATCCGGAAGAGGGTGGCGACCTGGTCGTTGCGGGAGCGCCCGGCGCGCAGCTTGCCGCCGAGGTCGGGGCCGAGGCGCTCAAGGAGGCCGCGCTCCAGGGCCGTGTGGACGTCCTCGTCGGCGATCGTGCCCACGAAGGTGCCGGCGGCGACGTCGGCCTCCAGCAGGTCGAGGCCCGCGATCATGCGGGTCAGCTCGTCCTCGGTGAGCAGGCCCGCCTTGTGCAGCACGCGCGCGTGGGCACGCGAACCGGCGATGTCGTAGGGCGCGAGCCGCCAGTCGAAGTGGACGGACGCGGACAGCTTGGCCAGGGCCTCGGCGGGACCGTCGGCGAAACGGCCGCCCCAGAGCCGGACGTCACCGCTGTTGCTGCTCACTGCGTTGCTCCTCACCGCTGCACTCAAGGACATGCATGAGTATGCAGAGCTCTGCATGATTCGTCAATTCGGGGATCTTTGGCAAGAGATTTGAAGACGCCTTGAACAACAACAACCGCTTACCCGTACTTCACACCGAACGCCGGCGCCGCGTTTGTAAACCCACTCCTGACCCAAGTGAGGCATCCGCATGTCCAGGGCTCTTCCGAAGTACAACAAGCGTCGTGTGGCGATCATCGGCGGCGCCGCCGCTCTGGCCCTGACCGGTGCGGTGGTCGTGAACCAGGCCCTCGCCGGCGAGTCGTCCAAGGACAGCACCGCGAACGCCAACACGCTCGCCGCCGCCGGCCCCGGCACCATCACCTGCCCGGACGTCGCCTCGCAGCTCCCGGAGATCCCCGCCTCCGCCCAGGCCGAGATCGACCGCAACCTCGCGCTGCTCCAGACGCAGATCGACGAGGCCAACCAGCGCCTGGTCGACACCGTCGGCCAGGGCGGTCCGAACTTCGTGCAGAACGCGATCCTCGGCCCGCTGGAGGACAAGCGGATCGCCACCGTCAACCGCATCGCCACCGCCATCGGCCGCACCGCCGAGAAGCCCCAGGGTCTCGAGGCGCTCGCGCCCTGCACCCTCAACGCGGACGGAGCGGCGGCCGGTGACGAGGCCGCCGCCGGTGACGACGCGGCCGGCGCGGGCGACGCGGTGGAGGCCACGCCCAGCGCGACCGAGACCGCCGCCGAGGGTGCCGGAGGCGCCGCGGAGGACACCGGTGACGCCGCCGAGGACAACGGCGCCGACGCGAGCGGTGTCGGCACCATCACCTGCCCGGACGTCGCCTCGCAGCTCCCGGAGATCCCCGCCCGCGCCCAGGCCGAGGTCGACCGCAACCTCGCCCTGCTCCAGACGCAGATCGACGAGGCCAACACCCGTCTGCAGAACACGGTCGGCCAGGGTGGCCCCAACTTCGTGCAGAACGCGATCCTCGGCCCGCTGGAGGACAAGCGCGTCTCCACGATCGACCGCATCGCCATCTCCATCGGCCGCGCCGGCACCAAGCCGCAGGGCCTGGAGGCCCTGGCCGCCTGCACGTTGAACCAGTGACGTGACAGGCGCGGTGGCCGCCCCGAGGAAGCGCCGGCCGGGGCGGCCACTGCGGCGTGTACACGCGAAACGCCTTTCCCGAGCAGACACTTTCCCGAATAATCGTTAGACATGGGAAAGACCTATGAGCGCATCGACGGCAGGCTCCGTACGTTCATCGAGGAGCAGCCCCTCTTCTTCACCGCGACCGCTCCGCTGTCCGGCGACGGCACGGTCAACCTCTCCCCAAAGGGTCTCAAGGGCTCGTTCGCGGTGCTGGACGAACTCACCGTGGCCTACCTCGACTTCGCCGGCTCCAACGCGGAGACCATCGCCCATCTGCGGGAGAACGGGCGGATCACGCTGATGTGGTGCGCGTTCCAGGGGCCGCCGAACATCGTGCGGGTGCACGGGCGGGGCGAGCCGGTCTTCCGGGACGACCCCCGCTTCAAACAACTCCTGGGCCGTTTCCCCGGTATCGACCCGACGCCGCACGGACTGCGGGCGATCATCGTCGTCCACGCCGAGCTGGTCCGGGACACCTGCGGATACGCGGTCCCCTTCATGTCGTACGACGCGGACCGGGATCTGCACGGGAAGCGGTTCGCCCGGGAGGACGACGCCTCGCTGGACGCGTACTTCGGCAAGAAGGAGCACATCGCGAGCAGTATCGACGGCCTCCCCGGGCTGCCGCTGCCCCTGCCGCCCACACCCTGAGCAGGCGCCGAACCCTCCAACCTCTGTCCGGTTTACGCGCTTTGACTGATTGTACAGAAATAATCAATCATCAGATGATGTGACGGAATTTCCCCTTCCGGGCGTCTTGTCGCCTAGCGTGGCCCCCATCTACACGCGCGACCTCGGGAACACATGGGGGAAACATGTTCCGACCCGCACGCGAACCACAGAGCAAACGTCACGTCAGGTCCTCGTACTACGTCGTCGGTGAGGGCGTCCTCGCCGACTCCCGGGACGAGCAGCCCGCCGAGCCGCTGGCCGCCTCGACCGTCGAGGCCCTGCGCAAGTTCCAGTTCTCCCGGCTGGGACCCCAGGCCAAGCCGGAACGGCAGCTGGACCGGCCCGCCCGCACCGAACTCGCCCAGGCGATGACCGACACCACCCGGACCCAGCCCGACTCGGCCAATCCGAAGGTGCCCGCCGGTTTCACCTACCTGGGCCAGTTCGTGGACCACGACCTCACCCTGGACGCCACGGCGGCGCAGCTCGAGGACGACATCACCGTCCGGCAGCTCCTCCAGGGCCGCTCGCCCGCCCTCGACCTCGACTCGCTGTACGGCCTCGGTCCGGACCACCGCTTCGACGGGCGGTTCTACGACGCCGACGGGATCCACCTGAAGTCGGGCATCACCCAGGGCATCCCGGGCGCCCCCGACATCACCGGGCAGCCGCTCGCCGGCTTCGACCTGCCCCGGGTGGGCGTCGGCTCGCTGAAGTCCGAGCGACGGCGGCCGCTCATCCCCGACCCGCGCAACGACGAGAACCTCGCGGTCGCCCAGATCCACTGCGCGTTCATCCGGTTCCACAACCGGCTGGCCACCGAGCTCGCCGACAAGGGCGTCTCCAGCGCGGTGCTGTTCGAGTCGGCGCGCGAGGCCGTCGTCAAGCACTACCAGTGGATGCTGCGCACCGACTTCCTGCCCAGGATCGTCGACGAGACGATCGTCAAGGAGGTCTTCGCCAAGGGCCGCAAGGTGGTCGATCCCGCGCCGGGCGAGCACGACTTCCCGACCATGCCGATCGAGTTCTCGGTGGCCGCGTACCGCCTCGGCCACAGCATGGTGCGCGGCGCCTACAACTGGAACCGCGTCTTCGACAACGGCCGGGGCACCCTGGCGCTGCTGTTCCAGTTCACCGGCACCAGCGGCATCCTCTCCCCGCCTCCGGACAGCCCGGACGACCCCGAGGCCGGCGCCTTCGAGCGGCTGCCCAGCAACTGGATCGCCGATCTGCGCAGGCTGTTCGACTTCCGCGAGGCCGGCCGCGACGACCTCGGGGTGACGGACGCGCAGTTCAACGTCGCCAAGCGCATCGACACGCTGCTGGTGAACCCCCTGGCCAAGCTGCCGCTCGGCTCCTTCGGAGGACGCGGGACCACCCCTGACGACATCGAGCGCAATCTCGCGTTCCGCAACCTCACGCGCAGCACGATGCTGCGGCTCGCCTCGGGGCAGCAGCTGGCCAAGCACCTCATGGCCAAGGGGGTGGGGGTCAAGCCGCTGAGCGCGTCCGACTTCGAGAACCGGGACGGGGCGCAGCTGAGCGAGGCGCTGCGGAAGCGGCTGGCCGCCGACTGTCCGCTGTGGTTCTACGTCCTGCGGGAGGCCGAGGTGAACGGGGGTGGACGGCTGACCGGGGTCGGGGGGCGGATCGTGGCCGAGACGTTCCATCGGGCGATGGAGGGGAGTCGGTACTCGATCGTGCGGGATCCGTTCTGGCGGCCGTTCCTGAGTCCGGTGGACGCGAGGCGCGATGCGGATGTCTTCCAGATGACCGACCTGCTGTTGTACGCGTTCGAGGGGAAGGCGGAGCTGCTCAATCCGTTGGGGTGAGTCGGTTCGTCGTCGGGTGCGGGTGGTCTGGGGCCGATCGCGCAGTTCCCCGCGCCCCTAAGTCGGACCACTCATCCCGATCTCAACAGTGAACGTGGTTGAGCCCGGGGTGCTGGTCAAGGTCACCGTTCCTCCGTGGGCCTCTGCCACCGCCGCCACGATGGACAGGCCCAGGCCCGTGCCGGTCTTCGTGCGGCGGTGGTCGGCTCTGGTGAAGCGGTCGAAGATCCTCGGCTGGAGGGCCTCGGGGATGCCGGGGCCGTCGTCGTGGACGCGGAGGCGGGCCGTGTCGGCGTCCGTCTCCAGGGTGACCGTGACCTGGGTGCCCTCGGGGGTGTGCAGGCGGGCGTTGGCCAGGAGGTTGGCGAGGACCTGGTGGAGGCGGTGTTCGTCGCCGGTGACGGTGACCGGTTCCTCGGGCAGGTCGAGGGTCCAGCGGTGGCCGGGGCCCGCCGCCCTCGCGTCGGTCACCGCGTCGAGGACCAGCCGGGTGAGGTCCACGGGGCGGCGTTCCAGGGGGCGGCCGGCGTCCAGGCGGGCCAGCAGGAGCAGGTCGTCGACCATCTCGCCCATGCGGGAGGACTCCGCCGCGATGCGTTCCAGGGCCCGGGTCACCTCCGGGGGGACCGGGCCGGGGTGGAGCAGGGCCAGTTCGGCGTGGCCGCGGACCGAGGCGACCGGGGTGCGCAGTTCGTGGCTGGCGTCGGCGGCGAAGCTGCGCAGCCGTTCCTCGCTGGCGTGGCGTTTCGTGAGGGCGTCCTCGACATGGCCCAGCATGCGGTTGAAGGCCCCGGCCATCTGGCCGACCTCGCTGCGGGGGTCCGGCTCGGGGGCCCGTGGGGGCAGGGCCACCTCGCCGCTGGCGAGCGGGAGTTCGCTCACCCTGGTGGCTGTCGCCGCCACCCGGCTCAGGGGGCGCAGCGACCAGCGCACCCAGAGCGCCCCGGCCACGCCGGCGAGCGCCAGGGTCACGCCGAAGACGATCCCGGCGACCAGTTCGAGGCGGTGGACCGTCGACTCCACCGGCTCCAGCGGGAGACCGGTGATCAGTACGTCCCCGTCGAGGCCCTCCGTCGCACGGACCCGGTACTCGTCGAGGGCGGAGAGGTGGAGGGTGTGGGCGCGGCCGTCGACCGGGACGGCGGCCAGGGCGTGCTGGTCGGCGGTCGTCAGGTCGACCGTCAGGTCCGTCGTCTCGGCGCCGGAGGAGGGGACCACCGCCGCGTGGGTGACGGTCCCGTTCAGCAGGCGCGCGCCCAGGGTGCCCGACGACTGGCGGCGGGTGTCGCCGTCCTCGTCGTGCTCGTCGCCGCCGGGCAGCCGGCCGCCGTGTTCCAGGCTGGCCGGGAAGCGGACGCCGACCTCGCTGAGCTGTTCGTCGAGGCGGCTGGTGAGGAAGCCGTTCAGGCCCACGACCGCGGCCACGCCGACCGCCGCGCAGCCGAGCGCCAGCAGGACCACGAGGCCCGCGGTGAGGCGGGCGCGCAGCGTGCGGGGCAGCAGGGTGCGGGGCCGCAGGGTGCGGGGCCGCAGGCGCCTCATGACACCGCCGGTTTCAGCACGTACCCGGCCCCGCGCACGGTGTGGATCATCGGTTCGCGGCCCGCGTCGACCTTCTTGCGCAGGTAGGAGATGTACAGCTCGACGACATGGGCGCGGCCTCCGAAGTCGTAGGACCACACCCGGTCGAGGATCTGGGTCTTGCTGAGCACCCGCCTTGGGTTGCGCATCAGGAAGCGGAGGAGTTCGAACTCGGTCGGGGAGAGTTCGATCAGCTCACCCGCGCGGGTCACCTCGCGGGCCTCCTCGTCCATGACCAGGTCGCCGACGATCAGCCGAGGCCCCTCCTCCTGCTGGCGGGCCATGCCCGCGCGGCGCAGCAGTCCACGCAGGCGGGCGACGACCTCCTCCAGGCTGAAGGGCTTGGTGACGTAGTCGTCGCCGCCGGCCGTGATGCCGGCGATCCGGTCCTCCACGGCGTCCCGCGCGGTGAGGAACAGGACGCAGACGTCCGGTTTCACCGTGTGCAGGGAGCGCAGGACGGCGAAGCCGTCGGTGTCGGGGAGCATCACGTCCAGCACGACCGCGTCCGGCATCAGCTCCCGGGCCGCCGCCAGGGCCGAGGCGCCGTCGCCCGCCGTGCGGACCTGCCAGCCCTCGTAGCGCAGGGCGCCGGAGAGCACCTCGGCGAGGTCGGGGTCGTCGTCGACGACGAGGACGCGCAGCGGGGTGCCGTCGGGGCGGGTGAGGGCGGGGCGGCCGGAGCGGGTGGTGTTCATGGCTGCTTCCAGGATCGCTCCCGGCCGGGCGGAACGGGCTCTGTGGATGCTCTGAGTTTTCTCTGAGTCCGCGTACGGGGCGGCGGCTCAGAGCGGTCTCAGAAGTTCGCCGCGCACAGTGGGCTCCCCGACCGGCGAAAGGACGTCCTCATGACCACCGTGTACGAGCGGAGGGCGGTACCCCCGGTCCCCCCGGCACCCCCGGTGGCGCCGACCGCCCGGCGCTCCCCCGCGGGCCCGCTGCTCGCCGTGCTGTGGGCGGGGGCCGCGGCCGTGCTCGCCCTGTGGTGGTCCGGCACCGGCTCGGTCGTCGGGGCGGCGGGCTGGCTGACCGGGGCCGGGCGGATCGCCGGACTGCTGTGCGGGTACGCCTGTGCGGTGCTCGTCGGGCTGATGGCGCGGGTGCCGCTGCTGGAGCGGCGGATCGGCTCCGACCGGGTCGCCCGCTGGCACGCGATGGCCGGCCGCTACACGATCTGTCTGCTGGTGGCGCACGTCGTGCTGATCCTGGCCGGGTACGCGGCCCAGGACCGCCGGTCGCTCGTCGACGAGACGCTGACGGTGGTCCTCGACTACCCCGAGATGCTGAAGGCGACCGCCGGCACGGTGATCCTCCTCGCGGTCGGGGTGACCTCGGTGCGGGCCGTGCGCCGGCGCACGAGCTACGAGTTCTGGTACTACGTCCACCTCCTCACCTACGCCGCGGTCTTCCTCGCCTTCGGCCACCAGCTGGCCCTCGGCAACGATCTCAACGGCAGGCCGGTGGCCACGGCCGCCTGGTACGCGCTCTACCTCGGTGTGGCGGGGTTGGTGCTGTGGTTCCGGGTGCTGGCTCCCGTACGGCTGAACCTGCGGCACCGGCTGCGGGTGGAGTCCGTGCAACGGGAGGCTCCCGGGGTGTACTCCGTCGTCGTACGGGGTCGGCGGCTCGACGAACTCGGGGCGCTGGCCGGGCAGTTCTTCCGCTGGCGGTTCCTCGGGGCGGGACTGGGGTGGACGTCGACGCCGTACTCGCTGTCGGCGCCGCCGAAGCCGGAGCTGATGCGGATCACGGTCAAGGCGCTCGGCGGGCACAGCGCGGGTGTCGCGCTGCTGCGGCCCGGCACGCGCGTGTGGGCCGAAGGGCCGTACGGCGCGATGACCGCCGAGCGGCGCACGGCACCGAAGTCGCTGCTGATCGGGGCGGGTGTGGGCATCACCCCGCTGCGGGCGCTGTTCGAGACGCTGCCCGGAGAGGTGACCGTGCTGTACCGGGCACGGTCGGCCGAGGATCTCGCGCTGGGCGCGGAGTTGGAGGCGATCGGGCGCTGGCGCGGGGCGAAGGTGCTGTACGCGCTCAACGGGCCGGACGGGCGGCGTCCGGATCTGGGCGCCGAGTCCCTGCGCGCGGCGGTGCCCGATCTGGCCGGGCACGACGTCTACCTCTGCGGTCCGCACGGCTTCGCCCGAGACGTGTACGAGGCCCTGCGCGCCGCCGGGGTGCCGGACCGGCGGATCCACCACGAGTCGTTCGAGCTGTGAGAGTTGTGAGGTCGTAGCAGTGCATCCGCTGAAGAAGAACCGCCCCCTGCGCCGGATCATGCTGGCGAGCGCCGCCACCGTCTCCGGGGTGGTGATGCTGCTGGCGCTCAAGCCGCACACGGCACCCCAGTTGGCGGTGGCGTCCCCGGCGCCCTCCTCCAGCAGCCCGGCCTCGACGGGCAAGGGCAGCACGACAGTCACCGGAGACTCGGTGCAGACCCGCTGGGGCCCGGTCCAGGTCCGTATCACCGTCCAGGACGGAAAGATCACGGACGTGACGGCGGTGACCTACCCTCAGAACAATCCGCGCGACCAGCAAATCAATTCGTACGCCATCCCCCAGCTGCGCAGCGAGGCGCTCGAGGCGCAGAGCGCGGACATCGACACCGTCTCGGGAGCGACGTACACGAGCGACGGTTACCGCCAGTCACTCCAGTCCGCACTGGACTCGGCGGGGCTCTGAACACAAAGCGGTCGAGGCACGTATCTGTGGGCGCCAGGGTCAAGTCCCCACGGAGGAACCGTGACCACCACGATCGCAGGCGGACGTGCCGCCCGCCGCCAGACGATGCGCCGCATCCGCCCGCGCCGATCCCCCGCCGTCCCGTTGCTGCTAGCCGTATGGGCGGGCGCGGCGGGCGTGCTGTGGCTGTGGTGGGCCAACACGCCGAACATCGCGGACAACAACAGCAAGATACTCAACGCGGGGCGGATCACCGGTCTGCTCGCCGGCTATCTGATGGCGCTCGTCGTGCTGCAGATGGCGCGGGTGCCGGCCCTCGAACGCCGGGTGGGCTCGGACCGGGTGGCGCGCTGGCACGCGATGAGCGGCCGGTACACGCTGTGTCTGACCTTCGCGCACGTGTTCCTCATCATGTGGGGGTACGCGCTGCAGGCGGGCAAATCGCTCGGCGACATCGTCCAGCAGACGATCGACTCCATCAACCAGCTGCCCGACATGGGCAAGGCGGCGATCGGCACCGGTCTGCTGCTGGTCATCGGCCTGGTGTCGATCGGCCCGGTCCGCCGGAAGATGCCGTACGACACCTGGTACCACATCCATCTGATGACGTACGCGGCGGTGTTCCTGACCTTCTGGCACCAGATCACCACCGGCAACGAGTTCGCGATCGAGCCCGCCGCCAAGACCGTCTGGTACGGGCTGTACGGCACGGTCACCGCGCTGGTGATCTGGTACCGGATCCTCACTCCGATCCGGCTGAACCTGCGTCACCGCATGTACGTCGAGGCGGTCATCGAGGAGACGCCGGGCATCGTGTCCGTCCTGATCGGCGGCCGCAAGCTGCACCGGATCGGCGCGGAGGCCGGGCAGTTCTTCCGGTGGCGGTTCCTCGCGCCGGGGATGCGGTTCAGCTCCCACCCGTACTCGCTCTCGGCGAACCCCCGCCCCGAGCTGCTGCGGATCACGGTCAAGGCGATCGGCGACCACACCGCGGCGCTGCGCGAACTGCGGCCCGGCACCAAGGTGTGGGCCGAGGGCCCGTACGGCGCGATGACCGCCTCCCGGCGCAGCCGCGGCAAGGTGCTGCTGGTCGCCGGCGGTGTGGGCATCACCCCGATGCGGACGCTGTTCGAGACGCTGCCGGGCGCGCCCGGTGACATCACGCTCCTCTACCGGGCCAACAGCACGCAGGACCTGGCGCTCTGGGACGAGCTGGCGAAGATCGCCGACGAGCGCGGGGCGCGGCTGATGTACGCGGTCAACAGCCCCGACGGAGAGCGCCCCGACATCTCGGCGGAGTCCCTCCAGCGCAAGATCCCCGACATCGACGACCACGACGTGTTCATGTGCGGGCCGAACGGCTTCGCCCAGGGCGTGTACGAGGCACTGCGCGGCGCCGGGGTCCCGGCCCGCCGTATCCATCACGAGTCGTTCGAGATGTGAGCGGCACGACTCCCGGCCCGTGACGTGGCCTTCTACATGAATCAGGAGCTCAGAAGCAGATGAGGAAGAGCCACCCTCTTCGGCGGGTCGTGCTGGCCAGTGCCGCCACCGTGTCCGGGATCGTGCTGCTGCTGTCGCTGAAGCCGGCGACGGACCCGACGTCCACCCAGGCGGCGGGGACCGGCGGGACGGCGGCGCAGGAAGCCGCCCAGGGCGGGGCCGGGGCGCCCGTGACGGGCACGATGACCGGTGACGCCGTCAAGACGCAGTACGGCGACGTCCAGGTGCGGATCACCGTCGTCAACAACAAGATCACCAAGGCGGAGGCCGTCAAGGCGCCGTCGGGCGGCACCAGCACCCAGAAGTCCGAGCTGGCGATCCCCAAGCTGAACGCGGACGTCGTCGCCAAGCAGAGCGTGCAGATCGACACCGTCTCGGGCGCGACCTACACCAGCGAGGGCTACAAGAAGTCCCTCCAGTCGGCGATCGACAAGGCGAACGCGAGCGCGGGCTCCTCCCAGGGCTCCGGCTCGGGCGCCGTGCAGGCCTCCGGCACCTTCACCGGTGACGCCGTCACGACGCAGTACGGCGACGTCCAGGTGCAGATCACGCTCGCCGACGGCAAGATCACCAAGGCGAACGCCGTCAAGGCGCCGTCCGGCGGGACCAGCACGCAGAAGACGGAACTCTCCGTCCCGAAGCTGAACCAGGCGGCGGTGCAGGCCGGCAGCGCGGACATCGACACCGTCTCCGGGGCGACCTACACCAGCGAGGGCTACAAGAAGTCGCTCCAGTCGGCGCTGGACAAGGCGAAGGCGAGCGCGGGTTCGTCGTCGGACTCGGGGTCCGGGTCGGGATCGGGGTCCGGCTCCGGTTCGGAATCCGGCTCGGGTTCGGGTGCGGCTCAGGCCTCGGGCACCTTCACCGGCACGGTGGCGCAGACGCAGTACGGTCCGGTGCAGGTCCGGATCACGGTCGCGGGCGGCAAGATCACCAAGGCGGAGGCCGTCCAGGCTCCATCCGGCGGCACCAGCACCCAGAAGACCGAGCTCTCCGTCCCCAAGCTCAACCAGGCGGCGGTCGCGAAGTCCAGCGCCGACATCGACACCGTCTCCGGGGCCACCTACACCAGCGAGGGCTACAAGCAGTCCCTGCAGTCGGCGCTGGACCAGGCCGGTGACTGACACGGTGGCCGAGTCGGCAGCAGCTCCCGCCGCGGTACGTCATGCGGAGGAGGTCATGGGGACCGTCTTCTCCTTCGACGTCCGCGGCGGGGAACCGGTGGCGGTGCGCGCGGCGCTCGACGAGGCGGTGGCCTCGCTGCACCGGGTGAACGAGGTGTTCAGCACGTACCGCGAGGACAGCCAGGTCTCCCGGATGGCGCGCGGTGAGCTGACCGTCGGGGAGTGCGGTCCCGAGGTGGCCGAGGTGCTGGAACTGGGCGCCGAGGCGGAGCGGGTGAGCGACGGCTGGTTCAGCATGCGCTACGAGGGCCGGCTCGACCCGACCGGGATCGTCAAGGGCTGGGCCACCGAGCGGGCGGCGCGGCTGATCTCCCGGGTGGCGGGGGTGAGCGGGGTCAGCGTCAACGGCGGTGGGGACGTGCAGTTGCTGGGCGTGCCCGGGCCGGAGCGGCCGTGGCGGGTGGGGGTGTCCGACCCGCTGCGGCCGGGTGGGCTGGCGGCGGTCGTGTCGGCGGCGGGGGCGGACGAACTGGCGGTCGCGACGTCCGGGACGGTGGAGCGGGGGGCGCATATCGTCGATCCGCGTACGGGGCGGTCCGCGGTGACCGATCTGGTCGCCGTGACGGTGGTCGCGCCTCGGCTGACGTGGGCGGACTGCTGGGCCACGGCCGCGTTTGCGATGGGCTCGCGAGAGGCGTTGGCGTGGCTGGAGTCGCTGCCCGATGTGGAGGCACTGCTGATCACGGCGGGCGACGAGGTGCGGTGTACTGGGGGACTGGCCGCGCGTCTGGGCTGAGCGGGGGTGGGTCACGCAACCCGGCGCTGACGGGGTGCCGCCGCGCCCACCCGTGCCGCCCCAGGCGGCACGCATGCCCGCAGCTTACGAGCGGTGGCCGGGGGGCACGCATGCCCGCGGCTTACGAGCGGTGGCCGCGCAGCGCGCGTGGCTGCGACTCCCTAGGGGCGCGGGGAACTGCGCGATCAGCCCCCACTCGCCCGCAGTCGGCCCATCCCCGCAGCCACCCCCCTCAGTGGCCGTTCTGAGCCAGCCGCAGCAAGTGGTCGGCCAAGGCCTGACCCCCCGTCGGCTCCCGGCTGATCAGCAGCAGCGTGTCGTCGCCGGCGATCGTCCCCAGGATGTCGTGCAGTTCCGCCTGGTCGATCGCCGAGGCGAGGAACTGGGCCGCGCCCGGCGGGGTACGCAGGACCACGAGGTTCGCGGAGGCCTCCGCGGAGATCAGCAGCTCCTGGGACAGCCGCCGCATCCGCTCCTCCTTCGCCGACTCCCCCAGCGGTGCCCGAGGGGTCCGGAAACCCCCTTCGCTCGGCACCGCGTAGATCAGGTCGCCGTCGGTGTTGCGGATCTTCACCGCGTTCAGCTCGTCCAGGTCCCGCGACAGCGTCGCCTGCGTCACGCTCAGTCCGTCGTCGGCGAGCAGCTTCGCCAACTGGCTCTGCGAACGCACGGGTTGCCGGTTGAGGATGTCCACGATCCGGCGGTGGCGGGCGGTGCGGGTCTGCGGCACGGCGGGCCCGTTGCCCCCCGGCTGCTCGTGGTCCTGCGCCTGGCTCATCGTCGTCTCATTCTCCGGATCCGTCCCCGCTGGCTGTGTCGAGGATGCCGGGCAGCGCCCCGAGGAACGCCTCCACCGCGTCGTCGCCGAGGTTCAGCGGCGGCATCAGCCGGACGACGTCGGGGGCGGGCGCGTTCACGAGGAATCCGGCCTCCTGAGCCGCCTGCTGCACCTGGGGCGCGAGCGGCTCGGACAGCACGATACCCAGGAGTAGACCCGCTCCCCGGACATAATCGATCAACGGGTGGCCCAGACCCTCGATTCCGCCCCGCAATGTCTCGCTCTGCCGCTTGACGTTCTCCAGCAACCCCTCGTTCTCGATGGTGTCGAGAACGGCGAGGCCGGCCGCGCAGGCGACGGGGTTGCCGCCGAAGGTCGTCCCGTGGTGGCCGGGCTGGAGGAGGTCCGCGGCCCGCCCGAAGGCGACGGTCGCGCCGAGCGGCAGCCCGCCGCCGAGGCCCTTGGCGAGGGTCACGACGTCCGGCAGGACGCCCTCGTGGGCCTGGTACTCGAACCACTGCCCGGTCCGCCCGATGCCGGTCTGCACCTCGTCGAGGACGAGGAGCGAGCCGGTGGCGGCGGTGATCGCCCGCGCCGCCTTCAGATAGCCGGCCGGGGGCACGACCACGCCGTTCTCACCCTGGATCGGCTCGATGATGACGAGGGCCGTGTCCTCGGTGACCGCGGCGGCCAGCGCCTGGGCGTCGCCGTACGGGACGTGGGTGACGTCGCCGGGCAGCGGCAGGAACGGCGCCTGCTTGCCGGGCTGTCCGGTGAGCGCGAGGGCGCCCATGGTGCGGCCGTGGAAGCCGCCCGTCGTGGCCACCATGTGCCCGCGCCCGGTGAGCCGGCCGATCTTGAAGGCGCCCTCGTTGGCCTCGGCACCGGAGTTGCAGAAGAACACCTTGCCGTCCCGGCCGAAGTGGTGCAGGAGCCGTTCGGCGAGGGCGACGGGCGGTTCGGCGATGAACAGGTTCGACACATGGCCGAGGGACGCGATCTGCTTACTGACCGCCTCGACGACCGCCGGGTGGGCGTGGCCGAGCGCGTTGACCGCGATACCGCCGACGAAGTCGACGTACTCCTTGCCGTCGGCGTCCCACAGCCGGGCGCCCTCGCCGCGCACGAGGGGAAGCCTCGGGGTGCCGTAGTTGTTCATGAGCGCGCCCTGCCACCGCTCGGTCAGCTCGGCGTTCCCGGTCATGCGTCCCCCTCGTGCGTCGCGTCGGGCACGACCATCGTGCCGATGCCTTCGTCGGTGAAGATCTCCAGCAGGATCGAGTGCTGGACCCGCCCGTCGATGACGCGGGCGGTGCGCACGCCGTTGCGTACGGCGTGCAGGCAGCCCTCCATCTTCGGGACCATGCCGGAGCTGAGGTCCGGCAGCAGCTTCTCCAGCTGGGAAGCGGTGAGGCGGCTGATCACCTCGTCGGACTCGGGCCAGTTCTCGTAGAGGCCCTCGACGTCCGTGAGGACCACGAGGGTTTCGGCGTCCAGTGCCGCAGCGAGTGCCGCAGCAGCCGTATCAGCATTGACGTTGTAAACTTGGCCCCCTTTGTCGAAGGCGTCCTGGGAGCGGGCGATGGAGGAGACGACCGGGATGCGGCCGTCGGCGAGCAGGGCCTCGATCGCGCCCGTGTCGATCGCGGTGATCTCGCCCACCCGCCCGATGTCGACGAGCTCGCCGTCGATCTCGGGCCGGTGCTTGGTGGCGGTGATGGTGTGCGCGTCCTCGCCGGTGAGACCGACGGCGAGTGGGCCGTGCTGGTTGAGCAGGCCGACCAGCTCGCGCTGGACCTGTCCGGCGAGCACCATCCGTACGACGTCCATGGCGTCCTCGGTGGTGACGCGCAGGCCCGCCTTGAACTCGCTGACGATGCCGTGCTTGTCGAGGGCGGCGCTGATCTGCGGGCCGCCGCCGTGCACGACGACGACATTGAGGCCGGCGTGGCGCAGGAAGACGACGTCCTGGGCGAACGCGGCCTTCAGCTCCTCGTTCACCATGGCGTTGCCGCCGAACTTGATGACGACGGTCTTGCCGTTGTGCCGGGTCAGCCAGGGCAGGGCCTCGATGAGGATCTGGGCCTTGGGGAGCGCGGTGTGCTTCCGCGTCGGGTTGCTCATGACGAGTACGCGCTGTTCTCGTGGACGTAGTCCGCGGTCAGGTCGTTGGTCCAGATGGTGGCGGTCTCGGAGCCCGCGGCGAGGTCGGCGACGATGTGGACCTCGCGGTAGCGCATGTCGACCTTGTCGCGGTCCTCTCCGACGCCGCCGTTCTTGCAGACCCAGACGCCGTTGATGGCGACGTTGAGCCGGTCCGCCTCGAACGCGGCCTTCGTGGTGCCGATCGCGGAGAGGACGCGGCCCCAGTTGGGGTCCTCGCCGTGGATGGCGCACTTGAGGAGGTTGTTGCGGGCGATGGAGCGGCCCACCTCGACGGCGTCGTCCTCGGAGGCCGCGTTGACCACCTCGACCTTGATGTCCTTGCTGGCGCCCTCGGCGTCGCGGATGAGCTGCTGGCCGAGGTCGTCGCAGACGGTGCGTACGGCGGCGGCGAACTCCTCGTACTCCGGGGTGACTTCGGAGGCGCCGGAGGCGAGCAGCAGCACGGTGTCGTTGGTGGACATGCAGCCGTCGGAGTCGACGCGGTCGAAGGTGACCCTGGTGGCGGCGCGCAGTGCCCTGTCCAGGGTCTCGGCGTCGACGTCGGCGTCGGTGGTGAGGACGACCAGCATGGTGGCGAGGCCGGGGGCGAGCATGCCCGCGCCCTTGGCCATGCCGCCGACGGTCCAGCCGTCGCCCTGGGCCACGGAGGTCTTGTGGACGGTGTCGGTGGTCTTGATGGCGATGGCGGCCTTCTCACCGCCGTGTTCGGACAGCTGGGTCGCGGCCGTCTCGACGCCCGGGAGCAGCTTGTCCATGGGGAGCAGGACGCCGATGAGACCGGTGGAGCAGACGGCGACCTCGCCCGCGCCGACGCCCAGCACGTCCGCGACCTTCTCGGCGGTGGCGTGCGTGTCCTGGAAGCCCTTCGGTCCCGTACAGGCGTTGGCACCGCCGGAGTTGAGGACCACGGCGGAGAGCTGACCGCTCTTGAGCACCTGCTCGGACCACAGGACCGGCGCGGCCTTCACACGGTTGGAGGTGAAGACGCCCGCGGCGGCGCGGCGCGGCCCGGTGTTGACCACGAGGGCCAGGTCGGGGTTGCCGTTCTCCTTGATCCCGGCGGCGATCCCCGCCGCCGTGAATCCCTTGGCTGCCGTGACACTCACGGTGCGACTCCGATCGTCGAGAGCCCGGTGTTCTCGTGGAACCCGAGGGCGATGTTCATGCTCTGGACGGCGCCACCGGCCGTGCCCTTGGTGAGGTTGTCGATGGCGCTGATCGCGATGATGCGGCCCGCCGCCTCGTCGTACGCGACCTGGATCTGAACGGCGTTGGAACCGTAGACGGACGCCGTGGCGGGCCACTGGCCCTCGGGCAGCAGGTGCACGAAGGGCTCGTCGGCGAGGGCCTTCTCGTAGGCGGCGCGGACGGACTCGCCGGTGACGCCGGGCTTCGCCTTCGCGCTGCACGTGGCGAGGATGCCGCGGGGCATCGGCGCGAGGGTCGGTGTGAAGGAGACGGAGACCCGCTCCCCCGCCGCCGCGCTCAGGTTCTGGACGATCTCGGGGGTGTGCCGATGGCCGCCGCCGACGCCGTACGGCGACATGGAGCCCATGACCTCGGAACCCAGCAGATGCGGCTTGGGCGCCTTGCCCGCACCGGAGGTGCCGGACGCGGCGACGATCACGGCCTCGTTCTCGGCGATCCCGGCGGCGTAGGCCGGGAACAGCGCGAGCGAGACGGCCGTGGGGTAGCAGCCGGGGACCGCGATGCGCTTGGACCCCTCCAGCGCAGTGCGGCCGCCCGGCAGTTCGGGGAGGCCGTACGGCCAGGTCCCGGCGTGCGGGGAACCGTAGAACTTCTCCCAGTCGGCCGCGTCCTTCAGCCGGAAGTCGGCGCCCATGTCGACGACGAGGACGTCCGGGCCGAGCTGTTCGGCGACGGCGGCGGACTGACCGTGCGGGAGGGCGAGGAACACGACGTCGTGTCCGGCGAGGACCTCGGCGGTGGTCTCCTGGAGGACCCGGTCGGCCAGCGGGAGCAGCTGCGGCTGGAGTCCGCCCAGCTTCTGCCCCGCGTTGGAATTGCCGGTCAGGGCGCCGATCTCGACCTCGGGGTGCGCGAGGAGCAGGCGCAGCACTTCGCCGCCCGCGTACCCGCTCGCTCCGGCCACTGCCGCACGTACCGCCATGGACTCCTCCTCTTCGATGGCATGACTATACGTATCGCTGCACTTTTATGCAATCCATGCATGATCTGCGTGAGGCTCGTCCTGTGACTGAGATTTTTAGTTGGCACATGGAGAACGCAATTACCCGCCGTCTGCTCGACACCGGAGTCCTCGCTCCACCCGCCACACCGGCAGGCAGCCCGTCGCCGGGCGAGGCTGTCTGCCGTCCGGCCCGGCCCGTCGTGCAGCTGCTCTTCGTTCGCTATCTGGCCTCCCGCCCCGTCGAAGAGATCCAGTGCGTCGCCCAGACCCGACGCCGCACCCGCTGCACCGCCGAGATCCTCGGCCCCGGTGCGCTGCACGGGGTGTGGACCCTGGTACCCGTGACCGTGCACCACGGCCAGCTCGCCCTGCCGTCGGATGTCATGGCCGTCTACACCCTGTCCGCGCTGCCGTACGAGGAACAACTGCGATGGCGCACCCAACGGTGCCGGGACCATGCCACAGCGTCCACCGCCGGTGACCTCGCCGTCGCGGACTGGGAACCCTTCGACCCGCTCCGCCACCACGAGCACATCCACACCCGCCTGCCCACGCGCGGGCGCCGCCCCGGCGGCCACACATCCCGGCGGGTCTGACTGTGGCGCATCAGTACGCCGTCGAGATCGTCCTGACGCGGCCCGCCACCGTTCGGGAGCTTGATCAGGCCCGCCACCGCATGGCATTCGCCGCGAACGCCGACCGCACCCGGCTGATGACGGTGCAGCACGGCAAGAACGCAGGCCGCGCCCTGCACCGCCTGCGGCGCCGTCTGGACACGGTCCTGCCGATCGACGTGCTGACCACGCACTATCCCGACCGCCGTGGCCACGTCCTGCTCAATGTCGTCCTCAGCCACCATGCCGACGCGCAGATCCGCCGGAGGCGGCCGCTCTTGGCCAACGCGCCGGTGACGTCTTGGCCGAACGGATCACGGCCAGCCTCGCGCATGAGCAACGCCAGCGGCACCACCGCCTCGAATCACAGATGCAACGCTTACTCACCCACCACACCCCGCAAGAAATTCTGGCCTGCGCCGCAGGACGCCTTCTGCAGGTACGTCTGCCGAGCTGAACCCGCCGTCGTCTCCCCGGCGGACGCAGCCATCCGCTGCGCCCCGTCCCGGCCGTTCCCCTCCCACGGAGCCCACGTTGCACACCCCCACCCACGAACAGGTCCACGCGGCGGACACATTCCGCGTCGGCCGACACCTCGCACTCCAGGCAGGAGCTGGAACGGGGAAGACCAGCACCCTGGACGCCGCAGCCCGCTTCCCCTCCACGGTGCAATGCCGCACCGCCCACGCCACCGCCTTCGCCGCACTCGGCCACCGCTACGCCGACCGGCTCAACAGCCCCCGCCAGCCGGCCTGGAAGACCGGACAGTCCCTCGGCATCCTCCGCCCCGTACGGATCGCAGACCACGAGATCAGCCCAAGAACCCTGTCCCACAACGTGCTGCGCACCGTCATTCGCTTCTGCCACTCCGCCGACAGCACACTGGCCAGCCACCACGTGCCGCGCCTGCGCGGCCTCGACGCCCCCGCCGCCCACCGGCAGTTCGCCGAACTCGTACTCCCCTTCGCCGCCAAAGCCTGGGCAGACCTTCAGCGCCCCGACCACGGCATCGTCCGCTTCGAACACGACCACTACCTCAAGATGTGGGCGCTGACCAGCCCGAAGATCGAGGCCGACTTCCTCTTCCTCGACGAGGCTCAGGACACCAACCCGGTGCTGGAGCAGGTGTTCACCGCACAGCGCGACCACGCCCAACTCGTCATGGTCGGCGACTCCGCACAAGCCATCTACGGCTGGCGAGGCGCAACCGACGTGATGACCGGCTTCGACGCCGAACAGCTGACCCTCACCCGCTCGTTCCGCTTCGGACCACAGATCGCCGACGAGGCCAACCGGTGGCTCGCGCTCGCCGACGCCCCCATCCGCCTGACAGGAACCACCAGCATTCCCGCAGAGGTCAACAGCATCACCCCCCGACGCCGTGCTGTGCCGCACCAACATCGGCGCCATGACAGAGGTCATGCGTCTGCTCGACGAAGGGCACCGCGTCGCCCTCACCCGGGGAGGCCAGCAGCTGACCCAACTCGCCTCTGCTGCACGTGACTTGAAGGAAGGACGCCGCACCCATCACCCCGAACTCGTGCTGTTCGCGTCCTGGGGCGACCTGCAGGACTACGCCACCTACGATCCGGCCGGCACGGACCGGAAGCCTGCGGCACGGGACCTAACCCCCGCGTAACCGCTCAGTTCTCGTCGAGGAAGCGTTGTGCGATCGGCAGCAGTTGGTCCCGGAGGGAGTCGTCGTCGAGGTCGGCGACCAGCGGGTGCACGGCCGCACCACTGATCACGGCGATAAGTGTCGCGGTTCGGGCGGCCGTGTCCGGGCCGGCCTCGCTCCCCATCAGCAGCCGGTTCATCCGGCTCATGACGCGACGGTACGACGAGGTGAGGGGCGCGAAGCGCACGATCTCTGGATCCATGAGGACCGCCCTCATGGTGCGACGGCGCTGAACGGCCAGGCAGACCATGTTGTTGAGCAGCCGCTCGCGGGCCCGCGACCAGGACTCCTCTTCCTCCGCGTCGTCGAGGGTCGCCTCCATGCGGGCGAGTTCGGCCTCGGCGACCGCCAGGACGATGTCGTCCCGGGTCTTGTACTGGTGGTACACCGCCGCCTTCGTGACGCCGAGTTCGTCGGCGATCATCCCCAGCGATGTGCCTCCGACCCCGTGCTTGGCGAACAGTTCCAGCGCGGCCGAGATGATCCGGGCCCGGGCGGCGGACACCGTGGGGCGGGCGGCTCGCGGGGGATGCGGGTCTTCGGCCTTGTTCACGGCAGAAGCATACAGACGGGTTGACCCTGGAATAGCCGCGTGACTAACTTGCAACTGGTCGATCGACTATCTAATGCCTAGTCGATCGACTACAAGCTCGCGAGGCTCCCGATGACCGAGGTGAGTGATGAGCGACAAGAGATACCGCGTGGCGCAATGGGGCACCGGCCACAGCGGGATGGCCGCGCTCCGCGCCCTGATCGACCACCCGCAGTACGACCTCGTCGGCGTGCATGTCCACTCCGACGGCAAGGCCGGGCGCGACGCCGGTGAACTGAGCGGCAAGGAGACCACCGGGGTCCTGGCCACGCAGGACATCGAGGACATCGTCGCCGCCAAGCCGGACTGCGTCGTCTATATGCCCGTGACCTACGACCTCGACGAGCTGTGCCGGCTCCTCGAAGCGGGCGTCAACGTCTCCACCCTCCTGGAGCACTTCCACGATCCGGAGGCCCTCGATCCAGAGGTGCGGCGGCGCATCGAGGAGTCCTGCCGCCGCGGCGGCGCCTCCCTGTTCAGCGCCGGGACGAGCCCCGGGTTCGTCACCGAGGCCCTCCCGGTCGTCCTCACCTCGCTCCAGCGCAGGCTCGACCGGCTCACCATCCACGAGTACGCCGACATCTCGGAGCGCAACTCGCCGGAGATGCTGTCCATGCTGTTCGGCGGCGACCCCGCGGCCGCCCACGTCACCGGCGTCGCCGCCTCGACGAAGGAGCACTACGGCTCCTCGCTGCGTCGGCTCGCGCGGACGCTCTCCATCCCCCTCGACGACATCACCGCGACCGCCGAAGTGGCCGTCTCCACAAGGCCGTTGACCACCGCCGCGGGCACCTTCGAAGCCGGAACCGTGGCGGCCTGGCGCATCGAGATCCAGGGCGTCCGCGCCGGTGAGCCGGTGCTGCGGATGATCCCCACCTGGTACATCGCCACCGACCTCGATCCCGCCTGGGAGTTCCCCTTCGAGGGCCAGGGCTGGCGCGTCGTGGTCGACGGTGACGTACCGCTCGACACCACCATCCGCTTCACCTGGCCGACGGAGAAGGAGCGCTCGCTCGTCGGCTACGGCAACGCCAGCCGCCCCGTGAACGCCGTGCCGTACGTCTGCGCGGCGCCGCCCGGCATCGTGACGTCCTTCGAACTCCCGCAGATCATCGCCCACTTGGGCTGACACCTCGACAACACCGGCGACAGACAAAGGAGTACGACGCGATGAAGGTGGCGAACCCCGAGGTCACGCTCGACGAGGAAGGGCACGGCTTCCCGAAGGAGGCCCGTAACACGGCGATGATCGGCTGGAACATGGTGGCCGCCGTCCACGGCGACGACGGGAACCCGTACTGGTTCAACATGGGCGCCATGTCCCTGGCTGAAGGCTGGGGCAACCTCGACTTCTGGCAGATGTGCGTCCGTACGACACCGGGCAAGGTCATTCAGCCCAGCGGATCGGTGCACAAGGTCGCCCAGTTCCCAGCGGGCCTCGCGACCCAGTGGCACGTCCAGCCGCGTGGCGCCCTCAAAGTGACCAGGACGGACGACCAGGTCACGGTGGACATGGAGAGCGCGCACATCGTCTGCAAGCCGGACGGGACCTGGCACTTCTCCGTGCGGGACGAGGAGTCGGGGATCGCCGGGGAGTGGGTGCACACCGGCAACGGATTCCCGATGTGGTACGGCAAGGAGACCCCGCAGACGTACGTCCCGCACAGCATCTCCTACGGCTACATCTGGGCCGGAGCGGTCGAGGGGACGCTCACCGTGCAGGGGAAGAAGGTCGCGATCCGCGGGGCCGGCCAGCGTGAGCGTTACTACGCGGTCGACGCCTGCCCCGCCGAAGTCGGGGCGTGGCACGACTGGATGTGGTTCCACTTCGACGAACTGAGCGGAAACCTCGACGAGATGAAGCTCGGCAAGCACAAGGACATGGCCCTCTACCTCAACGAGGAGAAGCGCTACGTCCAGGCGGGCGACTTCCGGATCGACCACCACGACTGGGCCTACAACCCGGCCACGGGCACGTTCGTGCCGACCCGTTACGTGGTCACGATGGAAACGGAGGCCGGGGTCCTTCAGTTCACCGGCAGCGCGGTGGGGAGCCACGCCGCGAGCTCGGTCGGCGAGTCGCCGGACTCCCCGACGATCCTGCTGGACTGGCCGGGCATCGAGGGCACCTTCACCTACCCGGACGGCCGCGTCCGGACCCTGACCAACGGCCTCGGCGGCACCCTCATCCGCCAGTGGAAGCCCTACCCCGATCTCCTCGTCGGCGGCGCGGAGTTCAAACCCCTGGACGTACCTCGAGTCTGACCCCACAACAGCTCATTCCAGAAGGGCGAGAACGTGAACAGAGGAAGACGCATCCGCAACAGCGCTTACGTGGCCCTGCTCATCGGCGTGACCCTGGGGGCAGCCCCCGACGGGCCGCAGCAGACCGCGGTGGCGAAGCCCAGCAGGCCGACCACACCGGCCCGGGCACTCGCCTCGATCGAGGCGATCATCGACGCCTCGGCGGGCCGGGTCTCCGCCTCGTCGGACCAGTCGGTCGCGGGGCTGGAGACGTTCCTGGCGAAGGCCGGCGTCGCAGACGACAAGTCGATGAAGACCGCAGGAGTCGAGACCCAGGCGAAGCTGGAGCGCGACATCAGCGGACTTCTGAAAACGGCGGGAGAGGCCGTCCCCTCGGCGGAGAGCCTCGACCCCGCCTGGAACACCGGTGCGGCGAACGCCTGCAAGCAGCAGGACGGCACCGACACCGCGAAGTCCGGCACCGCAGTGTGCACCACCAACGACGACCGCGACAAGCGGGCCCGCGCTCGCGCCGAGGGCAACGAGGCCGCAGCCACCGCGAACGCCGTCCACACCGGGGACGCCGACGCCAAGGCCCAGGGCGACGACTCGGCCGCCACGGCCAGGTCCGGGGACGCGTCCCGTACCGGGCAGAAGGGCAACGAGTCGGACGCGATCTCCACGGCCGGCTCCACCACCACGGCCACCTCCGGCAACGCCGATCACGACCAGCACGACAAGGCGACGGCCGTCGCCCACGACCGCTCGCTCGCCAATGCCGACAGCGTCGCGGGCGACCGCAACGACTCGTTCGCGGGAGCCTCCGACAACGGAGAGGCGACCGCCCTCTCCCGGTACGGCGACGACAACCGTTCCATCGCCCTGGGCTACAACGGCAACAACGACGGCAGCGGACCGGCCGGCGCCCGCGCCATCACGCTCATGGGCTTCAAGAACCAGGCCCTGTCCATCGCCAACGGCCAGAACTCCGCCGCCGTCACCAACGCCGGCTACGGCGACGGCCACCGGGCGGCCGCCACCTCCGGCCCCAACTCCCACGCCCGCGCCGACGCCGCCCAGGGCGAGGACAGCGAGTCGTTCGCCAAGGCCACCGAGCGAGGACACGCGCTCGCGTACGACAGCTACGGCGACGACATGCTCGCCATCGCCACATCGAAGGGCGACGGCTCGATCGGCTCATGCTCCCCGATAGGGCAGGCCCTGAACTCCGGTGAGACCACCTACCCGCTCGACGCGTGCTCCAGTGCCAACGCCCGTGCCGTGGACGGGGAGTCCAACACCGCGATCTCCACCGTCGACAAGGCCAAGGCGTACTCGGTCGCCGAGCGCGGCAAGTACAACACAGCGGTCACCGACGCCAAGAACGGCGGAGACATCATCTGGAACACCGCCAAGTCGGCCGCGGGCCAGCCCGCCAACCCCCACGAGGGCATGAAGGCCGACTGCCCGTGGCCGCTGCCCCCGCTGCCCCAGGCCCAGCAGCCCTGCGGCAACGCCACCGCCAAAGCCTCCTACGGCGACGGCAATCTCGCCGTCGCAAAACCCGACGGCGACCACGTCTTCACCTGGTCCGAGGCATCCGGCGGCAGCTACAACCAGACTCTCGCCACCGGCGAGGGCAAGGACTCCCAGGCTCGCTCCCGCGCCATCTACAACAACTACGGCACCGCGAAGTCCGCGGCCACCGGCGGCGGCAAGGCGGACTCGCTGGCGGTCATCGGCTACGAGAACATCGCGGTCTCCAACGCGGACGGCACCGGCTCCGTCGCCAATGCCACGGCCGCGGGCCCGCACTCCCAGGCCACCGCCACCGCGAGCAAGGGCGGCACGGTGACGGCGGTACACAACACCACCACCGCCGGCTTCCTGGGCGTCAACCTCACCACCGGCGTCAGCTGCTCCGACACGAGCGTCACCTACGCCCTGATCGGCACCGGCCAGAGCTGCGGCAGCGGCTTCTGATTCCGAACGTCAGGGGGCGGCCCCCGCCGCCCCCTGACGACCCGTCTGTGAGAAGGAGCCGCCGATGCGTGCCATGTGGACGAACTCCCGCAAGTCCCGATGCCTGCGACGCGTCGCGGTCGCAGCGTGTGCGACCCTGCTCGTGGGATGCAGTGCGAGCGCCGCCGACCAGACGTCCGCGCCCGAACAGCCGCACCGGTGCGGACAGGTGAACGGAGTGAAGAGCGGACCGCAGACGGGCAAGGCGACCTGCGAGTCGTACGTCCTCGGCGGTGACGGCAACCGGGCGTCGGCCGACGCCGACGGTGACGGCTCGACGGCGGGTGCGATCGCCGGCTCGCTGGCCCGCTTCGACGACGGCAAATCCAAGCTCACCAGCGACGACAACTCCTCCTTCGCCACCGCGACCCATGGCGCCGGTGCCCTCGCCCGGTCCGGCGTGAACGGCGAGGGCGCCCAGGGCACGAGCGGGAACAGCGCGGTGGCGCGGGCCGACCACCCGAAGGCTTTCGCCAACGCCAGCGCCGCGAACGGCGACGACAACTCCGCCACCGCTAACGCCGACGGCTGCGTCGGCACCGCGGACAACGCCTGCGCCTTCTCCGCGGCCGGCAACGGCGACCGCAACTCCGCGACCGCGGACTCCGACGGCAAGGACTCCATCGCCCAGGCCGGCGCGCTCGACGGGGACCGGAACACGTCATCCGCCAGGAGCAGGGCCGGTGGCCGCGCCTCGGGCAGCGCCCAGGGCGGCGACGGCAACTCGGCGGACTCCCAGGCCACGGGCAACGGTGCCTTCGCCTCCTCCCAGGCCACCGGCGGCGACAGCTTCGCGCTCGCGCGCGCCGAGGACGCCAAGAGCACCGCCAGTGCCATCGCCCGGCTCGCCGCCGTCGTCCGGGCGTTCGCGAGCATGGGCGCCACCGCGACCGCCACGGCGACGGGCCGCGGATTCACGGCGTACGCCTTCGCCTCCGGCGCCGGAACCACCGCCTCCGCGACCCACGACGCCGACACCGACACAGGGAGCTGCTCCGGTCCGGGTGTGGCCTTTGCCATGACGGGCGGCACGTTCCGCTGTGTCCAGGGGTTCTGAGGACATCGTGCCGCAAGCCGGGCCGGATGCCGCGCCCACACTGGGACCACGGGCGACCTCGCGGAGCGCGGATCGGTACCCAGGTCCCATTCGGTTCTGGGAGTTTCCTGAGAGCCTCGACGGGAACCGGGACGGGCGCGGGGGCGCGACCAGAGACTCTCTGCCGAAGGCTCTCGGGAAACTCCCAGAACCTCTCCGGAACGTGCCAGTCGCGTACGTCAGTTTGTGCGCACCACGTCCCCGGAACGAAGCGGAGCAGCACCCATGTCCGTCATCAACCCCAGGCCCGGACCCAAGTCCGGGCCCGCACGTCCCGACAGCCCCCTGCGGTACGCCTCGCAGGGGGCGTCGGCCGCCCTGTGCGCGGTGGCCGCGATGGCCGCGGTCTCGGCGCTGGCGCTGTGGCTGCTGGACGCCGGTCAGGTCGGCTCGATGTGGTCCCTGACCATGGCGCTGACGGCGCTGGCCGTGGGCGGCTCGGTGAACGCCGGTTCCGACACAGCCGGGGCGACCACGGGTTCGGGGATCGGCGACCTGCTGGGCGGCCTCTTCGGCGGCGGGGGCATGGCCCCGTCGATGAGCGGCGCGGCCGACGTCGCGCCGCTCGGTGTCACGCTGGCCGGTGCACTCATGCTCTGGGGAGTCTTCTCCCGGCAGTTGCACCAGCGCCGGTGCGACACCCGTGAACTGGCGGCCCGCGCGGGCGGAGCCGCTGCGGCGGCCCTGGTCGCCGTCCTGGTCGTGGCGAGCCTCGCGCACGGAACGTTCAGCATGCCGGCCTCGGCGATGAGCGGACTGCGCGACGGCCAGCGCGTGGGATCCGGCGGCTTCGCCGGTGGCGAGGGCGACCTCATGGGCGGCCTGTTCGGCGGGGGCGGAACACCGCAGGACATGACGATGGCGTACGAGGTCCATGCGGGCGCGGCGGGCGTCGGCGCGGTGCTGTGGGCCGCGGTGGTGCTGGCCGTCGGCTGCCTGATCAGCCGCAAGGTCAGGATGCCCCTGGGCGGCACGGTCGATCGGTTGCGGCCCGCCTGGGTCCCCGGTATCGCCGCGATCATACGGACCCTTCTGGTGGTGGCGGCTGTGCCGCTCGTCCTGGTCACCCTGCTCGGCGCGGTGGTCGGCGGGCGGGCCGCCACCGCCGCGGGAGCCGCCCTGCTGCTTGTGCCGAACGCCGTGGCGGTGTTCCTGACGCTCGGCGTGGGTTCCCCGTGGACGGCTTCCACGGAGCAGGTGCAGAGCGAGGGTGGCAACCCGTTCGCCGCGTTGATGGGCCAGATGGGCGGGCAGCAGGCCAGCACTCCGCCCGATCGGACCGCGCACCTGCGGGATCTGGCCGCCGGCGGCTGGCCCCTGTGGCTCGGGGCGCTCACGGTGACCGCACTCCTGCTGCTGGGGTGCGCCTACCGCGCGGCGAAGGCCACGGACCCGGCGCGCACACCCCCGCTGCACCGGTACCGCGGCCCTTTCGGTCCGCACCTCGGCTTCGCCGAGAGGTTCGCCGTCGGCACGGCGCTGATCATGGGGGCGGCAGCCTGGCTCGCCGGGGCGTCGGGCCACTTCGGCATCACCATGTTCGGCAGCGAAATGGGCGGCACCCGGGCGGAGCTGACCGGCAACGTGCTCGTCACGGTGGTGTTCGGCCTGCTGGTCGGGGGTGTTGCCGGATTGGCCGGGTGCTCGCTGCGCGGCGTCGTCGACCGCCGTTCCCGCCTCTTCGTGCGGAGGAAGGCGCCCCAGGAGACCACGACGGTGAGTGGTATGGAGGTATCCGTTGGCAACCGTTGAACGATCCCCCGAGAACGGTGCCCGGCACGGGCGGGCGCCGACCGGCCCCACCGGCGGAACGCGACTGCTGGTCGTGGACGATGAACCCACCGTACGGGGGCTGCTGTGCGCGGCGCTGCGGCACGCCGGGTTCGCCGTCGGGGCGGCCGGGACGGGGCAGGAGGCACTGGCTTCCGCCAGGGCGATCGCGCCGGACCTGGTCCTGCTGGACGTCATGCTGCCGGACACGGACGGATTCGAGGTGATACGGCAGCTGCGCGCGCAGAACCCTCCGACCGGACCCCGCGCCGGCCACATCCCCGTGGTGTTCCTCACCGCGCGGGACACCACCCGGGACAAGATCGACGGGCTGCAACTCGGTGGGGACGACTACGTCACCAAGCCCTTCGACCTGGAAGAGCTGATCGCCCGTATCCACGCGGTGCTGCGCCGCACCGGCGGTGATCCGGCGACCGTGCTCCGGGTGGCCGACCTGGAACTCGACCCCGAGGGAGTGCAGACCAGCCGGGCGGGCAACCCGATACGCCTGTCGCCGACCGAGTTCCGGCTGCTGCACCACCTGATGGTGAACGCGGGACGGACGGTCTCCAAGCCGCAGATCCTCGAACGGGTGTGGGACTACGACTTCGGGGGCGACGTCGGCATCGTCGACACCTACATCAGCTATCTGCGCCGCAAGCTCGACAACGGCGGACCGAAGCTGATCCACACTGTCCACGGAGTCGGCTACGTCCTGCGTGAGCCCCGGGCATGACAGGGCACGTCCGCACCGTATGGGGGCGTGCCTCGCTCCGCGTCCGCGTCCTGATGCTGGCGGTAGCCCTGCTGACTGTCGGATTCACGGCGTTCAGTCTGGTCACAGGCAATGCCCTGCGCTCCTACATGGAAGCCCGGGTCGACGATCAACTCCGGGCCTCCGCTCAGGTCTTCGCCCTGCTGCCGTCGACCGTGGCCCGCGGCGGAGCCGAAAGTACCCTGCCGGCCGGACTCGCCGACTTCAGCACCGACGTCATCGGCAATCCCGTCATCACCTATGTCGGCGCGGACGGCACGGTCGAGAGCAGCATCGACTCCCTCGCCGGCGAGAACCGGACGACGCTGACCACCGGCCCGGCGCTGCCGCGGCTGGACGCGACGGCGGTCCGTGCGTACGGCGGCCGCCCGTTCACCGTCGGGAGCACCAAGGGCGACACGCGCTGGCGGGTGATCGCACTGCCCAAGGCCGACCCCCTGGCGCAGTGGAGCACCGCCGACAGTGTTCAAGGCAGCGTGGCCGTGTCGACGTCACTGGCCGAGGTGGACGGCACCGTGGACAAGATGTGGCGGATCTACGAGATCGCCGGGCTCTGTCTGCTCGCAGTGCTGGCCGCAGCCGGCTGGTTCGCGGTCCGTTCCGGGCTGCGTCCGCTCGTCCGCATCGAACAGACGGCGGCCGAGATCGCGGGTGGCGACCTGTCGCGGCGCGTGCCCGAACTCGCCGGACCGAACACGGAGATGGGCCGCCTGGCGACGGCCTTGAACGGCATGCTGGGACAGCTGGAGACCGCCTTCGCCGCCCGCGCCGAGTCGGAGATGCGGATGAGCCGTTTCGTCGCGGACGCCAGCCACGAACTGCGCACCCCGCTCGCCGGGATCAAGGGCCTGACCGATCTGTACCGGATGGGTGCGCTGCCCGAACAGCGGGACATCGACGCCACCATGGCCCGTATCGCCCGTGAGTCCGAGCGTCTCACCCGGCTCGTGGAGGACCTGCTGCTGCTCGCCCGGCTCGACGAGGGCTCGCTCAGGTCCACGCGGCACTCCGGGCATTCGGCGGGCATGGATCTGGCCCCGATGGATCTTCGTACCCTCGCCGCCGACGCGCTCCACGACGTGCGCGCCCTGGACGTGACCCGTCCCGTAACCCTGACAGGCCCCCTCGGTGAGGGGCCGCCCGCCTGCGCTCCTGCGCTCGCCGACGAGGCCCGGCTGCGTCAGGTCGTCACCAATTTGGTCGGCAACGCCGTCACTCACACCCCCTCGGGCACACCCATCCGCATCGGGGTCGGCACAGTCGGCGAGCACGTCGTCCTCGAAGTTGCCGACGAAGGACCGGGGTTGACGGCAGCTCAGATGAGTCACGTCTTCGACCGCTTCTATCGCGCCGACACCTCCCGCACCCGTGCGACCGGCGGAGCGGGTCTGGGCCTCGCGATCGTCCGTTCCCTTGTCAGTGCCCACGCGGGGCATGTGGAGGTCCGCGCGACTCCCGGCCGGGGCGCCACCTTCCGCGTGCTCCTTCCCCGCCACACTGAGCACCCGGCGCTCATACCGCCCGGGCAACGGCGGATCGCCACCGGGGCGGTCCCCTGACGGCCTCGAGTCGAAACGATCAGTGCTCGCACACCTTCCGGTACCGCGAGCCGGGCACGTACGCCCTCTTCTGCGCGGGTGTCAGCTCCCCCCGGCCCGGGAACACGCCTGGCCGATCACGCGTATGGGGTCGACCTCGTACCGACGGAGGGGGACGCGGCGGCTGGTCGCGTACAGCGTGCGATCGTCCGCGCCGAACGCGAGCGAGGGCTTCCACCAGCGCCTGCGACTGCCGAACGGCCGCCCGATCTTCGACGGCTACCTGATCGGCAATCCCGGCGACCACCAGCCGATCAACTCCACCGCACCGGCGGTGGCGAAGGACGACCCGCGGCAGAAGGTGCGGAACCTGGACGTCCCGGTCATGGTGCTGCTGACCGGCCCCCAGGAGGAGCAGCGGCGCCGCCCCGACGGCCCCAACTACCGTGTCTACGAGCTCGCCGGCGCCTCCACGGCCTCCCCACGCGCCGCCCGCGCCTACGGCCAGACCCCCGAGGCCTTCCTCACCACCGGCCCGTTCGCCTGCGACTACGACGTCAGCCGCTTTCCCTTCAACCAGTTCTTCCAGTCCTCGCTCACCCGCCTCGAGGACTGGGCGTCGAAGGGCGTCACCCCGCCCGCCTCGCAGCAGCTCGCGCGCGAAGCCGACGGCACCGCGAAGCTCGACGCATACGACATCCCGCTGGGCGGTGTCCGCTCCACTTACGCCGACCTGCCGACGGTCCGCTACTTCGCCAACTCCACCGACCAGCGGTACTCGATCTGCGCCAGGACCGGAGCACAAGAGCCACTGTCCGCAGAGGAGTTGAAGCAGCTCTACGGCAGCAAGGACGCCTACGTGAAGAAGGTGAACCGGCAGGCAGACCGGCTGGAGCGGCAGGGCCGGCTGCTGCCCACCGACGCGGACGAGATCCGGGGCGAGGCACAGACGGTCGTCGACTTCTGACGGCACGTCAATCCCGGGACCGGACCGGGAGGATGATGGCCGAGGGATGGTCCCGGTCGTGGAACACCAGCTGATCCGCGGCCCGGAGCGTGGGCACCGTCGCCCTGGGCTCTCCAGTCCCGGGGTTGCGGTTGTAGCGCGGGAAGGCACCGCTGGAGATCTGGACGCGGATGCGGTGACCGTGCCGGAAGCGGTAGGCCGTCGGCCACAGCCGCACCTCGGCCCGGGTGATCTCGTCGGCACCGGTGAGACCGACCAGGCCGTCGCAGACGTTGGTCGAGCCCCCTCGGCGTCCACGTCGCACAGCCGGACGAAGACATCGGCGTACGGCAAGCTGGAGCAGAACCAGATCTCGGCGCTCACCTCGCCGATCACCTCGGTGTCCTGCTCCAGCTCGTCCGTGGTGTACGTCAACACGTCGGGCCGGGCCTCCAGCTTCCGGTTGTCCACCCGGCCCGCCTTCACCCCCATGGCCATCCGGACCCCGCCGACCGCCGGAGTGGGCTCGGCGGGGTCGTAGCGGTAGCTGTCGGGGGCGGACGGGGCGGAGGCCTCGGCGGTCAGTGCGCCGCCCGGCTGGAGGCGCAGGCGCTTCGGCTCGACCGCCTGAGCCGAAGGTGCCGCGGGTGCTCTGCACGACGACCTGGTAACCGCGTTCGGCCGACGGCCGCGCGAGCTGGGCGGCGATCATCCCGGTGCGGCCGTAGGGGGAACGCAGCAGGGCGGTGGGCAGGCCGTCGCCGCCGGAGCCGGGCCGCCATGAACGCGGCCACCGGCCACGCCACACCGGTGGACCTCGGCGGCGCGGACATGACCTGGGCGACGGCATGCGCCTGGAGGGCCGCACCCTCTACGTCGTACGCAACACGTCCAACAAGCTCGCCGTCCTGCGGCTCGACAGGTCCGGCACGGTAGGACGGCTCACCGCCGAGGTGAGCGACCCGCGGTTCGACGCCCCCACCGCCCTCGCCCGTCACGGCGACACGCTCTATCGGACGAACGCCCACTTCTACTCCACCGACCCCGCGAACACCGAGTACGCGATCACGGCGATCCCGGATCCGGTCCGACACCCGTGACAGCCGGGACAGCAGTTGCGGTCCGCGGTCCGCTGGCCCTGGAGATCCGGACCCCTCTGGCCGCAGCCTCCTTGCGCCACGGTAGCTCCGAGGACTGACAACGGACGCTTCTGCCCAACCCCGGGCGTCCGACGCCCAAAGGCGTCTCAGTCCATGATTCGCCAACTAGACTTCTCGGTCACACGTCCCGTGGATGACACAATCGGCGACTCCGTGATCATGCCCGGATGCAACAAGGGGGAAATCCGATGATCGCCATGACGCCCGTCACCAGCCTCGACCTCACCGGCTTCACCGAGCGCGAGCCGGGGGTGTGGACCGATGCGGCGGGGCTCGTGCTGTCGGTCCACTTCTTCCCGCTGGTGCCGGACCTGCCGGCCCCGCTGCACGACCTCCAGCTCCTTCAGGCGGGGCTGGCCCAGCTGACGGCCGGGGCGGGCGGAGGTCTGATCGAGGCGGTGCCCGGCGCGGTGGACGGGGTCCCGGCCGTGCGCCAGCTGGTGAAGGTGCCGCTGGGTAACCGGCCGGGGCAGGCCTTCATCGGCAGTTTCACGATCCCCAGGGCGGCCTGCAGCACCGTGGTGAAGGTGCAGGCCGCCGAGGGCCCGATGACGGGGATGCGGGAGGCGGTGATCATGGCCCAGGTGGGGCCGGACGCCTACTTCCGGGCGAACCCCTACGTGGGCGGCCAGATCGGCGGTCTGCCGTCCCATGCGGGGGACGACGAGCAGTGGGACGCGCAGTTCCCCGAGCATCCGCTCACGCTGGTGCGGGCGGCGCTGGCGCGGATCGCGCCGACGGTGACCTTCGACGACCGCTTCAAGGGGCTGCCGCCGTTCGGCGGGCCGGTCCCGGCTCAGTGGGCGCCGCAGGCACCTCCGGCCAAGAGAGGCTGGTTCCGCCGCAACGGCGGCTGAGAGGCGGGCGTGGACGGCTGCCGTCCCCGCCCGCCCGTACCGGCTACCTCTGCCTGATCCGCAGGAACGTGATCGAGTTCGCCGGGAAGGTGTACGTGAACGTGTCGGCGACGCCGGTGAAGGTGGACGTCACCGGCGCGACCGGGGTGTCCGTCTCCGTGTTGACCGCGTTGGGGGCGGCGGTCAGGGTCGTCACCCGGGCCTTGGACGCGACCTTCGCCCCGCCGAGGTCGATCGCTGTGCGGGCGTCGGCGGACTGGGCGTTGACGACCTTGACGATCAGGTCACCGGTCTTCCTGTCCTTGGTGACGACCTGGCGGAACGGCTCGGCCGGCTTGTCGTCGGTGAAGCTGCCCCACTCCTGGCCGTCGAGGTACAGGGTGACCTGGCGGCCCCGCACCTTGATGTCGATGTCGTAGGCGCGGCCCGTCTCGATGGTCCCGGCCTTGGAGATCAGCGTGGACTTGCCGCCGTCCACGGCCTGCTCGACGGCGCTGGTGGTGTTGTTCCAGCCACCCAGGTTCCACCAGTAGTAGTTGCCGGTGTCCTTGACGCCGAAGGCGACGAGGAAGCCCTCCTTGCCGGACTTCTTGGTGGCCTTCGCGTGCAGGTCGTAGTCGTGCCAGTTCACGTCACCGGCGGAGACCATGGTGTTCTCGGCGGCCACGTCGGTCTGGACGTACTGCCCGTCCTGGAGGGACCAGCTGCCGCCCCCGGTGTGCGTCCACTGCGAGGCGTCGCCGGAGAAGTCGTCGCTCAGGAGCGTGGCGCCGTCCGCGTCCGTGACCTTCACGTCGTCGTACGCCGCCGTCGTCGCCCACGTCGACAGGCCCACCGCGCCGCTGATCGGACCCGTGAGGGACGGGGTGCCGGTGGCCGCCGAGGGGACGACGCGGTCACCGACGTTGGTCATGAACAGCTTCTGGACCTCGTAGTTGGCGGAGTTCCAGGAGGCGTGGTTGTTGAACCACACCATGTCCGGGCTCCACTGGACGTAGTCCTCGTTGGCGAACAGCGGGGCGTAGGAGGCGAGTTTGACGACGTCCGCGTTGCGTTCGAGGCCGGTCATGAACGCGGCTTCGGCGAGGCCGTTCTTGAAGGCGTTGCCCCAGGAGGCGTACTCGCCGAGGAAGACCTTCGGGCCGCCGCGGTCGTAGGAGTCGTAGCGGTCGTTGTTCTGCAGGAACCACTGCGGGCTGTTGTAGTAGTGCTCGTCGACCATGTCGACCTTGGCGTCCCTGTTGAGCTGCCAGGCCGTGTCGAAGGTCGAACCGGCGTCGTCCGGGCCGGAGTTGGAGATCACCGTGATGTCGGGGTACTTGGCCTCGATCGCGGCGCGGAACTCCTTGAAGCGGGCGAAGAACTCGTTGGGAAGGTTCTCCTCGTTGCCGACCTCGATGTGCGTGAGGTGGAAGGGCTTCGGGTGGCCCATCCGCGCGCGCAGCTTGCCCCAGGTCGAGGTCGCCGGGCCGTTGGCGAACTCGATGAGGTCGAGGGTGTCCTGGACGTGCCGCTTGAGCAGGGCGTCGTCGACGACGGCCTTGTTCTGCCCGCAGCCGGTGACCAGGGCCGGGACGACGGGCAGCGGCATCGCGCCGATGTCCTCGGCGAGGCGGAAGTATTCGTAGTAGCCGAGGCCGTAACTCTGGTTGTAGCCCCAGAAGTTGGAGTTGGTGGCGCGCTCCTCGACCGGGCCGACGGTGTCCTTCCACTGGTACGAGCGGGCGCGCTGCCAGTTCGAGGCCTCGCTGTAGTCCTGCATGGAGCCGGTGTTGACGAGGCAGCCGCCGGGGAAGCGGACGAAGCCCGGGCGCAGGGCGGCGATCTTCTCGGCGAGGTCCTTGCGCAGGCCGTTGGCCTCGTGCTTGTAGGTGTCGCGCGGGAACAGCGACACCATGTCGAGGGCGGCCGCCTCCGAGGACGCCACGGTCAGCCGGCCGGTGCTGCTGGTGCGGGTGGCGGTGAAGGTGGCCCGGTACTTCGCCCAGCCGCCCGTGCCCACGGCGACCTGGCGGGCGGTGGCCGGCGTGCCGTCGGCGTCCTGGAGGGAGACCGTCAGCGTCGTACCGGCCTCGGCGCGGGCCCACACCGAGAAGTCGTACTTCTTGCCCTCCTCGACACGGACCCCGGTGTTGTAGCCGGCGTTCGTCACGGACGAACCGGCGCCCAGGGAGAGGTAGTTGCGGTTGCGGTCGTTGAGCCGGCCGTCGTCGTTCACGACGTTCGCCGAGCCGGAGACCGTCCAGGAGGTCAGCGGGGTGTACGAGCGGTTGTCGACGGTCGCGTACTCGAAGGACCGGTTCTGCACGAGTTCGGCGTACAGACCGCCGTCGGCGGCCCGGTTGATGTCCTCGAAGAAGACGCCGTACATCGTGTCGTCGATCTTCGCGCCCTTGGCGGTGGGGTCGACGGTGATGGCGTAGTCGGTGGTGTCGGCGGCTCCGGCCGGGGTGGCGGGGACACCGCCGACGGCCAGCAGGAAAGCGCTTGCTCCGAGGGCGAGTCTCAGGCGGTTGCGGGTGGTGCGTGGCATGTACACTCCGCGGCTCTTGGGGGTCGTGTGCAGGTGCGGCTGTAGCGAAAGTGGCCCGCTTGTTCGAAATACTGAACGGCGGTCAACACTTCGAACGGCAAGATATGTATGGGGCATGAGCGCGTCAATGGGGCGGGCACGTATCTTCGACGCATGGAGGCTCTCGTGCCCTTCGTCGTGCTCGGCGGTTTCGCCGCGGTTCTCGGGCTTCTCACCTGGGTGGCGCGGCTGAATCGCCGGCGTGGCGGTGCCGGGACCGGGGTGAGCGGGGCGCTCGCCGCCTACGAGGAGGCCTTCCGGGCCACCAGTCACGCCTCGCACCACGAGATCCGCGCCCAGGCGGAGCGCAAGGCACCCACCGACTCGCCGGACGGGTGGCGCCGCCGGCGGCCGAGGGGAGGGTGACGTCGGACGCGCTCTGGCCGGTTCCCGATGTCCTGGCCCATCTCGAAGGGCGGTGGCACGTGGAGCGCGTGGTGCGGGATCTGGCGGACGGCGGCGAGGGCCGCTTCCGGGGCACCACCGTGTTCAGCCCGCTGGACGGCGGGGGTCTGCTGCACGAGGAGTCCGGCACGTTCACCTGGCAGGGATCAGGCCGGCCCGCCGAACGCATCCTGCGCTTCCTGCCCGGTCCGGTGCCGGGCACGGCGGACGTCCGGTTCGCCGACGGCCGGCCCTTCCACGACCTGGACCTGACGACCGGCCGGCACACCGCCGACCACCCGTGTGCCGCGGACCTCTACCGGGGCGAGTTCACCGTCCGGGACGTGGACCGCCGGCGCACGGTGTGGCGCGTCGGCGGTCCCGCCAAGGACCTGCTGCTGACGACCGACTACGCGCGCGTGGGCTGAACCGACGCCCCTTCCAGGCGCAGGTTCCAGCGTCCGCCCAGGCCGGTGACGGTGGTCGTCGACAGGGGGCGTACGTCGATGTTCCAGTACGTCGACGGAGGCGCCTTGAGCGCGTACACCAGGGCCGCGCGGATCACGCCGGGCTCGGCGACCGCCACGATCCGGTCGCCGTCCCCGAGCGGGCGGGTGTCGAGCCAGTCGCCCACCCGGGTGATGAAGTCCAGCAGGGACTCGCCGCCGTGCGGGGTGGCCAGCGGGTCGGCCAGCCAGGCGTCCACGGCCGCGGGTTCGCGGGCCATCGCCTCGCCCAGGGTGAGACCTCTCCAGCGGCCCATGGCGCAGTCGCGCAGGGCGAGTTGCGCGAGCGGGGCATAGCCGAGGGCGTCGCCGGTGGTGCGGCTGCGCGGGGTGGGCGAGCAGTAGCGCAGCTCGGCGGCGGCGAGGGGCAGGAGGTCGGGGACCACCCGCTGCACCTCGTCCCAGCCCGCCTGGTCCAGCGGCCGGTCGTCCTCGAAGCGTTCCGCGAGCAGCGGTGAACTGCGCGCGGCTGCGACGAACGTCACCCGAAGTGGCATGCGGTGATGGTGAGCCGAGCAACTGCGCAGGTCAAGGGATGCCGGGCGACAGGCACCGGAATTCTTACCGGCGAGTCACGAAGTGCCGGACAAGTCCCGAGAAAACGAGCGGCCCGAGAAAAGTAGCCTCACGCCACCCCGAGCTTCGCGAAGACCAGCGCCATCCACTGGCCCGGCGTCTCCAGCGCCTCGAAGCCGACCTTCTCGTACACCCCGTGCGCGTCGTGCGTCGCGAGCAGGATCCGGCGCAGCCCGTGCGGCAGCAGGTGGTCGCGTACGGCGGCGACGAGCGCGGTGCCGATGCCCTTGCCACGCGCCGCCGGGTCCACGTACACGTCGCACAGCCAGGCGAAGGTGGCGAGGTCGGTCACCACGCGCGCGTAGGCGACCTGCTCGCCGGAGGCGGAGTCGTAGACCCCGAAGTTCAGCGAGCCGGCGATCGCCCGGTCCTGCTTCTCGCGTTCGCGCCCGATCGCCCAGTACGCGTCGGTGGACAGCCAGCGGTGGACGCGCCCGGCGTCGATGCGGGCGGGGTCGACGGAGATCTCGTAGCCCTCGGCGAGGGGCGGGACGTCGTTCATGGCCGGATCCTCACAGCGGGCGGCTCGTCATGTCGAACGGTTTGCGGGCAGCACCTCGTCGCAGGCGGTACGCAGCCGTCGTACCCCTTCCGCGATCTCCTCCGTGCCCGCGACCGCCGCGAAGCTCAGCCGGACGTGGGCGGCCGGGGGTTCGGCGCTGAAGTACGGACGGCCGGGGGTGAGGGCGACACCGGCGCGCAGGGCGGCGGCCGTGAACGCGGTGTCGTCCGCGCCCTCGGGGAGTCTGAGCCACAGGTGGTAGCCGCCGGACGGGATGTGCGGGAGGGCGAGTTCGGGCAGGTGCAGCCGGAGTGCCGAGGCCATCGCGTCCCTCCTGGCCCTCAGTTCGGCGGCGACGGTCCGCAGATGCCGCGGCCAGGCGGGCGAGCCGACGAGTTCCAGGGCCGCCTCCTGGAGCGGGCGGGGCACGAAGAAGGTGTCGACGACCTGGATCGCGCGCAGCCGTTCCAGCGCCGGTCCGCGCGCGGCGAGGGCGCACACCCGGAAGCTGGGCGAGGTGGCCTTGGTGAGCGAGCCGACGTGGACGACGACTCCGTCGGGGTCGTCGGCGGCGAGCGGGCGTGGCAGCGGACCCGCGTCCTCGTGCGCGAGCCGCCGTACGAAGTCGTCCTCGACGACGAAGGCGCCCGCCTGCCGGGCGATGCGCAGCACCTCGCCGCGCCGGTCGGGGGCGAGGACGGCGCCGGTCGGGTTCTGGAACAGTGGCTGGCAGACGAACACCCGGGCGCCGGTGGCCCGGAAGGCGTCGGCGAGCAGGTCCGGCTTCACTCCGTCCGCGTCGACCGGGACGGGGACCGGGCGCAGGCCCGCCGCGCGGGCGATCGCGAGCATGCCGGGGTAGGTCGGCGACTCGACGAGCACCGGGGCGCCGGGCGGGGCGAGGGCGCGCAGGGCGGTGGTGAGCGCCGCCTGGCCGCCGGCGCTCACGAGCACCTCGGCCGCGCCGACGCTTCCGCCGATGGTGCGGGCGAACCACTCGCGCAGCTCGGGCAGGCCCTCCATGGGCGGGCGTCCCCAGGCGCCTGGCCGGCGTCCGGCGCGGGCCAGGGCCTCGGACATCGCGCGCTCGGGCTGGAGCGAGGGGTGCAGATAGCCGCCGTTGAACTCGACGACGCCGGGCGGCGGGGCGGCCAGGGAGACGGTGACGCCGGTGGCGTCGACCGAGCGCGGGACGAGGTCGGCGGCGCCGTCCGCGCTGAGGGCGACCTCCTGCCAGGAGGTGTCCCCCGCCGGCGCGGCCGCGGGGCGCGGTCCCGCCCGGAACGCACCCGCCCCGGGCCGGGTCACCACCAGTCCCTCGGCGGCCAGTTGTGCCAGCGCCCGCGAGACGGTCACCGGGCTCACCCGGAACCGTTCGACCAGCGCCCGGCTCGATGGGAGCTTTCCATCGGGAGAGTAGCGATCCAGCTCCCTTCGCAGCTGATTCGCCAGGTCACTCACACTGCTACGCTCTTGCATGAAGACACAGAGTAGCGCTATCGCACCCTCCGCGATAGCGGTCAGCGCCTCGCCCGCCCGTGGCCCCGGCACCCTGCAGGCCGCCCTCGGGGTCGTGGCCTTCTCCCTCACCTTCCCCGCCACGGCCTGGGGCCTGGAGGGCTTCGGCCCCTGGTCGATGGTGGCCGTCCGCAGTGTGCTGGCGGCGCTGATCGCGGGTGGCTGTCTGCTGGTGCTCCGTGTCGCGGTGCCCGCCCGACGGCACTGGGCGGGACTCGCGATCGTGGCCGGCGGGGTCGTCGTCGGTTTCCCGCTGCTGACCACCCTCGCGCTGCGGACCTCCACCACCGCCCATGCCGCCGTCGTGGTCGGGCTGCTGCCGCTGACCACCGCACTGCTGTCCGCCCTGCGCATGGGCACCCGGCCCTCGCGCACCTTCTGGGCGGCGGCGCTGGCGGGGGCCGCCGCGGTGGCGGCGTTCACCGTGCAGCAGAGCGGCGGGGCTCTGACCAGCGCCGATCTCTATCTGTTCGGGGCGCTGCTGGTGTGCGCGGCCGGCTACACGGAAGGCGGCCGGCTGGCCCGGGTGATGCCGGGCTGGCAGGTGATCGGCTGGGCGCTGGTGCTGTGCCTGCCGCTCAGTCTGCCCGCCGCCGCCCTCGCGCTGACGTACGAGCCGGTCGGGCTGACCGCGCACAGCGTGACCGGGCTGCTGTGGGTGGCGGCGGGTTCGCAGTTCCTCGGCCTGGTCGTCTGGTACCGGGGCATGGCGGCGATCGGCATCCCCAAGGCCAGCCAGTTGCAGTTGGCGCAGCCGCTGCTCACACTGGTGTGGTCGGTGCTGCTGCTGGGCGAGGACCTCACGCCCGCCGCTCCGCTGACCGCGGCGGCGGTGCTGGTCTGCATCGCCGTCACCCAGCGGGCGCGCGGCTAGAGATGCCAGGGCCCGCGACTCCCGGGCACGAGCCGGGAGGCAGACCCTAGAATCGACACCACGGACCACTGCTCTCTTCCACACGGCGAGGAGGCCCCGCAGATGCGTGCAACCGCGGGCGACCAGTTTGTCCAGCACGGCAGGGTGGTCGGCCAACACGACAAGGTCGGCGAGATCGTCGAAGTACTGGGCCAGGACGGCAACCCGCCGTTCCGCGTCCGCTTCACCGACGGGCATGTGGGCCTGTGCTCACCCGGCCCGGACACCGAGATCCGCCACCGCACCAGGACCGAGGAACAGCGATAGATCAGCGCGGGGGCTTCGCCGGCTGCCCGTAGTGGTCGGCGACCACCCGCGCCATCGCCCCGATCCGGTCCGTCCGGACGTCCTTGGCGGCGAAGAAGACATGCCCGCGCGCCTGCGGGTATTTCTTCGCCAGTGTGAGATGCCTGCTCAGTTCGGCCTTGGCCGCCCAGGCGGCGGGCTGCCCCGAGGCACCCGCCTTGTACAGGCCCTCACCGAGGTAGAGCCGGGTGCGGCTGCCCTTGGCCACGTCCGCCCACCAGGCCACGAGCTTGGCGTAGTCGGCGGCGGAGTTGCCGATCTCCCAGTACAGCTGCGGGACGACGTAGTCGATCCAGCCCTCCTTCACCCACGTGCGGCTGTCCGCGTAGATCTCGTCGTACGACTGGAACGCCCGCGTGTCCGAGCCGCGTGAGTCGGTGGAGGCGTTGCGCCACACCCCGAACGGGCTGATGCCGAACCGGGTGCCCGGGCGTACGGCCTTGATCCGGGCGGCCATCTCCCGCACCAGCCGGTTGACGTTGTCCCGCCGCCAGGCGGCCCGGGTGGCGAAGGCGCCGCCGTGGGCGTCGTACGCCTCGTCGTCGTCGAAGCTCTGGCCCGCGACGGGGTAGGGATAGAAGTAGTCGTCGAAGTGCACCGCGTCGACGGGGTACCGCTTCACCGCGTCCAGCATCGCGTCCTGGACGAAGTCGCGGACCTCCGGCAGGCCCGGGTTGTAGTAGAGCCTGCCGCCGTACTCCACCGCCCAGTCCGGGTGCTGGCGCACGGGGTGGGAGGTGACCAGTCTGGAGCGGTCGGCGTGGGTGGCGACCCGGTACGGGTTGAACCAGGCGTGCAGTTCGAGGCCGCGGGCGTGGGCCTCGGCGACGGCGGTGCCCAGCGGATCCCAGCCCGGGGACCTGCCCTGGGTGCCGGTGAGGACCTGGGACCAGGGCTCGAACGTGGACGGCCACAGCGCGTCGGCCGTGGGCCGCACCTGGAACACCACCGCGTTGAGCCGGCCTCGCACCGCCAGGTCCAGCCAGTCGATCAGCTCCTTGCGCTGCTGGGCGGCGGTCAGCCCCGGTTTGGACGGCCAGTCGCGGTTCGCGACCGTCGCCAGCCACACCCCCCGCATCTCGGCCGTCGCCCGGCCTTCCCCCGCTCCGCCCTGTGCGGGAGCGGGGGCCGCCGAGCCCGCCGCTCCCGTCGTGGTGAACGCCGTCAGCGCCGCAAGCGCGAACGTCCTCCGGGTCAGTCGCCCCATCGCACCCATCCCTGTGTCACGCCATGGATCCGCTCGGTCACGGATCGTCTCCGCGCACAGCATGCACCGACCCCGGTGATCGATCATCGATACTTGCTAGTAACGTGCACGATCGGAGCAGGCCGACCGGGACCCGGCAGACCTGTCACGGGCAGAGTCAGCGTGAGCGTCAGCGAAGGGGACGATGTGACGGACATCGAACGCGTCGGAGTCGTGGGCTGCGGCCAGATGGGAGCGGGCATCGCCGAGGTCTGCGCCCGCGCCGGACTCGACGTCAAGGTCGCCGAGACGACCGGCGAGGCCCTGGAGTTCGGCCGGACCCGGCTGTTCGGCTCCCTGGCCAAGGCCGCCGAACGCGGCAAGATCACCGAGGCGGAGCGGGACGGGACGCAGGCGCGCCTGAGCTTCACCACGGACCTCGGCGAGTTCGCCGACCGCGACCTCGTCATCGAGGCCGTCGTGGAGAACGAGCAGGTCAAGACCGAGATCTTCCAGGTCCTCGACCAGGTGGTAACCCGCCCGGACGCGATCCTGGCCTCCAACACCTCCTCCATCCCGCTGGTGAAGCTGGCGGTCGCCACCTCGCGGCCCGACCAGGTCGTCGGCATCCACTTCTTCAACCCGGCCCCCGTGCAGAAGCTGGTCGAGCTGATCCCGGCGCTGACCACCTCCGAGGGGACGCTGAGCCGGGCGCAGCTGTTCGCCGAGAAGGTGCTGGGCAAGCACGCGATCCGCGCCCAGGACCGCTCCGGCTTCGTCGTCAACGCGCTGCTGATCCCGTATCTGCTGTCCGCGATCCGGATGTTCGAGACGGGCATCGCCAGCCGCGAGGACATCGACAACGGCATGGAGATGGGCTGCGCCCACCCGATGGGCCCGCTGAAGCTGTCCGACCTGATCGGCCTGGACACGGTCGCCTCGGTCGCGCAGTCGATGTACGACGAGTACAAGGAGCCGCTGTACGCCGCTCCCCCGCTGCTGGCGCGGATGGTGGACGCGGGCCGGCTGGGCCGTAAGACCGGCTCGGGGTTCTACACCTACTGATGACCCACCGTGTTCGGTACGGGCCCGGCGCTCCGCGGAGTGCCGGGCCCGTCCGTTTCACACACCGTGTGCGGGCCGGGCCCGCATATGCCGCGCGCACACGCTCCCCACCGGCCCACCAGGCGAGTTGACTCACCATGCACATGCAGGGATGTGAGACGACTACGGAAAGGAGCGGACACGTGACCGCCGATCCCGAGCATCCCGTCGTCCATGGAGAACTCGCAGAGTTACGTCGCCGGCTCGACGTGGCGTACGCCCGCGTCGAGGGCGGGCTGGCACTGATCACTCATCGCGCCGAGGAGACCGCCAAGGAGCTCGACGACCTGAACACCCGCATGGCCACGCTGGAACACGCACGCTGGCCGCTGCCCTCCCTCGCGGTGCTCGCGGCGCTGGGCGCGCTCGTCGTGACGCTGTGGCAGGCGCTGGCCCGCTAGGGCCTGTCCTGGTCTCCCGTCAGCCTCAGATGGTGCAGGAGCATTAACGCGGCCGCCATGTTGGCGGCCGGGACCTCCCCCCGGGCGACCAGGTCGGGTACGACCTTCAGGGGGACCCACTCCCGGCGGTCCGACTCGAAGTCGTCCACGGGGTGTCCCACGTACTCGCCCCGGTCCGACCAGTAGATGTGGTGGACGGCGTCGGTGAGACCGTTGGACGGTTCCACGCTCATGAGGTGGTGCAGGGGCCCCGGCCGCCAGCCGGTCTCCTCCTCGAGTTCCCTGGCGGCCGCGCGGGCGATGTCCTCGCCGTCCTCGACGACCCCCGCCGCGAGTTCCCAGCCCCAGCTGTCGGTGATGAAGCGGTGGCGCCACAGCAGCAGGACCTCGTTCGCCTCGTTGACCACCGTGGCCACGGCGACGGGCCGCAGCCGTATCAGGAAGTGGTCCAGGTGCCGGCCGTCCGGCAGCTCCACATCGGCCAGGTTGACGCTGAACCAGCGGTTTTCATACACAGTTCGTTCGTTCTGCTTCGTCCACTGCACGGTTCTGCCACCTTCCGTCGGGTGAGTGGCAATATCGCAGCAGGGACTGTGGACCGCCCCAGAGGTCGGAAGCTGAGGTCTACAGCGGTACGCGCAGTGCTCCGTCGATGAGTTCGGCCGCGTCGGACGTGCCGGCGCAGCCGCTGCGCACCAGATGTTCGCGTACCGCCCGGAGTCTGTCGCGCAGCCGCTGGGACTCCATCCCCCTGGCCTGTTCGGCCATCTCGACGGCGGTGACCACGGCCTTGTCGGCGTGGCCCTGGCGCAGTTCGATCGTGCTGAGCATGGCGAGCCGGTGCACCCGGCCCCGGTCGTGCGCGGGCGTGCCCACGGCGGCATGGGCGTGCTCGGCGGCCGCGGCGATCTCACCGAGGCTGAGCAGCGCCTCCGCCACCTGGACGTTGACCAGACCGGGCTGGACATAGCCGGTCTCGTCGGGTTCGACCCCGCGCCGGATGCGTTCGGCGGCCGTCTCCGCCCGCCGGATGCACGACAGCGCGCTCGTGCCGTCGCCGAGGTGGGCGTACGCCTTGGCCTGCATCGCGTACAGGTCGGAGGAGAGAGCGGGCGTGATGTGCTTGCCGGCGGCCCGCAGCGCGGCCTCCGCGAAGGCCACGGCCTGCCGGTACTCCCGCATGAACAGCGACTGGTTGACGAGGAGCGCGATGACGTACGCGCCAAGTCCCCGGTCTCCGCTGGCCTTTGCGAGCCTGAGTGCCTGGTGGAAGTAGCGCTGGGCGAGGCCGTGCGCATCGGAGTCGTACGCGCAGATCCCGGCGACCGCCACCAACCCGCCCGTCGCACGGTGCAGTTGACGCCCCGTCTCGTCGGTGTAGCTGCCTCGCAGCAGGGGCGCGGCCTCGGCGTTGAGGAAGCCGACGATACGGCTGCGGGTCGCGATGCCGCCCGCCTTGCGGTACATCTGCTCGTAGTGGGTGCGGGCGGCGCGCAGCATCTCGAGGTCGGCGGAGGTCACGCGGTGCCGGCCGCCCCGGGATACGTCGACGTCCTCGGGTGGGTTCTCCCACTCCCACACCGGCATCACCGCCGGGGTCCCGGTCACGGCGGGCGCGCCGAGGAGGTGCGGGCGCTGCTGCTCGTCGGAGCGCCAGAGCGCGGTGGCCCGCTCGACGAAGCCGGAGAGGGAGGTGCCGTGCGGGGCGGACGGCTCGCCCGGTACGCCGAGGCCGATGTCGTCGAGGGTGACCGGCCGGTGCAGACGCCCCGCGAGGACCTCGCAGATCAGGTCGGGCACCTGGCCGCGCGGCCGCTGTCCCTTCAGCCACCGGGCGACCGCCGTGTGCTCGTAGCGCAGGGCCAGTCCGCGTGCTCGTCCTGCCTGGTTGACGTGGGCGGCGAGGCCCGCGTGCGAGATGCCCGCCTCGTCCAGGATCGCGTCGAGCAGAGTGTTGGGCTGCATTGGGTGCCCCCCGGTGCCTCGGTGCGCCCAGGTTAGTGGGTGCGTCTTCACACGGGGTGTGAAGAGAGTGCGCGCATCCGCACCGTGTGCGCGCTGTCGCGCAGAGTTTCCGCCCGGTTGACTGAAACGCCTCGAAAGAGGTTCGCCGGGCCGTCGGCTCCCCCTCACATACGCGACGGCCCGGCGGTGCGCCGTGATGAGGGTGCCTTGTCGGGTGCGGGTGCGTCGTGGTTGTTCGCGCCCGCGCGGCGGAGCCGCTGATGTCACAGCCCCGCGCCCCTGAAAGCGCTTGAGTGCAGCCCACCGAGGGGCGCGGGGAACTGCGCGACCAGCCGCAGTCCACCCGCACCCGGCGAACGACATCAGCCCCGCAGGACCGCTCCCGTCCGCTCCCCCGCGAGGGCAACCGCCGCATCCCGAGCGGCCGAAGCCTCGTCGACCGTCAGCGTCCGGTCCCCCGCGCGGAAGCGCAACGCGTAGGCCAGCGACTTCTTCCCGTCACCGAGCTGCTCGTCGTTGACGTACACGTCGAACAGCCGGATCCCCTCCAGCAGTTCACCCGCGCCCTCACGCAGCGCGGCCTCGACCTCGGCGTGCGGGACGAACTTGTCGACGACGAGGGCGACGTCCTGCGTGGCCACGGGGAACGTGGAGATGCTCGGCGCCTGCGGGGTGTCGTCGCCGACCGCCTCCAGGACGTCGAGGTTCAGCTCCATCGCGCAGCTGCGCGCGGGCAGACCCAGCGCCTTCAGCACCCGGGGGTGCAGCTCCCCCGCGTGACCGACGACCCGCTCCGCACCGTCGACGACGACCGCGAACTCGGCGCAGCGCCCGGGGTGCCACGGCCCGTACTGGCCCCTCCGCACGATCAGGTCGGCACCGGCCTCCCGCGCGACCGCGCGCCCCGCCTCGACGGCGTCGGCCCAGTCGGCCGGGCGGCCCTTGCCCCACCAGCCGGCCTGCTCGCGGGCGCCCGCGAGGACGACGGCGACATGGCGCGGCTGCTCGGGCAGGACGGCGTCGATCGCCGCGATCTCCTCGTCCGACGGACGGCGGTCGACCGGCAGGTGACCGGCGACACCGGCGCCCTCACGCGGGTGGAAGACCAGTCCGGTTTCGAAGAGGGCCAGGTCGTGGCTGCCCCGGCCGTCGTTGCGCCGGAGCGCGGCCAGCAGGCCCGGCAGCAGCGACGTACGGAGCGCGGGCTCCTCGTCGTTGAGCGGGTTGGTGAGCCTGACGACGCGGCGGTCCGGGTCGTCGGGGTCCAGGCCGAGCTGGTCGAAGACGCCTTCGCCGATGAACGGGTAGTTCGGCGCCTCGACATAGCCGGCGCCGGCCAGGGCGCGGCCGACGCGGCGGTGCAGGCGCTGGCGGTGGGTGAGACCGCGGCCCGACGGGGGCTTGGGCAGCGTGGAGGGCAGGTTCTCGTAGCCCTCCAGGCGGATGACCTCCTCCGCCAGGTCGTTGATCTCGGCGAGGTCGGGCCGCCAGGACGGGACGGTGACGATCAGCTCGTCCTGCCCGTAGACGTCGCAGCCGATCTCCTGGAGGCGGCGGACGACGGTCTCCCGCCCGTAGAAGACACCCGCGACCTTGTCGGGGTGGTTCGCCGGGACGGTGATGGTGTGCGGGCCGGACGGGGTGGTGATCTCCGTGACGCCCGCGTCGGCCGTACCGCCCGCGAGCAGCACCAGCAGGTCGACCGTGCGCTGGGCCGCCGCCGCGGCGGCGGCCGGGTCGACGCCCCGCTCGAAGCGGCGGGAGGCCTCGGAGGACAGCTTGTGGCGGCGGGCCGTGCGCGCGATGGACACCGCGTCGAAGTGGGCGGCCTCGATCACCACGTCGCCTGTGGAGTTCCCCCCGTTCTCGAAGGCATCGTGGTCGGCGATCTCCGTGTTGGCGCCGCCCATGACACCGGCGAGGCCGATGGGGCCGCGGTCGTCGGTGATGACCAGGTCCTCGGCGTGCAGCTTGCGGGTGACGCCGTCGAGGGTGACGATCTCCTCGCCCTCTCCCGCCCGGCGGACGCCGATGGTGCCCTGGACCAGCGAGCGGTCGTAGGCGTGCAGCGGCTGGCCGAGCTCCATCATCACGTAGTTGGTGATGTCGACGGCGAGGGAGATCGGGCGCATGCCGACCTTCTGCAGCCGGCGCTTCAGCCAGATCGGGGAGCGCGCCTCGGGGCTCAGTCCGGTGACGGTGCGGGCGGTGAAGCGGTCGCAGGCGAGCGGCTCGGAGACCTGCACCGGGTAGCCGAAGGCGTTCGGCGCCGGTACGTCGAGCAGGGCGGGGTCGCGCAGGGGCAGACCGTAGGCGATGGCGGCCTCGCGGGCGACACCGCGGATGGACAGGCAGTCGCCGCGGTTGGCGGTGACGGCGATGTCCAGGACCTCGTCGACCAGCTCGAGCAGCTCGATGGCGTCCTTGCCGACCTCGGTCTCCGGCGGCAGCACGATGATGCCCTTGGTGCCGTCGTCGCCCATGCCCAGCTCGTCGCTGGAGCAGATCATGCCGTGCGAGGTCTTGCCGTACGTCTTGCGGGCGGCGATCGCGAAGCCGCCGGGCAGGACGGCGCCCGGGAGGACCACGACGACCTTGTCGCCGACGGCGAAGTTGCGGGCGCCGCAGACGATCTCCTGCGGCTCGCCGGTGCCGTTGGCCGTGCCGACGTCGACCGTGCAGAAGCGGATCGGCTTCTTGAAGCCCTCCAGCTCCTCGATGGTCAGCACCTGGCCCACCACGAGGGGGCCCTTGAGGTCGGCGCCGAGCTGCTCGACCGTCTCGACCTCGAGGCCGGCGGACACCAGCTTGGCCTGCACGTCACGGCCGGTCTCGGTGGCGGGGAGGTCGACGTACTCCCGCAGCCAGGAAAGCGGGACCCGCATCAGATCTCCATCCCGAAGGGTCGGGTGAACCGGGTGTCACCCTCGACCATGTCTCGCATGTCTTCGACGTTGTGGCGGAACATCAGCAGCCGTTCGATGCCGAAGCCGAACGCGAAGCCGCTGTACTTCTCGGGGTCGACGCCGCAGGCGGTGAGCACCTTGGGGTTGACCATGCCGCAGCCGCCGAGCTCGATCCAGCCCTCGGAGGAGCAGGTGCGGCAGGGGCGGTCGGGGTTGCCGACGGACTCGCCGCGGCAGACGTAGCACACCATGTCCATCTCGGCGGACGGCTCGGTGAACGGGAAGAAGTTGGGCCGCAGCCGGGTCTTGATCCCCTCGCCGAACAACGACTGGACCATGTGGTCCATGGTGCCCTTGAGGTCGGCCATGGTCAGGCCCTCGTCCACGGCGAGCAGCTCGACCTGGCGGAACACCGGGGTGTGCGTGGCGTCCAGCTCGTCGGTGCGGTAGACGACGCCGGGGCAGATCACGTAGACCGGCAGCTCGCGGCTGAGCATGGAGCGGATCTGCACGGGCGAGGTGTGGGTGCGCAGCACGACACCGGACTCGGTGCCGCCGTCCGGGCCCTGCACGAAGAAGGTGTCGGCCTCGCCGCGGGCCGGGTGGTCGGGGCCGATGTTGAGGGCGTCGAAGTTGAACCACTCGGCCTCGACCTGCGGGCCCTCGGCGACCTCGTAGCCCATGGCCACGAAGATGTCCTCGATGCGCTCGGAGAGCGTGGTGAGCGGGTGGCGGGCGCCGGCCGGGACCCGGTCGTACGGCAGGGTGACGTCCACCGCCTCCTCGACCAGCACCCGGGCGTCACGCTCGGCCTCCAGCTCCTCCTGGCGGCCGGAGAGCGCCTTGTTCACCGCGCCCCGGGCCTGGCCGACCAGCTTGCCGGCGGCCGCCTTGGCATGCGGGGGCAGCGCGCCGATCTCGCGGTTGGCGAGGGCCAGCGGAGAGGTGCCGCCGGTGTGGGCGACCTTGGCCTCCTGGAGCGCGTCGAGGGAGTCCGCTGCGGCGAAGGCGGCGAGCGCCTCGTCCCGCATGCGCTCGATCTCTTCCGGTTTCAACGCCTCGACCTCGACAGGGTCGTACGACTTATTGGGTGCCGACATCTCTTCCCGTGCTTCCGATTAGCTGGCGGATGGTCCCCGTCACCGGCTCATGGACAGTGCTCTTGGCCAGTGCGTCTTGGTTTTCGGGACACAAAGGTGCCAAAGGCCGAGTCTAACGGGGTTGAGGTATACGAAGAGCCCGCGGGCCGTCAGGCGAGATACGCCGGGGCGCCCACAGGCAACGTAAATCGAAACTCGGCGCCGCCGCCGAGGGCGCGGCCGACTGTGATGGTGCCGCCGTGGGCTTCGACGATGCCCTTGACGATGTACAGCCCGAGGCCCGTGCCGCCGCGCTTGCTGCCCCGCCAGAAGCGGGTGAAGACGCGGTTCATGGACTCCTCCGGGATGCCGGCACCCTCGTCGCTCACGGTGACCGACGTGCCGGTGTCCTCCCCTTCCCGGGGGGACGCGGCGGGCGTGACGTCAATCGTGACGGTTCCCTCGCCGTGGCGCACCGCATTTTCGATCAGGTTGCTGAGCACCTGGTCGACCTTGTCGGGGTCGGCCCACAGAGCGGGCAGCGGCTGCTCGAGGCGGAGCAGGAACCGGTCGGCGGGCTGCCCGGCGGCGACGTAGGCCTGGATGTGCCGTCCCACGGCCGCGCCTATGTCGACGGGCTGGCGCCGCACCTCCAGCCGCCCGGAGTCGATCCGCGAGATGTCGAGCAGCTCGGCGATGAGCCGCGTCACCCGGTCGGCATCCGCATCGACGGTCTCCAGCATCAGCCGCTTCTGGTCGTCGGTGAACCGGGCCCATTTGGCGAGCAGGGTGGCGGTGAAGCCCTTGACGGAGGTGAGCGGGGAGCGCAGTTCGTGGGCGACGGTGGCGATCAGCTCGGCGTGGCTGCGCTCGGTGCGGCGGCGGGCCTCGGTGTCGCGGACGGAGACGACGACCCGGCGGACGGGTCCGGTCGGTTCGGTGCGGACGTACCGCACGGTGACGAGCACCTCGCGGCCGCCGGGCAGCAGCAGATTCCGCTCGGGCTGCCCGACCCGGATGGCGAGCCCGCCGTAGGGGTTCGTGAGCTGCCACCAGCGGCGGCCTTCGAGGTCCTCTAACGGCAGGGCCTTCTCCAGCCGCTGCCCGAGGGCTTCCCGCGCCGGTAGCGAGGTGATCCGGGCGGCGGCGGCGTTGAAGCAGATCACCCGCCCGTGCTCGTCGGCGACGACGAGCCCGTCGGGCAGGTCGTCGGGGTCGATGCCGAGTTCGGCCAGGTCACCGGCAGGCTGGACCGCTTCCGGTGCGCTGCTCGTGCCGACACTCATCCCCGTACCTCACCTCCCGTCCTCCCAGAGGAGGCCCCCCGAGCTCGTCACCCTACTAGCTCTCGGTGACGGAGCGGCACCCTCCGGAGGCGCGCTGTGCACGGGCCGATGCGTAGAGACATACGGCCGCGGCGGTCGCCAGGTTCAGGCTCTCGGCCTTCCCGTGGATCGGGACGCGGACGACGGCGTCGGCGAGGGCGCGGGTCTCCTCCGGGAGCCCCCAGGCCTCGTTGCCGAAGACCCAGGCGGTGGGGCCGCCCATGGTTCCCTTGTCGAGTTCGTCGTCGAGGTCGTCCTCGCCCGCCCCGTCGGCGGCGAGGATCCGCACTCCGGCGTCCTTGAGCCCCGCCACGGCCCGCTCGACGGGCACGCCGACGGCGACGGGCAGGTGGAACAGCGATCCGACGGAGGCGCGGACGGCCTTCGGGTTGTACAGGTCGACGGACGCGTCGGTCAGTACGACGGCCTCGGCGCCGGCGGCGTCGGCACACCGCAGGACGGTGCCGGCGTTCCCTGGGTCCCGCACATGCGCGAGCACGGCGACGAGCCTGGGCCGGGCGGCGAGGATCTCCTCGAAGGGCGTGTCGACGAACCGGCAGACCCCGACGAGCCCCTGCGGGGTGACGGTCGTCGAGATGTCGGCGATGACCTGCTCGTCGGCGAGATGGACGCGGGCGCCGACGGCTCGGGCCTCCCCCACGATGTCGGCGTACCGCTCCGCGGCCTCGACGGTGGTGAACAGTTCGGTGAGGGTGTCCTCGCCGTACGCCGCCGCCTCCCGTACGGCCTGCGGGCCCTCCGCGAGGAACAGTCGCTCCTTGCCCCGGAAGTTCCGGCGCGCGAGCCGGCGGGCGGCGGAGACGCGGGGGGAACGGGCGGAGATCAGCTCGGGGCTGGCGGGGGGCATGTTCTGGTTCACCTTCGGTATCCGTACTGCCGGAGGACGCTCACCGGCGCTGGCGGGGTGCCGCTGCGCCCACCCGTGCCGCCCCATCGGCACGACTGCCCGCAGCGGCGGCACGTTTTCGGGCAACGCAGCTGCAACCCCCCAGGGGCGCGGGGAACTGCGCGATCAGCCAACGACTGTCCGCAGGCGAACGACTGCCGGTGGGTGTCAGCAGCAAAGGACCCGCAGGCGTGAAACCTGCGGGTCCCCGGTCACGTCGACTCAAAGCCAGCGCAGCGTCACGCGGCCTTGGGCGCGTTGACGTCCGCCGGCAGCGCCTTCTGCGCGACCTCGACGAGCGCGGCGAACGCACCCGCGTCGTTCACGGCGAGCTCGGCCAGGATCTTGCGGTCGACCTCGACGTTCGCGGCCTTCAGACCCTGGATGAAGCGGTTGTAGGTGATGCCGTTGGCGCGGGCAGCGGCGTTGATGCGCTGGATCCACAGCTGACGGAAGTCGCCCTTGCGCTTCTTGCGGTCGTTGTAGTTGTAGACCAGCGAGTGGGTGACCTGCTCCTTGGCCTTGCGGTACAGGCGCGAACGCTGACCGCGGTAGCCGGAAGCCTGCTCGAGGATCGCCCGGCGCTTCTTGTGGGCGTTGACTGCCCGCTTGACGCGTGCCACTTGTTAACTCCTTGTAGCGGGGCCGTGGGTGTCGTCACACGGCCCGGAATCGATGGGGTCCCGGTCCAGACGTACGGCGCTCACGCAGAGCGCCGCGTACGTCACTTGCCGAGAAGCTTCTTGATCTTCGCGGCGTCGCCCGGGGCCATCTCGGCGTTGCCGGTGAGGCGACGCGTCACTCGGGACGACTTGTGCTCGAGCAGGTGGCGCTTGCCGGCGCGCTCACGGAGCACCTTGCCGGAGCCGGTGACCTTGAAGCGCTTGCTGGCACCGCTGTGCGACTTGTTCTTCGGCATAGCGCCGTTCTCTCCTCGTCGGTGGCGCTCCGGTGCCCGGTCGTGAAACCGGGCACGGGGTGGAGCGTCGCTGCTGTATGGGTTGCGTCCAGGGGACGTACGTCCCTCGGATCACGCCTCGGCGGAAGCCTCGGCAGGGGCCTCGGCGGTCTCGGTGACCTCGGCGTCGGTGATCTCGGCGTCCGCGGGGTTCTGCGAGCGGCCGGGGTTGGCCTTCGCTTCTGCCTTGCGGGCCTCCTGCGCCTGACGCGCCTCGGCCATCGCCTCGGTCTTCTTCTTGTGCGGACCGAGGACCATGATCATGTTGCGGCCGTCCTGCTTGGGGTTCGACTCGACGAACCCGAGCTCCTGGACGTCCTCCGCGAGGCGCTGCAGCAGTCGGTAGCCCAGCTCGGGCCGGGACTGCTCGCGACCACGGAACATGATCGTGATCTTGACCTTGTCGCCCTGCTTGAGGAACCGGACGACGTGACCCTTCTTGGTGTCGTAGTCGTGCGGGTCGATCTTCGGCCGGAGCTTCATCTCCTTGATGACCGTGTGCGCCTGGTTCTTGCGCGCCTCACGGGCCTTCATGGCCGACTCGTACTTGAACTTCCCGTAGTCCATGAGCTTGCAGACCGGCGGGCGGGCGTTCGCCGCGACCTCGACCAGGTCCAGGTCGTACTCCTGCGCAAGCTCCAGTGCCTTGGCCAGGGGGACGATGCCCACCTGCTCGCCACTGGGACCGACAAGTCGCACCTCGGGAACGCGAATCCGGTCGTTGATGCGGGGCTCGGCGCTGATGGATCCTCCTCGGTAGCACCACGCGAGCGTCTGGCGGACGGCCGCGTAACGTCTGTGTCGTTAGACCTGTAACCACGCCGAAGCACAAAAAATGCCCCGAACGATCACATGCGGGGCTCCAAGCACTACCGGAGCACCGTCGCGATGGATCGCGGGGCGCACTACCGGGCGACTCCATCGTCCGTACGGAACGATGGCGGCCGCCTGACCGGATGACCCGCCGTCCCGGAGGACAGTCGGGTGGGAGCTCGGAGTCTCCACTTGTGGGCCGGGCCCGCCTGCTGGGTGGCACGCGTGTCCGACCGGTCGTTAATCGAGATTAGCAGCCCGTGCCGGGAAGGGCGAATCGAGCCTAGGTGCGGGGGCCCGGCGGCCTGCGCCTATCGTGTGGGGCATGAGTGAGACCTCCCCCGCCGGCTCCCCGGACCCCGCCTCCGCCGACTTCGACGAGATGACCCGCGACATCGCCGAGGTCCCGGCCGTCGAGGTGATCGTCACGGTCGCCGTCAACCTGATGAGCGCGGCCGCCGTGAAGCTCGGACTGACCGAGGAAGGCGACAAGTACAAAGACCTGGACGAGGCCCGCAAGCTGGTCACGGCCCTCGCCGGGCTGCTGGACGCGAGCGCGACCGAGATCAGCTCGTTCCACGCGGCCCCGCTGCGCGACGGCCTGAAGTCGCTGCAGCTGGCGTTCCGCGAGGCGTCGATCGTCCCGGACGAGCCGGGCCAGGGCCCGGGCGAGAAGTACACCGGGCCCGTCTACGGCTAGTCGTCCGTCGCGGCTGGTCGTCTGTCTGCGGCTGGTCCGCCCGGTCGGGCCGGCTCATCCACGTACGTACAGGGGCTCGCCCGGAGGCGTGGTCCCGGCCGGCAGGAGTGCCAGGTCGAGGCCGCGCACCAGGCGGGCCCTCAGTGTCTCGTCGGCGGCGAGGCGGCCGGCCACGGCCCGGGCGGCCTCGGCGGGGGCCGCGGCCGGATCGAGGACGAGGGCGAGGGTGCCGTCCGCCTCCCCCGGCCCGAGGTACGCGCCGACCACGGCGGACTCGGCGGCCACCGCGGCGCGCACCGCTTCGCGTACGGCCGGATCGGCGAGCGGATCGGTCGTCGTACGGCCCTCCGCGAGCGCCAGCAGCGCCGGTCCCGTCAGTTCGAACGCCACCGGCCCGGCCATGTCGAGCACCACGGTGTCCGCCTTCTCGTGCGCGGCGGCCCGCAGCGCCTGGTGCAGGGGTACGGCGACGGGGCGCGCCGCCGGGTCCCAGCGGGCCAGGGAGTCGGTGGACGTGAAGGCGGGCAGGGCGGTGCGGCCGCCGGCCTTCAGGGTGGGGACGGCCATGTCGCTGGTCTTCTCGCGGCGCAGCCCGTTCTCGTCCACCTCGACCTCGCCGAGCACGGCGACCACGGGGACGAGCAGCCGGGTACCCTCGAGGGCCTCCAGGACGGGGCCGACGGCGGTGCGGTCCTCGGCCCAGGCGGCGAGCGCCGCGCTCAGCCGGGGGTCGGCGGAGCCGTCGTCGTCGGAGTAGCCGGGGTCGGGAATGTTCTTGTTCGCCACGGTCACCGACCTTATCGGGGGGATGCTGCTGGGCTTGTGCGGGGTCCGAAACGCGGCGGAGACAGCTTTCACAGGATTCTCAGCCTCCGCTGACGTACCTCTTACGTGCGTCTAACGGCCCGCACAGTCGGTGCCGCCACCATCACGGGCATGGAGTCTCGCAGAGCTCGTCGCGGTCGCCGCGCCCGCCCGTCCAGGCGCCGTTCCCTCCTCTACACCGCGCTCGCCACCGTGGCCGTCCTCGGCGCCACGGCGGGCGGCACCGTCTATGTGAAGGCGCAGGCGCACTCCGGTGAGGGGGCCGTATCGTCGTCCTCCGCGGAGCCGTCGGCGTCCGCGTCGGAGTCGGCGGACGGAGGGGTGAGCGTGGAGTCGGTGGCGGCGCCCGAGGTGGACTACGACGCGCTGCTGGCCGGGGCGATGGAGTCGGTGACCGTGCCGGACACGGCGAAGGTGTCCGTGGCCGTGCTCGACGTCGACTCCGGGGACAGCGCCACGTACGGCTCCGCCGCGTTCGACACGGCGAGCATCGTGAAGGTGGACATCCTGGCGACACTGCTGCTCCAGGCGCAGGACGCGGGCCGGCAGCTCACGGCGACCGAGAAGTCGTACGCCACCGCGATGATCGAGAACAGCGACAACGCCTCGGCGTCGGAGCTGTGGCGGACCATCGGCAAGGCGGAGGGGCTGGACGCGGCGAACGAGCGGTTCGGGCTCACGGGCACCGAGGGCGGCGACGACATGCTGTGGGGGCTGACCCAGACCACGGCCGCCGACCAGCTCAGGCTGCTCCAGCAGGTCTTCGGTGACGACTCGGAGCTGAGCGAGGCGTCGCAGACGTACATGCGGGGCCTCATGAAGCAGATAGCCGCCGACCAGCACTGGGGTGTCTCGGCGGCGGCCGACGGCTCGTCGTGGGCGCTGAAGAACGGCTGGCTGGCCAGGAGCACCACCGGGCTGTGGGACGTCAACAGCATCGGGCAGGTGACGTCCGGCGGGCGCACGTATCTGGTGGCGGTGCTGTCGAAGGGCAACGCGACGCAGGCGAAGGGCATCTCGCTGGTGGAGGCGGCGGCGCAGGCGGCGGTGTCGACGTTCGCGGACGACAGCGCGTCGGCATCGGCGTCGGCATCGGCCACCGAGTAGCCGTGCGCTGTACGGACCTCCAGGACGTCTCGTAGATCTAATAGGTCTCGAAGTTCTCGAACTCGTCCGGCTCGCGTCGGCCGCGCCACACGACGACCGCGCCGATCAGGAGCACCGCTCCGGCGCCGCCCGCGAGCGGGGCGGCCCAGCTGGAGGTGTCGTCGGCGGCGCGGGCGGTGTCGGGGCCCGTGCCGAAGTACTTCTTGCCGTAGGACGCGGACTTCAGGCCCTCCGGCTCGAGGTCACCGGCGGCCCGGATCGCGGCGGCGGGGTCGATGAAGCCGAAGCCCCGGGAGTCGTCGCGGCCGCCGGCGGGGGCGTTACGGGCGGTGTCCTCCAGGAGCTTCTTGATCTGCGCCGGGGTGAGACCGGGGTGGGCGGCCTTGATGAGCGCGACCGCGCCCGAGACGAACGCGGAGGCCGCGCTGGTCCCCCAGCCCTCGTAGTACTTCTGGTCGGGGTCGGCGATCACGACCTTCTGGCCGGGGGCGGCGACCGTGGCGTACCAGCGGCGGGTGGAGAACCAGGCGCGGGTGCCGTAGCGGTCGACGGCGGTCGCGACGATCACGCCCGGGTAGGCCGCAGGGTAGGAGATGTGGTCGTCCTTGTCGCCGCCGTTGCCGGCCGAGGCGACGACGACCACCCCCTTCTTCAGGGCGTACTGCACGGCCTCGTCCTCGGCGGGTTCCGGGTGGGCCGAGGCGGAGTCGTCGCCCAGGGAGAGGTTGATGACGTCGACACCCTGGTCGGTGGCCCAGCGGATGCCCTCGGCGAGGGCGTTGCCACGGCTGTTGCGGGCCTTGGTCCGCTGCGGGTCCTCGTCCTCAAGGATCACGCGGACGGGGAGGATCCTGGCCTCGGGCGCGATGCCCATGACCCCGTCCCCGTTGCCGTATCCGTGGCCGTGACCGGCGATGATGCCGGCCATGGCGGTGCCGTGCCGGGCCCAGGGGCGCTGTCCCTCGACGGCACCGAAGCCGACCATGTCCTTGCCTTCGAGGACGTTGCCCTCGAGGTCGGGGTGGTCGGCGTCCACGCCGGTGTCCAGGACGGCGACGGTGATGCCCTTGCCCTTGGTGGTCTCCCATGCCTCCTGGGTGTGCATGGCGTCGAGGGCCCACTGCTGGGCGCGGATGCCGTCGGCGTACGCGGGGGCGGCGGGCAGCAGGGCCACGGCGCCGGCGAGGAGACAGCAGAGCAGCCCGGCCCGGTGTTTGTGACGGCTACGACGGCTCATGAGGGCTGCTCCGAGGGCGGTGTGACGGCGGTCTTGCGCAGGCTTCGCTCGATGCGGTCGGCCAGGCCCTGGGCCTCGTTGCCGAGGCCGGCCTGGGCGGGGGCCGTGGTGGCGCCCGAGGCGGTGGCCTGCGAGGCGGGCTGCGGGCTGTCGACGGTACGGCCGTCGGCCCAGCCGGAGACGGCGTAGACGACGACCGGCGCGTCGGTGAGGACGGAGATCGTCCACGAGGCACGCTGCTTGTCCCCGAAGGACGCGGCCGCGGTGCCCTTGGCGGCGTACGGCTTCGGCATCAGGTCGGTGCGGCGGGCCAGGCCCTCCTTGTCGAAGCGGGTGTCGAGGGCGCGCATGTCGGCCGCGTCGGCGGTGGTGAACAGCAGGCCGACGGTGGTGACGTAGCTCTGGGTGGCGTCGGTGTAGGTGGCGCGCAGGAGCCGCTGGCAGCCGACCGGGGTGAGGGCCTGGCGCAGCAACGGGTCGAAGGCGTCGGCGCAGCCGCTGTCCGGGGCGACGGCGATCCGCGTCCAGGTCCGGTCGGCGCCGCCGGGCCCGGCGCCCTGGCCGTTGATGGTGACCGGGAAGAGCTCGTCGACGGGAACGTTGTGCCACAGCCCGCCGGCGGCGGCGTACGTGTCCCGCGCGCCGCTTCCCTCCGCGTCCCCGATGAGCCAACTCCCGGTGACGGCCCCGCCGATGAGGCCCAGCCCGAGCACGACACAGGCGGCGGCCACGACGGCACGCGTCCGCCGCCCGGCCGCGCGGGGCGCGTCCCCGAAACCCTCCGGCTCCCCGAACGTCACGACGGGCCGCGTGGCGCCCGGGGCACCGCCGGGGGCCATGGGGGCACTCCAGGAAAGAGCGGGGTCGGGCGAGACCCCGCCGGCGCCGAGGGGGACGGTGGGCCGGGCGGGGGCGCCCTGTCCCGTGGCGGAACCGGGCGGGGCACTCGCGGAAGCGCTCGGCCCGGCGCCCTGTCCGGTGGCACGGCTGGGCGGAGCGCTCGGCGCCGCAGGGGCGGGGATGTGGGCGAAGGAGCCCGGAGCGGACTTGGGACGCGGGGGCGTGTTCGGCGCGGCGGTGGGGCGCGGGGGCGTGCTGGGCGCGGCCGTCGGACGCGGGGGCATGCTGGGTGTGGCAGGGGGGCGGCCGGAGCCGGCTTGCCCAGCCGTGGGGCCTGCGGGGGCGCCCGGCCCGGCATCACCGAACGCGGAGGGCCGAGCGGAGGCGTCCGCCCTGGCAGCGGGGCGCGTCGCGGTTCCCGACCCGGAGGCGGGGCGCATGGAGGTGTTCGGCCCGGCATCGGGACGACCCGAGGCTCCCGGACCGGTGGCGGGGCGGCCGGAGGCCCCCGGACCAGCAGTGGGACGCACGGAGGTGTTCGGCCCGACGTCCGAAAGCCCCGAGGCTCCGGGACCCTCAGTGGGACGGCTGGAGGCTCCCGAACCCATAGCGGGACGGGCCGAGGCCCCCAGCCCGGAGACGGGACGCACGGACGCCCCCGGACCGGCATCGGGACGCACGGACGCCCCCGGACCGGCATCGGGACGACTGGAGGCTCCCGGCCCCATAGCGGGACGGGCGGAGACGTTCGGCCCCGAGGCGGAGCGCACAGACGTCCCCGGACCGGCATCGGGACGACTGGAGGCTCCCGGCCCCATAGCGGGACGGGCGGAGACGTTCGGCCCAGCATCGGGACGACCCGAGACGCCAGGCCCCGTAGCGGGACGGCCGGAAGCTCCCGCACCCGTGGCGGGACGCCCGGAAGCTCCCGCACCCGCAGCGGGACGGCCGGAGACGTTCGGCCCAGCATCGGGACGACCCGAGACGCCAGGACCCGCAGCGGGACGCCCGGAAGCTCCCGCACCCGCAGCGGGACGGCCGGAGACGTTCGGCCCAGCATCGGGACGGCCCGAAGCGCCGGGACCCGCAGCAGGGCGGCTGGGGGCTCCCGGACCGGTGGCAGGGCGGGCGGCGGAGGTGCCCGGCGCGGAAGCGGGACGCACAGAGGTCCCCGGCCCGGCGCCGGGACCGGCATCGGTGGCAGGGTGAGCGGAGGTGCCCGGAGCGGGAGTGGGGTGCGTGGGGGGTGTGGGGCGGGTGGTCGTGTTCGGGGTCGGCGCGGGGGGCGTCGGGGCGGGGTTTCCGGCCGTGGGACGGGTGGTGGGTTTCGGGGGCACCGTCCTGGGCGCCGGCTGCGGGACGGTGAAGTCGGGGGGCGGTACGGCGGAGGTGGGCGACCAGGCCGGCTGGGAGTCCGCTTCGGCTGCCGCCGACTGCGCGGAGGCGGCCCGCCGGACGGACGCGGCGCCCTCCCGCGCCTCCGGCTCCACGCCCACACTCGGGCTGGGGACCCAACTGCGGGGCAGAGGGCTCCAGGCGCTGCCGGAGACGGGAGCGGTGGGACGCGAGCCGATGCTGTCGACGGGCTCGGCGGGACGCGCGCCGAAGAAGTCGGAGGGGCGGGGAATCGACGAGCCCGGGGTGTGGGGGTTACCCGGTTCGGCGGCTTCCGGGGCGCGAGCGGCGCCGGGACCGCCGGGGCGCGCGTCGGCACCGCTTCCCGCACGGCCGGTGCCGCTTCCCGCACGGCCGGTGCCCGGGGTACCGGCGCGCGAAGTGTCGGAACCCTCCGGGGCCGAGGACCTGCGCGGCGCCTCGGTGTCGGCCGTGCCGCACGGTCGGTACGTGGGTGAGCCACTGCCCGGGCGGGAGGCACCGGGGACGCCGGGCGTCCGTGAGGTGGGCGACGCGGGGGGCTGCGGCCGGGGAGGCGCGTCGGGGAAGCGGGCGGACGCGGGAGGCGGAGGCGGCGCGCTCGCGGGGTCCGTACGGAAGGGGGAAGGAAAGCGGGACGCAGGGTCCGAGGCGCCCTGGGCAGGCGTCGAGGTGCCCCGTCCGGGGGCCTCCGGGGAGGTGTTCCCCTCCTGGCCGGCCGACGGGGCGTACGGGCGGACCCAGGGGGCCGGGATCCTCGGGGACCTCGGGGTGGTGGCTCCGGTGGGACGGGCCGGCCGGGTTCGCGGGGCGGTGTTCCGCGCCCCGGCCGCGCCTGCCGTGCCCTCGGTACCAGGCGTAACGTCTCTGCGGTTCACACCGCCGCCCGCGCCACTCACGTCACCCGCACCATTCACGCCGTACGTGCCGTTCTCGTCGGCGCCGGACGGCCTCCCTGTGTCGTTCGCGGGTTTCTCCCCGAGTGCGTCGCTCTGCTGGTCCTCCCCGCTCTCGCCCGCCGTGGGCGGCTGGGGTGGGAGGGGTGGGACGTCCGGGCGCGGGGGGATCGAGGCGCGGCGTGCTTCCGTACTCATGCACCCCCCGTTTCCTCTGGCCCGGGCCGTCGTTCTCGTACGCGGGCCGTCCTGCGCGTGCCCGGGCGGCCCGTGCGGACACGGTCGTCCGTTCAGGCACGCATACCCGCGCGAAGGGAGCGGCATCCCGGCGCGGATCTCCGGCCGGAGCCGTCCTCCGTGCGTGCGCGTCACTCTACGGCTTGTTGCCGAGCGAACGGGAACCAGTCCGGGACCCGTGGGGCATCTGCCCGGAACATCCCCCTACCCTGCGGTAATCGAGTCTGGCAGGCTTCGTTCATGACTGCGCGCGCCGCCGACCGGGCCCGTTACGACCGGGCCACCGAGCATCTCGACGCCCCTCTCGCGATCGTCGACCTGGAGGCTTTCGACGCCAACGCCGGGGACCTCCTCCGCCGGGCCGGCGGCAAGCCGATCCGTGTGGCCAGCAAGTCCGTGCGCTGCCGGACCCTGCTGGAGCGCGTCCTCGCGAAGGACGGCTTCGCGGGGATCATGTCGTTCACCCTGGCCGAGTCCCTGTGGCTGGCCCGCTCCGGCTTCGACGACATCCTGCTCGCCTACCCCTCCGCCGACCGCGCCGCCTTCGCCGAACTCGCCGCCGACCCCAAGCTCGCCGCCGCCGTCACGGTCATGGTCGACGACGTCGCGCAGCTCGACCTGATCGACGCGGCGCGCGCCGGCGGTACCGAAGTCGTGCGGGTCTGCCTGGAGTTGGACACCTCGCTGAAGCTGCTCGGCGGCCGGGTGCGGGTCGGCGCCCTGCGTTCCCCGCTGCACTCCCCCGCCCAGGTCGCCGAGGTGGCACGGGCGGTGGCCCGGCGGCCGGGGTTCAGCCTCGTGGGGATCATGGCGTACGAGGGTCATATCGCCGGTGTCGGCGACGACGTGGCGGGGCGGCCCTTCCGGTCGCGGGCGATCCGGCTGATGCAGGCCACGGCCCGCCGTGAACTCGCCGAGCGGCGCGCCGCGGTGGTGCGCGCGGTGCGGGCCGTCGCCCCGGACCTGCAGTTCGTCAACGGCGGCGGCACCGGCAGTGTGCAGCACACGGCCGCCGAGGACGCGGTGACGGAGATCGGCGCCGGGTCGGGGCTGTACGTGCCGCGGCTGTTCGACAACTACACGTCGTTCACAGGGCGTCCGGCCGCCCTGTTCGCCCAGCCCGTCGTACGGCGGCCGGGGGTTGGGGTCGTGACGGTCCTCGGCGGCGGCTACCCGGCCTCCGGTGCCGCCGGGCCCGACCGGCTGCCGGTGCCGTACCTCCCGGAGGGGCTGCGGTACGACTCCCAGGAGGGCCCCGGCGAGGTGCAGACCCCGCTGATCGGCTCTCCCGCCGACGATCTGCTGATCGGCGACAAGGTGTGGTTCCGGCACGCGAAGGCCGGTGAGCTGTGCGAGCGGTTCGACGTGCTGCACCTCGTGGAGGGGGACACGGTCACGGCGACCGTGCCCACCTACCGCGGCGAGGGCCACACCTTCCTGTGAGTCCTACAGGGGCGTCACGTACGCCCCCCGCGATCCCGCCGTCCACCAGGAAGTCGGTGGCGTTGACGAACGAGGAGTCGTCGCTGGCCAGGAAGGCCACGGCCGCGGCGATCTCCTCGGCCTCGGCGAACCGGCCGACCGGGATGTGCACCAGTCGCCGGGCGGCCCGCTCCGGGTCCTTCGCGAACAGCTCCTGAAGGAGCGGGGTGTTGACCGGTCCCGGGCAGAGGGCGTTCACACGGATACCCTCCCGCGCGAACTGCACCCCCAGCTCACGGGACATGGCGAGGACACCGCCCTTGGAGGCCGTGTACGAGATCTGCGAGGTCGCCGCCCCCATCCGCGCCACGAAGGACGCCGTGTTGATGATGGAGCCCTTCCCCTGGCGCTGCATGTAGGGGATGGCGGCCTTGCAACACAGGTAGACGGAGGTCAGGTTGACCTCCTGGACGCGCTTCCAGGCCTCCAGTCCGGTCTCCAGGATGGAGTCGTCGTCGGGCGGCGAGATGCCCGCGTTGTTGAAGGCGATGTCGACACTGCCGTAGGTGTCGTACGCCGTCTTGAACAGCTCCTCGACCTGCTCGGGGTCGGTGACGTCGACCTTCACGAAGGTCCCGCCGATCTCGTCGGCGACCGCCTTGCCGCGCACCTCGTCGACGTCGCCGCAGACGACGTGCGCGCCCTCTGAGGCGAGCCGGCGGGCGGTGGCGAGGCCGATGCCGCTGCCGGCCCCGGTGATGACGGCCGTCCGGCCGACGAGGCGACGGCACACAATCTGTTCGGTCACTGTGCGGGGCCCTCCGTGCTGGTTTCCGTGCTGATGAAGACGTTCTTGGTCTCGGTGAAGGCGGTCAGGGCGTCCGGGCCCAGCTCACGGCCGACACCGGACTGCTTGAAGCCGCCGAACGGGGTCCAGTAGCGGACGCTGGAGTGGGAGTTGACGGACAGGTTCCCCGCGCGCACGGCCTGCGAGACGCGCAGGGCGCGGCCCACGTCCCGGGTCCAGATGGAGCCGGAGAGGCCGTAGGGGGTGTCGTTGGCGAGCCGGATCGCGTCCGCCTCGTCGGTGAAGGGGAGGAGGACGGCGACGGGGCCGAAGATCTCCTCGCGGGCGGCGTCGGAGTCGGGCGCGGCGCCGGTGAGGACGGTCGGCGGGAACCAGAAGCCGGGCCCGTCCGGGGCACCGCCCCGCAGCCCGGGGGCGTCGTCCGGCACGAACGACCGTACGCGGTCCACCTGTTGACGGGAGATCAGCGGCCCCATCTGGGTGCCCTCGTCGGCGGGGTCGCCGACCACGACGGCGGACAGCGCGGCGGCGAGCAGCGCGGCGACCTCGTCGTGGACCGACTCCTGGACGAGGATCCGGGTGCGGGCGCAGCAGTCCTGGCCGGAGTTGTCGAGGAAGGAGAAGGGGTCGACGGCGGCCTTGAGGTCGGCGTCGGCGAAGACGACGTTGGGGCTCTTGCCGCCGAGTTCGAGGGTGACCGGCTTGACCTGGCGGGCGCAGCGCTCCATGACCTCGCGGCCGGTGCGGGTGGAGCCGGTGAACACGATCTTGGCGACGCCGGGGTGGTCGACGAGCGCGCGTCCGGTGACCGCGCCGTACCCGGGCAGGACCTGGAACAGCCCCTCGGGCAGGCCGGCTTCGAGCGCGAGTTCGGCGAGCCGCAGGGCCGTGAGCGGGGTGGTCTCGGCGGGCTTGAGGACGACCGCGTTACCGGCCGCGAGGGCCGGGAAGGAGCCCCAGGCGGCGATCGGCATGGGGAAGTTCCAGGGGGCGATCACCCCGACCACGCCGAGCGGCTCGTGGAAGGTGACGTCCCAGCCGCCGGGGACCGGGATCTGCCGGCCGGTGAGGCGTTCGACGCCGCCGGCCGCGTACAGCAGCAGGTCGCGGGCGTTGCCGGCCTCCCAGCGGGCGTTGCCGAGGAGGTGTCCGGCCTCACGGACCTCCAGCCGCGCCAGCTCCTCCAGGTGGCTGTCGACGACGTCGGCGAACCGGCGCAGGAGACGGGCGCGGTCGGCGGGCGGGAGCGCGGCCCACTTCCGCTGTACGCCGGTGGCGCGTACGACGGCGGCGTCCACGTCGGCCGCGTCGGCCGCGGGGACGGTGGCGACGACGTCCTCCGTGGCCGGGTTCAGGACGATGAGCTCGTGCGGGTCGGACAAGAGATGACCTTTCACAGGCGTTCGAAGGAGCGGCGCAGCTCCCAGTCGGTGACCGCGGCGTCGAAGGCGTCCAGCTCGACGCGGGCCATGTTGCGGTAGTGGGCGACGACCTCGTCGCCGAAGGCGGCCTTGGCGACCGGGCTGTTCTCCCACAGCTCGGCGGCCTCGCGGAGCGTGGTCGGGACGTGCGCGTAGTCGGCGGTGTAGGCGTTGCCGGGGCAGGCCTCGGGCAGTTCCAGCTGCTGCTCGATGCCGTACAGCCCGGCCGCGACCAGTCCGGCGACGGCGAGGTGCGGATTGACGTCCCCGCCGGGCAGCCGGTTCTCGAACCGGAGCGAGCGGCCGTGTCCTACGACCCGCAGGGCGCAGGTGCGGTTGTCGTGGCCCCAGGCGACGGCTGTCGGGGCGAAGGAGCCCGGCTGGAAGCGCTTGTAGCTGTTGATGTTGGGCGCGTAGAGGAGCGAGAAGTCGCGCAGGGCGGCGAGCTGGCCCGCGAGGAAGTGCCGCATGGTGTCGGACATGCCGCTCGGGGAAGCGAAGGCGTTGTCGCCGTCCGCGTCCGCCAACGACAGGTGGATGTGACAGGAGTTGCCCTCGCGCTCGTTGAACTTGGCCATGAAGGTGAGCGAGACACCCTCCTGCGCGGCGATCTCCTTGGCGCCGGTCTTGTAGATCGCGTGCTGGTCGCAGGTGACCAGGGCCTCGTCGTAGCGGAAGGCGATCTCGTGCTGGCCGGGGTTGCACTCGCCCTTGGCGGACTCGACGGTGAGACCGGCTCCGGCCATCTCGTTGCGGATACGGCGCAGCAGGGGCTCGATCCGCCCGGTCCCGAGGACCGAGTAGTCGATGTTGTACTGGTTGGCCGGGGTCAGCCCCCGGTAGTTCGCGTCCCAGGCCTGCTCGTAGCTGTCCTTGAAGACGATGAACTCCAGCTCGGTGCCGACCTGGGCGGTGAGGCCGTGCTCGGCGAGGCGCTCCAGCTGCCGGCGCAGTATCTGGCGCGGGGCGGCGACGACGGGTGAGCCGTCGCTCCAGGCGAGGTCGGCGACCAGCATCGCCGTACCCGCGTTCCAGGGCACGCGGCGCAGGGTGGACAGGTCCGGGTGCATGGCGAAGTCGCCGTAGCCCCGCTCCCAGGAGGACATGGCGTAGCCGTCGACGGTGTTCATCTCGGTGTCGACGGCGAGGAGGTAGTTGCAGCCCTCGGTGCCGTGGTGGAGGACCTCGTCGAGGAAGAACCGGGCGGCGAACCGTTTTCCCTGGAGACGCCCTTGCATGTCGGGGAAGGCCAGGACGACAGTGTCGATCTCGCCGCTCGCGACCAGGGCGTGCAGTTCCTCGGCACTGAGCGGGGGTGTGCGGTCTGCCACGGGAAGGGCCTCCTTCGACTTCCTCGGCTTCCTCGGCTCCCTCGGCTTCTTCGGGCGGGCCGGGAGCCATAAGGTATTGCCGAGAACCATTGCTTGGGAAGGGGGCACGGCCAGATGGCGGTGGACGCGGACGGCGGCCTGGCGGACCGGTTGACTCCGGTGCTGCGGCCGGTGCGCGCGGGGAACGGCTTCGAGGAGGCGCTGGAGCAGATCCTGCAGGTCGTACGGCTGGGTCTGGTGCCCGGGGGCGAGCGGCTGCCGGCCGAGCGGGACCTGGCGGAGCGGCTCGGGATCAGCCGGGTGACGCTGCGCGAGGTGCTGAAGGTGCTCCAGGACCAGGGGCTGGTGGAGTCCCGGCGGGGCCGGTACGGCGGAACGTTTGTCCTGCCGCGCGCGGACGCCGGCGGCGAGGACGAGCTGCGGCGCAGGATCGCCGAGGTCGACATCGAGGACGTCCTGCGCTTCCGCGAGGTGCTGGAGGTCGGCGCGGCGGGACTGTGTGCCGCGCACGGCCTCACGGACGAGCAGGCGGACCGGCTGCGCGACGCCCTCGCCCGGACCGCGGACGCCCCGCTGGCCGACTACCGGCGCCTGGACACCCTGCTCCACCTCACGCTGGCCGAGCTGTGCGGCTCGCCCTCGCTGACGGCGCAGTACGCGGCCGTCCGGGCGAGCGTGAACGACCTGCTGGACTGCATCCCGCTCCTTGTGCGCAACCTGGAGCACTCGCAGCGCCAGCACACCGCGCTGGTCGAGGCGGTGCTGGACGGGGACGCGGACGGGGCCAGGGAGATGATGCGGGAGCACTGCGCGGGGACGGCGGCGCTGCTCAGGGGGTTCCTCGCATGACATGCTATTGGTCTGGAGACGGTCCATTGCGGGGGCGGGAGGACACATGACGGACGGCGGGCGGCCGCTGATCGGGGTCAGTACGTATCTGGAGGCCGGGGCGCGCTGGGGCGTGTGGGAGCTGGACGCCGCGCTGCTGCCGGCCGGCTATCCGCGGCTGGTCCAGCGGGCGGGCGGCCTGGCCGCGATGCTGCCGCCGGACGCTCCGGAGCACGCGGCGGCGACGGTCGCCCGCCTCGACGGCCTGGTGATCGCGGGCGGCCCCGACGTCGAGCCGGTCCGCTACGGCGCCGAGCGCGACCCCCGTACCGGCCCGCCGGCCCGGGAGCGCGACGCGTGGGAACTCGCCCTGATCGACGCGGCGCTGGCGGCGGGCGTGCCGCTGCTGGGCATCTGCCGGGGCATGCAGCTGCTGAACGTGGCCCTCGGCGGCACGCTGACGCAGCACGTCGAGGGGCACGCGGAGGTGGTCGGCGTGTTCGGCGGCCACCCGGTCAAGCCGGTCCCGGGCACGCGGTACGCCGCCGCCGTCCCGGAGGAGAGTTCCGTACCCACGTACCACCACCAGGCCGTCGACCGCCTCGGCGCCGGTCTGATCCCGAGCGCGTACGCGGTGGACGGGACCGTGGAGGCGGTGGAGCCGTCCTCCCCCGACGGCTGGGTCCTCGGGGTGCAGTGGCATCCGGAGATGGGCGAGGACCTGCGGGTGATGCGGGCGCTGGTCGAGTCGGCCGTGGCCGCTACGACCGCTTCCACCGCCTCCTGAGCCAGGCGAGGGCCGCCTCGCCCTGGGCGCGCTGGAAGGCGCGCAGGGTGGGCAGACCGGGCGGGGAGGGGCGCAGCGAGGACGCGACGAAGTAGCCGGCCAGCGCGGCCAGCGCCACGGTCACCGCGTCCGGGTCGGCGTCCCGGCCGCACGGGTGCGTGGTGAACAGCTCCTCCGGGTCCGGTCCGCCCTGGGCCCGTACGCAGGGCAGCATGACCAGCAGGTCGAACCAGGGGGCGGCGCGTACGGCGTGCGGCCAGTCGACGAAGACGACGCGGTCGTCGGCGGTGAGCAGGATGTTGTCGGCGCGCAGGTCGCCGTGGGCGAGGGTGTCGCCGGCGGTGGCGTCCGCCCAGTCCGCGGCGAGGTCGGCGAGGGCCGGGAGCCGGTCGCGGGTCCAGGGGTCGAGGCCGGGGCGGAGCCGTTCCGCCTCCGGCGCCGTCAGCCGCTCCCAGCCCGCGAAGGACTCGGTGAACGACTCGGCCGCGGGCGGGGCCGGGACGGGGGCCGGGGTGAGGGCGCGGCCCAGATCGGCCACCGCGTCCAGCACTCGGCGCAACTCCGGTTCCTGCCAGGGGACATGGGGCTGGCGGCCGGGGACCTCCTCGAAGACCAGGGCGACCCAGGTGCCGTCGTCGTAGGTGCCGAGGAGGCGGGGGGCGGGGACGGTGGGCGGGAGGGCGGCGGCGTTGCGGGCCTCGGTGCGGTGGAGGTCGGGGCTGTGGGGGTTGGCGTCGGCGCTGACCGCCTTGACGAAGGCGCGGTGGCCGGTGGCCGTACGGAGGCGGGCGGCCACGCCCGGGGAGAAGCCGCCGGGTTGGGTGGTGGCGTGGGTGACCGGGGCGCCCAGGAGGTCGGCAACCGCTGTGCGGACGGGGGTGGGGAGGGCTTCCCAGGGGGTGCGGGTGCCTTCGGCGGGTGGGGCGGGGGTGGTCATGGGCCATGGTGGCCGGGGGGCGTCTTCGGCCGCCAACGTTTTTCGCCGGCTTTCCTCCCAACCGAGTCGGGTGGTGGGTGGGCATAGGCCGGGTCCAGGGGGCGGAGCCCCCTGGGACGGGCCGGTCAGCCTCGGGTCAGGGACAGCAAGTCCCTGGCCGGCCCCGTGGGGCGGTGTCCGGTCGGCCACACGGCTCGGAGCTCGCGGGCAAGGGCCAGCCCCTCCACCGGGACGCCCACCAGGCGTCGTAGGGACAGCTCCTCGCCGACCGCCAGTTCGCTCAGCACCGCAGGCCCCGCACCGCTCACCGCCGCCGCCTTCACGGCCGTGGTGGAGGAGAGCTCGATGAGAGGTCGGGCCAGTCCGCCCAGGGCGGTGTCCAACACCTGCCGCGTACCCGAGCCCTTCTCCCGGAGGATCAGCGGCGTCGAGGCCAGCTCGGCGGCGGCCAGTGCCCTCCGACGGCGGGCCCAGGCGTGGCCGGGCGCGACCACGACGATCAGGCGGTCGTGGGCGATGACCGCGGAGTCGAGGCCGGTCGGGACCGTGAGCCCCTCCACAAACCCCAGATCCGCCTCCCCGGACAGCAGCCGCTCCGCCACCGCCGCCGAGTTCCCGGCGTGGAGGGACACAGCCGTGTCGGGGCGGCCCTCGCGGAGCGCGACCAGCCACCCGGGCAGCAGATACTCCGCGATCGTCATGCTCGCCGCCACCCGCAGCCGCGAGTCCCGCCGGTCCCGTAGCGCCTGCGCCCCCGCGTCGAAGGCCTGCGCCGCCTCCACGATCCGCCGCGCCCAGTCCGTCACCAGCGCCCCGGCGTCGGTGAGCCGCGACCCGCGCGGCGAACGGTCCACCAGCGCCACCCCGAGCTGCCGCTCCATGGAACGGATCCGGCTGCTGGCGGCAGGCTGGGTGATGCCCAGCTCGCGCGCCGCCGCCCCCAGACTGCCCAGCCGGGCCACGGCCAGCAGCAGCTCCAGAGCCCCGAGATCCGGCACGCGATGGGCGAGGGAACCGGTGACTCCGGGCTGTTCCTCCGACATCCCCGCCACCTTCCCCGCACCCAAACTCATAAGCCCAGTTTATGCCCCCACAGCGACGTCGTCCGGCTCGGCTCGTCAGCGGAGCGCTGCTCGCAAGGCCTCGCCCAGCGCCCGCGGAGCCTCGGTGAGCGACGGGCCGTACCAGGTCAGATGCCGTCCGCTGACGAGTGCGCAGGGCAGGCCGGGGAAGGCCTCGGGGCCGTCGTCGGGGGTGAAGCGGTAGGGCTCGTCGGGCAGGACGACGACGTCGGGGGCGGCCGCTCGGAGGTCCTCCAGGGCGATCTTCGGGTAGCGGTCCTCGTGGGCGGTGTAGAGGTGGTCGACACCGAGGCGGGCCAGGACGTCACCGGCGAAGGTGTCGCGGCCGAGCACCATCCAGGGGCGGCGCCAGATGGGTACGACGGCCGTGAGGCGGCTCTCCGGCTCCTTCAGCCCGGTCCACTCCTCCTCCGCCTCGTCCAGCCAGCGCGGGCGGGATCGCGCGCCGCACGCCGTGAGGACGCGGGCCAGCTCGCGGAAGGCCTGCGGGACGTCCCGCACCTCCGTGACCAGCACCTCGACACCCGCCGTACGCAGGGCGGAGAGGTCCGGCTCGCGGTTCTCCTCCTCGTTGGCGATCACCAGGTCGGGCGCGAGGGCGGCGATGTGTTCGACATCCGGGTTCTTGGTGCCGCCGATCCGGGTGACGTCGAGGTCCGCCGGATGGCTGCACCAGTCGGTGGCGCCGACCAGCGCGCCGGGCACGGTGACGGCCACCGCCTCCGTGAGGGAGGGCACCAAGGAGACGACGCGCACTAGCGCTTCCGGTTCCTGACCGCCTCGATGTGCTCCGCGACGGCGACGACGACCACCCGGGTGTCCGCGACGGTCGCCCGCCAGCGGTGGCGGACCCCGCCGGTCAGATACAGGGTGTCGCCCCGGCCCAGACGGTAGGCGCGGCCCTCGGCCTCGATCTCCACGGCGCCGTCGGCGACGTACATCAACTGGTCGTTGCGGTACTGGAATTCACGGCCGGCCTCGTGGTCGCCGGTGAACTCCGTGGCGTGCATCTGGTGATGGCCGCGCACCAGGGAGCGGGAGCGCGGTTCGGGTGCCGACGTCTCGGTGTCCTCGGCGCGGACGACGTCCACGCTGCACGCCGGGTCGGCGGCGGCGAGGAGTTCGACGGCCGTGGTCCGCAGGGCGTCGGCGAGCTTCTCCAGGGAGCTGGTGCTGGGCCGGGCCCGGTCGTTCTCGATCTGGCTCAGGAACGGGACCGACAGGCCGCTGCGCTCGGCCACGACGGCGAGGGTGAGGTCCAGGGACCGGCGTCGCCGCCGTACGGCCGCGCCGACCCGCAGAGGCTGTTCTTTGTGGTCGCCCATCGCTCCGGCTCCCTCCTTCGCTCGTCGAAAAGTCGGTGCGTCGAAAAGTCGGTGCTCTGAAGAGTTCTCTGCACCCTACGCATGTTCGGCAAACCGTTTCATGTGCCCGTCACATCGAGGACACGCCAGGTGACACACCACCCCACAGATCGCGCCAGCGAAACGGGTCACCGATGTCGCCGGGCGCTCACGCGCCCTCCCCTTTTCCGGTTCAATGCGCGAACGGCCGTGAGTGTTCCCGCTCGTCCCCGGCTTCCCAACCACATCACCCCAGGCCCGGGGATAGCGCTGCGTGGTTGGCCGGATCCTTGCCGTGGTGACAGGGCGTCCCATCTGCGGGCATGACACGAAACATGACACGGCCCATGACACGAGGGGCGGGGCTGTCAGGTCGAGACCGCAATGGATGCCACACCCGTGCGGCATGATGCGAGGCGTGACCGGACGACTCATGCTCCTCGACACCGCCTCACTCTACTTCCGCGCCTACTTCGGCGTCCCGGACTCCGTGAAGGCCCCGGACGGCACGCCGGTGAACGCCGTGCGCGGACTGCTCGACTTCATCGACCGCCTGGTCAAGGACCACCGGCCCGAGCAGCTGGTGGCCTGCATGGACGCCGACTGGCGCCCGAAGTGGCGGGTCGACCTGATCCCCTCCTACAAGGCGCACCGCGTCGCCGAGGAGCGCCCGGTGGGCCCGGACGAGGAGGAGGTGCCGGACACGCTCTCGCCGCAGGTGCCGGTGATCGAGGCGGTGCTGGACGCGCTGGGCATCGCGCGCGTGGGCGTCACCGGCTACGAGGCGGACGACGTGATCGGCACGTTCACCGCGCGGGCGGCGGGCCCGGTCGACATCGTCACCGGCGACCGCGACCTGTACCAGTTGGTGGACGACGCGCGCGGGGTGCGGGTGCTGTACCCGCTCAAGGGCGTCGGCACGCTGCAGACGACCGACGAGGCGTGGCTGCGCGAGAAGTACGGCGTCGACGGGCGCGGGTACGCGGATCTGGCGCTGCTGCGCGGCGACCCGAGCGACGGGCTGCCGGGGGTGCCGGGCATCGGGGAGAAGACGGCGGCGAAGCTGCTGGCCGAGTTCGGCGACCTGGCCGGGATCATGGCGGCGGTCGACGACCCGAAGGCGAAGCTCACCCCCTCGCAGCGCAAGCGGCTGGACGAGGCGCGGCCGTACGTCGCGGTCGCACCGACGGTGGTCCGGGTCGCGGCCGACGTACCGCTGCCGGACGTGGACATCTCTTTGCCCCACGCGCCGCGGGACGGGGCGACACTGGAGGGGCTCGCGGAGCGCTGGGGTCTGGGCGGGTCGCTGCAGCGGCTGCTGCAGACGCTGGGCGCGTCGGGGGCCGCCGGCGCATGAGTTCCGGGGCGCCCGGCGCGTGAGCATTGTTCTCGCCGTACGGAATGACATGCGCGGGGGCGGAAAGCCATCCTCGGCACGAGGGGTGAATCAACCTCTCACAGCAGAGGCATCACCGGGGGAGAGATGCTAACTTAGGTAAACCTAACCATAGAACATGGGAGGCCGTCATGGCAGAACGTCCGGCACGGCAGCCGCGCAAGCCCCACTCCGCGCAGGTCGTCCGCACCGAACGGCTGACCCCGCACATGCAGCGCGTGGTGCTCGGCGGCGAGGGTCTGGCCGGGTTCACGGTCGGCACCTGCACGGACCACTATGTGAAACTGCTCTTCGGCCCCGAGGGCGTGACCTACCCGGAGCCCTTCGACATGGAGCGGATCCGCGCCGAGTTCCCGCGCGAGCAGTGGCCCGTGACCCGGACGTACACCGTGCGGGCCTGGGACCCCGAACACCGTGAGCTGACCCTGGACTTCGTGATCCACGGCGACGAGGGCCTGGCCGGGCCGTGGGCGACGCGCGTCCAGCCGGGCGAGACCGTCCGCTTCATGGGCCCCGGCGGCGCCTACGCCCCCGACACCGAAGCGGACTGGCATCTGCTCGCCGGTGACGAGAGCGCGCTGCCCGCGATCGCGGCCGCGCTGGAGTCACTGCCCTCCGGCGCCGTGGCGCACGCCTTCATCGAGGTCGACGGACCCTCGGAGGAGCAGAAGATCGACTCCGATGTCGAGGTCACCTGGCTGCACCGCGACGGCCGGCCGGTCGGCGAGCGGCTCGTCGAGGCGGTCCACGCGCTGGAGTTCCCGGAGGGCCGGGTCCACGCGTTCGTGCACGGCGAGGCGGCCGCCGTGAAGGAACTGCGCCGACTGCTCCGCATCGACCTGCAGATCCCGCGCGAGGACCTGTCGATCTCCGGCTACTGGCGCCTCGGCCACAACGAGGACGGCTGGCAGGCCTCGAAGCGGGAGTGGAACGCGCGCGTGGAGGCCGAACAGGAGGGCGCGTCCTCGGCCGCGTAACGATCCAGGCCACACACGGCCCCCGGCCGCACAGCGCTCCCGGTGGGGGAGCGTGAGGAGTTGGGCCCGTCCCGGACATGACGGCGTGACACCTGCGAAACAGCGCGTCCCTAATTTCTGTCGCCCGACAGGAATTCGCGCCCAAGGCAGGTGCCGCCGTGACGACCACCTCTCCCGCCGACGTACGCCCCGACCCGCCGCACTCCCCCGCCCCCTCCGGCTCCTCCGCCGACGACCGCTCCCTCGCCGAGTTCGGCTACCGCCAGGAACTGCACCGCAGCCTCGGCCGGTACGCCTCGTTCGCCGCCGGATTCTCCTTCATCTCCGTCCTCACTACCGTCTTCCAGTTCTTCGCCTTCGGGTACGCCTTCGGAGGCCCCGTCTTCTTCTGGACCTGGCCGGTGGTGCTGGTCGGGCAGCTGCTGGTGGCCGCCTGCTTCGCCGAACTGGCGGCCCGCTACCCGATCTCCGGCGCGATCTACCAGTGGTCGTCGCGGCTGTCGACGCCGTCGTTCGGCTGGTTCGCCGGCTGGATCATGGTGATCGGGCAGATCGTCGTCGTCGCGGCGGCCGCGCTCGCCCTGCAGATGGTGCTGCCGGCGATCTGGTCCGGCTTCCAGCTGATCGGCACCGACCCCTCGCCCGTCTCCGCGGACGGCGCGGCCAACGCGGCGCTGCTCGGCGTGGTCCTGCTGGTCCTCACCACGCTCGTGAACGTCGTCGACAACCGCGTGATGTCCGTGGTCAACCGGGTTGGCGTGACCGCCGAGATCATCGGCGCCGTCCTCATCGTCGTCCTACTGCTGACTCACTCCGAGCGCACCCCCGGCATCACATTCCACACCACCGGCGCCGCCCAGTCCGGCCTGTTCGGGGCCCTGGCCGTGGGCTCGTTCACCGCCGCCTACGTGATGATCGGCTTCGACAGCGCGGGCGAGATGAGCGAGGAGACCCGCAACCCCCGTCGTACGGCGCCCCGTACGATCCTCACCGCGCTCGGCGCGGCCGGACTGCTCGGCGGGCTGATCGTGCTCGGCGGACTGCTCGCCGCGCCCAGCCTGACCGACGGGCGTCTCGGCGTCGAGGGACTCTCCTACGTCCTCACCAGCAGCCTCGGCGACGGCGTCGGCAGGGTGCTCCTCGCGGACGTGGTGGTCGCGATCGCGGTGGCCACGCTCGCCATCCAGACGGCGGCCTGCCGGATGCTGTTCTCCATGGCCCGCGACGGGCAACTCCCCTTCTCCGCCCGCCTCGCGCGCGTCAACCCGCGCACCGGCATGCCGAGCGCCCCCGCCCTCGTCGTCGGTGTCCTCGCGGCGGCCCTGCTGCTGCTGAACTTCGCCTCGCCGGACGCCTTCCTGGCCATCGGCACCACGTGCATCGTGATGCTGTACCTGGCCTACGCGATGGTCACCGGCCCTCTCCTGGTCCGCCGTCTGCGCGGTGGGTTCTCCTCGGCCGGCACGGACGAGACCGGCGCCCCGCTGTTCTCCCTGGGCCGCTGGGGCGTCCCCGTCAACGCCCTCGCCCTCCTCTACGGCCTGCTGATGACCGTCAACCTGGCCTGGCCCCGGGCGGCGGTGTACGACCCGGCGGGCGGCCACTGGTACTTCCAGTGGTTCACCGTGCTGTTCTTGCTGGTCACGGTAGTGAGCGGACTCCTCTACCGGACTGTGAGGGCACAACGAGGGCACTCGGCTCAGAAATCGGCTGCTGCGGAACCTCTCCCAGAACCGACTCGATAGCGTCGGCCGTGGTGTCCTCGCCCGTCGGCCAGAGGCCCGTGTACTTGTCGAGCGTGATGCTCGGCTTCGAGTGCCCGAGGCGCACCTGAACGGTCTTGACGTTCTCGTTCTTTTTGATCAAGCATGACGCGTAGAAGTCCCGGAGCGAGTGCAGCGTGCACTTCTCCGGGACTTGCACTCGCTCCGGCTCGGATCCCTCGGGCCTCCCGAGACGCTCCCACTTCGCGTACGCCTCGGCATGCTGCTCGTCGAGCGCCTTGTTCGCGCCGTCCTTGACGGACTTCCAGACGCGGGACCAGGTCGACCGGCGGACCGGCCGGCCGTTGTCGTCGGTGAACACCAGACTGGCTTTACGGGTCTTGGGGGGAGCGGGTCCGTCCGGTCCTCGATCTCCACAGCAACAGGCGGGAACTCCGCCATATGCATGGACACCGCGGTCACCGCCGACGGCGCGAGCGGCACCTCGCGGTACGACTCCGGGGTCTTCAACGGCCCAAGGTACTGCGGCCCCTTGTCGGGCGTGACCAGCTGCTGACTCGCCTCCACCTTCCGGCGCAGGAAGTCGAGCCCCTCCTCCAGACCGAGCAGCTCGCCCTGACGCAGGCCATTGGACGCTGAAACCCGCCACCGGTTCGGCACTCCTCGCGAATATGCAGCGTCTCGTGCCGGTGACACAGGACGAAGACGCCGCACTGGTCATCGCCTACCTGCCGCGTGTCGAGCTGAGCTACACCGAGGGCGAGACCCCGGTGAGGTCGTTGGCTTGGAGGGACCCGGCGGACGCGTCCCCCATGCGCGCCCAATAGCAGTCGTACGCCGAGTCGGCCGGGCCCTTCGTGGTGTACGTACCCGGAGTGATGTACTCGTCGTCGAGTGCCTGGGCGGGGTCCTCGTAGTCCGGCTGGGAGTTGGTGACTTCGTAGGTCCCTTCCTGCACGCCGATCGTTTCGCCGAGTGCGTCATCACTGTTCTTCAGCGACTCCTCGAACTCCTCCTCGGCATCCTTCAGTGCGTTTTCGGCGGAAGTCGTCGATTCCTCGACGATGGGCGTGGCCGTGTTCGGTTGCTTGCTGGCGGCCTTTGACTCGGCGGTGTCGCTCGCGCCGCTGGAGCAGCCGGTGGTGAGCGCGGCGAGTAGCAGGGTGGTGGCGAGCACGGTGATGTGGCGCATGGTCCCCCCAGGACGTGCGTGGTGGAGGTCGCATCATCGTGGCTTGGATGCCACCGTATGGCGAGTATGGCCGTGTTGTGACCCTGTGGGGTGATGTGAACGCGGAAGTCCTGCCGCCATGCGCGCGCCACCCGTTCAGGTCACAGAACAGCCACACGCCCCACACGCCTCCGCACCCCCTCATACGCTCCCCCCTCACCACAACTCGCGCCAACAGGGGGACAACCATGGCCAACTGGAAACTCATCGGCGGTATCGCAGGTGGCGTCATCGTCATCGGCGCGATCGGCAACGCCATCGACGGTGGCGACTCCGGCAGCAGCACCTCGACGAAGACGAGTAGCAGCGCACCGGCCACCAGCACCGCCACCAAGGACGCCGGGAGCAGCGACGCCAAGGCCAGCAGTGACGAGAAGAAGGCCGTTCCCGACTTCGTCGGCATGGGCCTCCAGTCCGCCCAAGACGCCGCGCAGGAACAGGGCTTCTACACCCTCACCTCCCACGACAGCCTCGGCCGCGCCCGCATGCAGATCCTCGACCGCGACTGGAAGGTCTGCTCCCAGAACATCGCCGCCGGCAAGAGCGTGTCGACGGACACGGAGCTCGACTTCGGCGCCGTCAAGCTGAAGGAGACCTGCCCCAAGACAGATCAGGCCGAGCCCACGACCGCCGACGGGAAGATGCCGGACTTCGCCGGGAAGAGCGTGAAGGCCGCCCGTGCCGCGCTCGACTCCGATACGTCGATCACCGTGGAAGACGTGTCCGGCGACGACCGGTTCATCCTCGTCGAGTCGAACTGGAAGGTCTGCGGCCAGACCCCGAAAGCGGGCACGGCTCTGAACGGGCAGCCTGTGGAGTTCACCGCGGTCAAGTTCGATGAGACCTGCCCCTGAGCATCAGCGAGACCCGAGGCAACTCGACCGCGGGGCCCCGCCCGCCCTCATAACGCCTGGGGTGCGAGGACTGGCGGGAGATCAGAGGGGTGGCATGACCTTCTGCGGTCGTGCGCACCCGTGGCCGGGCATGCACTCGAACACCTCGACGGAGTACCACCTACCCCGCCGGCTGGTGGCCCGACCAGCAGAGCGGCCGCCGTGCTCCAGGGAGGCCCCGCACCAGACGCACGCCCACCCGGAGTAGCGGGCCCGGGGTAAGTCCCACGCGTCGGGAAGGGCGCGGGCGGTCACGGGGTGCTCGCCTGGATGAGCCGGTTGAGTGCCTGGCCGGTCACGCACTCCGGGGACGCCTTGCACGTCGTGCAGGGCTTGTCCCCGGTGCAGTGGTCGAACAGTGCGCCCATCGCGTTCCGGCCCACGTGCGTACGACACCCGCGCAGGAACACCCGGCGGCCGTCGTGCTCGCATTCCCCGACCGTGACCGCGGTCTGCACGGTGAGCGTCTCGCCGCCCCACAGGCAGACGTGCCCGTCGAGCTGCTGCTCAGAGAGACGGTCGAGATCGGGGATCGGCAGGGCCGCCAGCACCTCGGCCGTTACGCCGTCCGCGGTGATGCTCATGCCGTTGGCTCCCCTGGCTGGAGGGCGTGGGCGAGGCGGAGGGCGACGTCGGCGCGTACGCGGCCGAGTTCCACCAAGCGCAGAGAGGGCGAGCCGGGGTCGACGCCGAGGGACGGCAGCACGATTCCGGCCCGGTCGAGCGCGGCCCGAAGGGATTCCATGGCGGTGAAGGGGTCGACGTCTCGCGTCGAGCGTGCGGAGGCCATATCGGGACGCTAGGAACGATCTGGTGGCGGGCACCATCACGGTTGCGCGAAGTTGCACACCCGACAGCCCGAGTTGCGGCATGTTGCGGAAAAAGCCCCACTCGAACCACCGCCAGAGCACCCGCACCTCGTAGACGCTTGCAGTCCCACCGGTACGGCGAAGCGAAGTAGCCATGGCACGTCGACTGCGCTTCAACGGCACGGGCAGCGGGGTCAACGGATGCCCGTCCATCCACGAGGACCTGGACACCGGGGAAGTCATCGTCCACGGGCCTGTGCTCACGAACCCCGACGACGTCGCCCAGCTGCGCCACCTCGGCGAGGGCGAGGTGCCCGTCGTGGTGCCGCGCGAGGTGCTCGTCGACTTCGGGCCCAAGGAGGTCGACCGCATGCCGGACATCATCACCCTGGACGAGTTCGACCGGTTGTTCACGCGGTTCGAGCACACCGCCTGGCGGCTGGAGACACGACGCCGGTACGCCTCCGACGAGACCACCGGCACCTGGGCGCAGTTCAGCCGCGGCAAGCCCGTGGACTGGGACGGTGTCGACGCCGCCTGGTGCGCCGAGCGCCGGGAGCAGGTCGCGCTGGGCAAGAGGTTCGAGCGGGCACGCATCGTCGACAACCCGCCCACCGCCGGGCAGCTGTACCTGCTCGACAACGCCGGCCGTAACAGCGCCGTGGGCGAGACGATCCTCAACGTCTGGCGTGCGGACGCCGACCGCGTGGGCTTGCCAGAGGAAGACTTCTGGATCTTTGACTCCAGGCTGGTCGCGCTGCTCAACTTCGACGACGCGGACAACCTCGTCGACGTCGAGCTGATCCGGGAGCCGGCCGCGGTGCTGCGGTACGCCATGGCCCGCGACGCGGCGATGCACTACGCCGTGCCGTACGAGGAGTTCGCGGCGCGGCTGGCCGCAGGAGAGTAGGCAGGGGCGTCACCGGTGAGTACCGATTACCAGCAGGCACGGGAGGCCCTCGGAGTACGGCTCCGTGAACTCCGACTCTCAGCGCCTGCTGGCCGGCTCACCGGTGCCCAGCTCGCCCAGCAGCACGGGTGGAACAAGTCGAAGGTCAGCCGCCTGGAGAACGGCCGGCAGACACCCACGCCCGAGGACCTGCGCGCCTGGGCGGAGGCCACGGGCCAGCCCGACGCCTACGACGAACTCCTCGCCCGCCTCCGGGGCTTCGAGTCGCATATCCGGTCGTGGCGGCGTCAGTTGGCTGCCGGGCACAAGGCGGTGCAGGACACCCACCTCAACGCGCACGCGGACGCCAGCGTGTTCCGCGGCTGGGAGCCCGCCATGGTCTTCGGGATCCTCCAGACTCCGGACTACGCCCGGCACATCTTCACCCGGTACGCGGAGCTGCAGCGCACACCGCGCGACACCGAGGAAGCCGTCCGCTCCCGCATGCGGCGGCAGGACGCGCTGTACGACTCCTCCAAGCGCTTTCACCTGCTGCTGTGGGAGCCCGCGCTCCACGCCCTGGTCTGCCCGCCCTCGGTGCTCGCCGCTCAGCTTGACCGTCTGGCCGGGACGATCGGCCTCGACACCGTGGAGCTGGGGATCATCCCTCTGTCCGCGTCGGTGAAGATCCCCCCGGCTACCGCGTTTTGGCTCTACGACGACCGGCAGGTGATCGTCGAGAACTGGCACGCGGAGTTGTGGATCGATGACCCGTCCAGCGTCGACACCTACCTCCGCACGTGGAACACGCTGCGGGAGTCGGCGGTGTACGGGGCGGACGCGCAGAACGTCGTCCTCCGCGCCCGGCGGGCGATCAGCACCCGATAGGGGGCGTCAGTCTTCGAGGAGGCTCAAGACGACGAGCGCCACCACCACAGCGCCCACCGCGGTCACCTGCACCGCGCGCCCCTTCATACCGACGACCAGTATCAACAGTCCAGCCGCCCCGATCCCGACGAGGCCCTGCTCTGACACGTGGTCCGCAATCCAACTCTCCGGCCACCCCATAGCCCGTGCCCCCGTCCTCTCGTCGTGGTGCAGGCATGCCCAGCCCCGTGCATGACCATCCCGGCACGTGTACGAAGCCGCCCCCGTAAAGATCGGACGGGCGGCTTGCGGTCAGGGGAGGCCCGTTTCCCGATGACGGCCTTGCTGGGCGCTAGTTTCCTGCTCAGATCCCGGTTTTGCCGCTAGTGGGGCTGCTGGACCCAGCGGTGCGGGGTGCTAGGTCCAGCAGCCTCTGGGGGCCTACGCGGCGAGCCGGTCGGCCTCTCGGCGGGTGATCTCGGCGACCACATCGGCGCGCTTGATGCCGCGCCGGTTCTTGCCGTCGCCGTCGTCGGTCTGGCCCCACACCTGCTCGGTGCGGATGTCCCACGGCTTCACCGCACCGGTGACGGTCTCGCCCTTCCACTCGCCGTAGACGTCGGGGCGCAGCTCGGCCAGACGGGCGGCGATCCGCTCGCACCACACGGCCTTCTCGTCGACGGCCATCACGCTGAGGACGTCGCCGAGGACGTCCACGCCGACGGTCGCGGCGGGGCCCTCGCCGAGGGCGTGACCGGTGACGTTGCCGTACTCCTCGCGCAGCTGGGGTGCCGCTGGCGCCGCGGAGCATGCCGCGCATCCTGCCAACGGTGCCTGCCCCGGCCAACGGGTTTTCCGGCCCCACCCCCGTACCCTTGACCCCGATGAGACGCCGTACCCCTTCCCCTCCCTCCCCCCTCCCACAGCGCGACGGGGTGGATCCGGTGCGGGTGCGGCTGCCGGGCGAGGGCGACTGGGCCACCGTGCGCGATCATCTGGTGGAGCGGCTCAGCGGGGCCGGTGCCGGGGTCGTCGACGGGATGCTGCGGGCCGGGCTGGTGGTCGGCGCCGACGGGGCGGCGGTGACGCCGGACGCGCCGTACGTACCGGGCATGTTCGTGTGGTTCCACCGGGAGCTGCCCGCCGAGGTGCCGGTGCCGTTCCCGCTGGAGGTCGTGCATCGCGACGAGCACATCGTCGTCGTGGACAAGCCGCACTTCCTGGCCACCACCCCGCGCGGCAGCCATGTCACCGAGACCGCGCTGGCCCGGCTCAGGCGGGAGCTCGGCATCCCCGCCCTGGGCGCGGCGCACCGTCTGGACCGGCTCACCGCCGGGCTCGTGCTGTTCACGGTCCGGCCGCAGGAGCGCGGCGCCTACCAGACCCTGTTCCGCGACCGGCGGGTGCGCAAGGTGTACGAGGCCGTCGCCCCGTACGATCCGGCGCGGGCGTGGCCGGTGACCGTGCGCAACCGGATCGTGAAGGAGCGGGGCACACTGACCGCCCGCGAGGTGCCGGGCGAGCCCAACGCGGTCAGCGACATCGAGCCGGTCGAGCACCGGGCGGACGGACTGGCCCGCTACCGCCTGGTCCCCCACACCGGCCAGACCCATCAACTGCGCGTTCACATGGCCGCGTTGGGCGTGCCGATCCTCGGCGACCCCCTCTATCCGGAGGTGGCCGAGCCGCGCCCGGCCGGTGACTTCCGGCGCCCGCTGCAACTGCTGGCGCGGGAGCTGGAGTTCACCGACCCGGTCACGGGCACGGAGCACCGGCTGCGCAGTGGCCGCGCGCTGGAGTCCTGGACGTCGTACGCCCGTTGGGCCGGTTAGCCGCCCAGGAGTACCGGCTCAGTACCCTCGCCACCAGAGCAGGAACCGCTGCCAGGCGCCCGGGCGGCGGGTCGGCTGCGGGGCGGGAGGCTCGGGCTGGGGGGCGGCCACCCGCTCGGGGGCCGGGGCGGGGGCCGCGGGCCTGGGGTCGATGTGCAGCGGGCGGAAGCCGCGCTGCGACGGAACGACGGCCGCGTGGGTCGGCCTGAGCCTGACGTCCTGCTGGGGCTTGGGCTCGAAGTACGCGGGCAGCGCCACCAGGTGCCGGGAGGCGATCGACGTCGTCCAGCACAGCTCGTCCTCGTCGCAGGCGAGCTGGATGTCCGGCAGCCTCGACAGCAGCCCGTCGACGCCGACGTCGGCGATGGCGCGGCCGATGTCCTGGCCGGGGCACTCGTGGGGGCCGCGGCCGAAGGCGAGGTGGGAGCGGTTGCCCCGCATGTGGGCGGAGAGGTCGGGGCGCACCCGGGGGTCGACGTTGCCCGGGGCGGGCGCGAAGAAGAGACCGTCGCCGGCGCGGATGCGCTGGCCGCCCAGCTCGGTGTCCTGTTTGGCGAAGTAGCCGAAGATCGTGCTGAACGGCGGTTCGTCCCACAGGGTCTGCTCGACGGCCTCCGGAACGGTCATCTCGCCGCCGTTGAGCCGGGCGACGAAGCGGGGGTCGGTGAGGACCACGCGCAGCACGTTGGCCAGCAGGTTGACCGTGGTCTCGTAGGCGGCGAAGAGCACCAGGCGCAGGTGTTCGCGGACCTCGTCGTCGGTCAGTCCGGCCGGGTGGGCGATGAGATGGCTGGTGAAGTCGTCGGCGGGTTCGGCGCGGCGGAGCGTGGTGAGCCGGCTCAGCGCGTCGACGACGTACTCGTGGCTGACGAGGGCGGTCTCGGTGCCCTTGAGCGCGTCCCGGGCGCAGGCGACCATCTTGTCGTTGTACTCGTCGGGCATGCCGAGGAGCTGGCACATCACCGCCATCGGGAGGTGCTCGGCGAACTGTCCGACCAGGTCGGCGCGGCCCTCCTCGCAGAAGCGGTTGACCAGGGCCTGTGTGGCCCGGTAGATGTGCCGGCGCACGCTGCGCTCGTCGAGGGTGTCCATGGCCGCGGTGACCGCGCCGCGCAGTCGCTTGTGTTCGTCGCCCTCGGCGTGTGCGCAGATGGGCTGCCAGGCGATGTGCGGCATGTACGGGTGGTCGGGCCTGACCTGGCCGTCGCGCAGCGGTGCCCAGACACGGGTGTCCTTGGTGAAGGTCGAGGGCGTACGCAGCATCTGCAGGTTCTCGGCGTGGCCGAGGACCATCCACATGGGCAGGTCGTCGTGGAGCAGGACAGGTGCCACGGGGCCGTACTGCTCGCGCAGTTGCTCGTACAGCGCGCCCTGGTCCTCGGCGCCGGGGCCGTAGAGCCGGGTCAGTCCGCCGGGGCCGGTGGCGTGGGCGGGGCAGCCGGGCGGCGGGTCCAGGGCGAGGTCGTGGGGTCCGTTCGTCGTGGGGTGTTCAGGCGTCACAGGGGGTCGCTCCGAAACTGTGGGGGATCCGTTGTCGGGGGTGGGCAGGGGTGGTTCGGGGGGTCAGGTGAGGCTGTCCCTGAGCGAGAGGGAGTGCAGGAACCGCATGAGGGTCATCAGGACGTCACGGCTGGAGGCACGGCGGCGGACGTCGCACTCCACGATCGGCACGAACGGGTGCAGGTCGAGTGCGGTCCGGAGGTCTTCGACGGGGTAACGGGGGCCGTCGGGGAAGGTGTTGACGGCGACGACGAAGGGCACTCCGCCCTCCTCCAGCCGGCCCATGACCTCGTAGCTGACCTCCAGGCGGCGGGTGTCGACGAGGACGACCGCGCCGAGGGCGCCTTCGAAGAGGCCGTTCCACAGGAACCAGAAGCGTTCCTGGCCGGGGGTGCCGAAGAGGTAGAGCACCACCTGGTCGGTGATGCGGATGCGCCCGAAGTCCATGGCCACGGTGGTGGCGGTCTTGGTGTCGGAGCCGAAGTCGTCGTCGACCCCGATGCCGGCCTGGGTCATGGTCTCCTCGGTGGTCAGCGGTCTGATCTCGCTGACGGAGCCGACCATGGTCGTCTTGCCGACGCCGAAGCCGCCCACGATGACGATCTTCGCCGCGGCCGTGGTGGTCTGCGGGAGCAGGTCCTCGACCCGTGGGCCGGGGACCGTGTCAGAGCCTTTGAAGTCCATGCATCACCGCTTCGAGCAGGGATCGGTCGGGGAGCTTCTGCCGGACGATCGGGGCGCGTGCCTGGACCAGTTCGGCCGCCAGCATCTCGGTGAGCAGGACCGTCACGACGCTGAACGGCAGGCCGAGGTAGGCGGACACCTCGGCCACCGAAAGGGGGGCGGCGCACATACGCAGCAGCACGGTCTGTTCCGGGGTGGCCGAGGAGGGGGGTTCGGCACACGCCACGACCAACGTCACCAGGTCGAGCGGCGCCCGCTCCCCCTCGGCACCGGTGATCGTGTAGAGCCGGTCGGGCTGCTTCTCCCTGTCCGTCGGGGATTCGGCGGGCGGGGCCGGTGCGGGGGGCGGAGGCGGCAGGGGCCGGCGCCGCCGACGTTGGGGAGGCGTCATACGGTGTGCCTGTTGCGGCGGGGCGGGCTGGTCAGATGGGCACCGATGCGGACGACGAGGTCGCGCATGGAGCCGCTCATCCGGCCCGGTTCGCAGCACACGTCGGAGAGGACGGCGAGGTAGGCGTTGGCGCCGGCGGACATCATGTAGAAGTAGCCGCCGTCCATCTCGATCATGATGAGGTTCATGTCGCCCTCGACGCACTCCATCTCCTGGGCGATGGCAGTGGCGAGGCTCTGCATGCCCGCGCAGGCGGCGGAGACCCGGTCGGCGGCGTCGGGTTCACCGGCGTAGCGGGCGATGCGCAGGCCGTCGGAGGAGAGGACGACGATCATCTCGATGCCCGGGACGCCGTCGTAGAGCTCCTTGAGCACCCAGTCGAAGTTCTGGCGCTGCTGGATCACGTGAGGTCCCCTTCGTCGTCGGCCTCGGGCGGTTTGGGCTTGTCTTCGATCAGGTGCAGGTAGGCGGTGGGGTTGCGGGTGAAGTCGGTGGGGTGGACGCCGGGCGGGGCGATCTTCTTCAGTCCCTCCCAGAAGGCCTCGAAGGCCACTCCGGGTTCTTGTTTCTTCTTCTTGGGCTTCGGCGGCTCGGGCGCTGCCTGGGCGAACGGGTCGGGCCTGCCCTCGCGTTCGGCGCGCTCGGCGGCCTCCTGGGCGGCGTACGCCGCCGCGTAGCGCTCGGCGATCGGGATGATCTCCTTGGAGCGGCGCTGCGGCAGGCCCTTGTCGGTCCACTCGGTGATCACGGGCACGTCGTCCTCGAGGGAGACGTTGGCCGGGATCTTCGGGTTGGTGGGCCGGCGCCGCTTGGGCGGCCGCTTGGGGCCCTCGAGGTTGCTCAGGTCGATCTGCGCGGAGGCGGCGCCGATGCCGTGGGCGTAGCCGGGTGCCGGGTCGGAGGTCATCATCTCGCGGGGCACGACGAGGACGGCGCGGACGCCGCCGTACGCCGAAGTGCGCAGCGCCACCTGCAGGTTGAAGGAGGTGCACAGGCGGCCGACGACCGCGAGGCCGAGGCGCGGGGCGCCGCCGAGGTCCTGCATGGTGACACCGCGCATGGCGTCGTCGAGCATCTTCTCGGTCTTGGCGCGGGACTCCTCGCTGAGGCTGACGCCGGCGTCCTCGATCTCGATGGCGATACCGGTCTGCACCTCTACGGCGTTGACCTGCACCTTGGATTTCGGGGGCGAGAACCGGGTGGCGTTGTCGAGGAGTTCGGCGATCGCGTGGATCAGCGGTTCGACGGAGACGCCGCGGATGTTGACCTTGGCGATGGAGTTCAGCTGGATGCGCGGGTACTCCAGGATGCGGGACATGCCGCCGCGCAGCACGCTGTAGAGCGGGACCGGCTTGGGCCAGCTGCGGCCGGGGCGGCCGCCGCCGAGGACACCGATGGAGTCGGCGAGGCGGCCGATCATGGAGGTGCCGTGGTCGATGCGGAGCAGGTCGTCGAAGACCTCGGGGTTGCGGCCGTGGTCCTCCTCCATCTCCCGCAGCTCCGCGCACTGCTGATGGACGATCGCCTGGACGCGGCGGGCGACGTGGACGAAGGCGCGCTGGAGGGAGTCGCGCAGGGCGTTCTCGTAGTCGAGGGCTTCGAGGAACCGCTTGACGAGGGCGCGCTGTCCGTCGTCGATGTCACGGAAGAACGGTTCACGCTCACCCAGGTGGAAAATCACCTCGTCGGGGGAATTTCCGCCGCGCACCCATTCCGCGGCGAGGGGGACGAGCTCCTTGGCGATGAACTTGTTCTCCTCCTGCTGGGCGGCGAGACGCGCCTCCAGCTGGGCGATGCGCTGGTCCGACGCCGCGCGCAGTTCCCAGAGCCGGCCGTGGCGTCGCCGCGCGCCGGCCCCCGCCGCGGTGATGAGCAGGGTGGCCACGGCTCCGCAGACGCCGACGGCGAGCCGTGCCGGCCCCGCCACCAGGGCGACGGCGGCTCCGGTCACCGCGGCCATCAGTATCGCCGGCAGCAACAGGAGTCGGGTGAAGGAAAGTTCTCGGCGACCGGGTGGGGACTGAACACTCACCATGTGGGCACCCTCATGTAGGGATCTGTCGGCATCTTCGGAGCATTTGGGAACAGGCGCACGAATACACCGCAACTCGGTGCGCCGCGGGCGAGCTTAGTCCGACCGGATCATCGCTGTGTCATATTCAGCGACCCCCTGAAACCGACCGTGCGAGTGGAGTAACGTCGGCCCCATTTACACACTCGGACATCATTCGAACACGTGGAGTAATCACGTACGGGCGTGCGAGATGCGACCCGCCCGGACGGGTGAGCCGGTCACTCGCAGGCTGTGTTCCAGGCCGGCACTACGGCGGTGCTCAGGCCCCGGTGATGCGCAGCGCCGCGTCGGCGGTGGCGCGGGCGAAGTCCGAGACGGGCCGCTCGGGATCGGAGCGGTGGACGAGGATGACGCCCTCGATGAGCCCGAAGACGAGATCGGTCCGCAGATCCAGCTCGCTCTTGACGAACCCGCCGCCCACCGCCGTCGCCGCGATCAACTGCCGGTAGGCGTCCTTGAGTTCGGCACGCACCGCATGGAAGCCGGCGAACCGCTCGGTGCGCACCTCGGGCAGCAGATAGAGCCCGCCGAGGTTGTGCGGCCCGCCGCACAGCAGTTCCACGTCGGTGCGGCACAGCTCCCACAGCCGCTCCTCGGCCGCCCGCCCGTCCTCGGCGAGCAGCGCACGTGCGTACGTCAACGACGGGGTGACGGTGGACTCCAACAGGTCGGCGAGGAGTTCCTCCTTGCCGGAGACGTAGTGGTACATCGAGGCCTGGCGCATGCCGGCCCGCTCGGCGACCGCCCGGGTGGTGGTGGCGGCGTAGCCGCGCGTGGTGAACAACTCCGCGGCGGCGGCCAGGAGTTCGGCGCGCGGTTCGAGGCCGCTGTCCGGCCGCTGCGCGGCCCGCGGCCTGCCGACCCGGCGTCCACCGCGTCCGTCGTTCGTCCCCATGCGTTCGATCCTCGCACACGGCGGCGGGCGGCGATCTTCGAGCGGGCGGTCAGGGATCTTCGCGAGGGTCGCCCGTGAGGGGTCGGTAACCGGGCGGCAACGGGCGCGCAATGCCGGTGACCCGGCCAGGCCCTAATTTCTGTCACGCGACAGAAATTACCCCCGTCAGTTGGGAGGGCCGCGATGGCGGCGACAGCGACCACGTACGGAGCACGCGCCCACGCCCGCGCCCAGGAGGGCACCCGCGCCGAGGCCATGCCCGTCGTCCCGGCGGCCGACTGGCCGGCCCCGCCCTGCGAGGCGGGCCATCTGGTGTGGGCCGAGACCGTGGCGGGCGGCAACTACACCCATCGGGTCCTCGCCCGCGGCACCGAACTGCGCCTGACCGACCTGCGCGGCGACGCCTGCGCCCATCTGCTGCTGTACGTGGACGGCCGCCCCTGGGAACGGCTGAACGTCGCCGACACGGTCAAGGTCCAGTGGAACGCCTACCTCGGCGAGGGCGTGCTCCTCCTGTCCGACCAGGGCCGTGTCCTCGCGTCCGTGATCGCCGACACCTCGGGCCGGCACGACGCCCTCGCCGGCACCTCCACACTCGCCCGCAACACCGCACGCTACGGCGACGGCACCCCGCAGGGCCCCTCCCCCGCCGGCCGCGAGCTGTTCAAGCTGGCCGCCGCCAAGAACGGCCTGGAACCCCGCGACCTGCCGCCGTCCCTCTCCTTCTTCCAAGGCGTCGAGGTACGCGACGACGGCACCCTCGACTTCACCGGCTCGGCCGGCCCCGGCGGCAGTGTCACCCTGCGCGCCGAACAGGACCTCACCGTCCTGATCGCCAACGTGCCGCACCCGAGCGACCCCCGCCCCGACTACGTCAGCACCCCGCTGGAGGTCCTCGCCTGGCGCGCGGCACCCACCGGACCCGGCGACCCGCTGTGGGACGCCACCCCCGAGGGCCGCCGCGCCTTCCTCAACACGGCCGAATTCCTCACCGCCAGGGGGCTCGCATGAGCACGAAGACCGTCGTCCCGGCCCGCGCCGCCTGGTCCGCGATCGTCCGCGAGGGCGAGACGCTCACCATCACCGACCTGCACGGCAACCAGGCCGTCGACTTCCTCGTGTACGACGCCCACGACACGTCCGTGCGCTACAGCGCCCCCGACACGATCCAGGCCCAGGGCGGCATCTTCCTCACCACCGGCAGCGTGCTCATGTCCAACGAGCACACCCCGCTGATGACGGTGACCGCCGACGCGGTCGGCCGCCACGACACGGTCGGCGGCGCCTGCTCCAAGGAGTCCAACACCCTGCGCTACGGCCACCACACCTACTCCCAGCACGCGTGCGTGGACAACTTCCTCGCCGAGGGCGCCAGGTACGGCCTCGGCAAGCGGGACCTGGTCTCCAACATCAACTGGTACATGAACGTGCCCGTCGAGAAGGACGGCACCCTCGGTATCGTCGACGGCCTCTCCGCACCCGGCCTCGCCCTCGCCCTGCGCGCCGAGCGGGACGCCCTCGTCCTCGTCTCCAACTGCCCCCAGATCAACAACCCGTGCAACGGCTTCGAGCCGACGGCGGTGGAGATGACGATCACCGGGGCCGGCGCATGACCTTCGACACCGTACTGGTCGCCAACCGGGGCGAGATAGCCGTCCGGATCATCCGCACCGCCCGCGAACTGGGCCTGCGCACGGTCGCGGTGTACTCCGACCCCGACCGCTCGGCGCCCCACGTCCGGCTCGCCGACGAGGCGGTCCGGCTGGGCCCGGCGCCCGCGAAGGAGTCGTACCTCGACGCCGACCTCGTCCTGAAGGCCGCCAAGGACACCGGCGCGGGCGCGATCCACCCCGGCTACGGGTTCCTCTCCGAGGACGCGGCCTTCGCCCGCCGCTGCGCCGACGCCGGGATCGTCTTCGTCGGCCCGACGCCCGAGCAGCTGGAGCTGTTCGGCGCCAAGCACACGGCCCGCGCGGCGGCCGAGGCGGCGGGGGTGCCCCTGGCCCCGGGCACCGGACTGCTGCCGGACCTCGCCGAGGCCCTCGCGCGGGCCGAGGCCGTCGGCTATCCGGTCATGCTCAAGGCCACGGGCGGCGGCGGAGGCATCGGCATGTCCGCCTGCCGCTCCCCCGAGGACCTCACCGACGCCTGGGAACGCGTCCAGCGCGTCGCCGCCGCCTCCTTCTCCTCCGCCGGCGTCTTCCTGGAACGGCTCGTGGAACACGCCCGCCATGTCGAGGTGCAGGTCTTCGGCGACGGCGAGGGAAAGGTCGTCACCTTCGGCGACCGCGACTGCTCGCTCCAGCGCCGCAACCAGAAGGTCCTGGAGGAGGCCCCGGCCCCCGGCCTCCCCGACCACGTACGACGGCAACTGGCCGTATCCGCCCGCGACCTGTGCGCCTCGGTCGGCTACCGCTCCGCCGGCACCGTCGAGTTCGTCTACGACGCGGCCCGCGAGGAGGCCTGGTTCCTGGAGGTCAACACCCGCCTCCAGGTGGAACACCCGGTCACCGAGGAGATCTACGGCGTCGACCTCGTCGCCTGGATGCTGCGCCTGGCACGCGGCGAGCGGGACGTCGTACGCGACCCGGGACCGGCGCGCGGGCACGCCGTGGAGGCCCGGCTGTACGCCGAGGACCCCAGCCGCGACCACCGGCCCGGCGCGGGCCTGCTGACCCGGGTCGAGTTCCCCGGCGGCGTCCGCGTGGACGGCTGGGTGGAGACCGGCACCGAGGTGACGACGTCGTACGACCCGATGCTCGCGAAGGTCATCGCGTACGGCTCCGACCGCGCCCATGCGCTGCGCCGCCTGGACGAGGCGCTGGCCCGCACCCGCGTCGACGGCATCGAGACCAACCTGGGCCTGGTGCGCGCGGCCCTCGCGGACAGGCGCTTCAGGACGGCGGCCCACTCGACGGCCACCCTGGCCCAGGTGCACGACCCCACCCCGCGGATCGAGGTCGTCACCGGCGGCACCCTCACCACCGTGCAGGACTGGCCCGGCCGCACCGGCCACTGGCAGGTCGGGGTCCCGCCGTCCGGCCCGATGGACGACCGGTCCTTCCGGCTCGGCAACCGGGCGCTCGGCAACCCCGAGGGCGCCCCGGGCCTCGAATGCACCCTCCAGGGGCCCGCGCTGCGGTTCACCCACCCCACGACCGTGTGCGTGACCGGCGCCCCGGCCCCGGTGACGGTCGACGGCGTGCCTGTGCCGCAGTGGGAGCCGGCCACGGTCCCGGCCGGGGGCGTGCTGGAGGTCGGCGCGCCGACGGAACACGGCCTGCGCACCTATGTCCTGATCGCCGGCGGCGTGGACGTCCCCTCCTTCCTCGGCAGCGCGAGCACCTTCACACTGGGCCGGTTCGGCGGGCACGGCGGCCGCGCCCTGCGCACCGGGGACGTCCTGCACGGCGGCTCGGTCACCGAGGGCGCCCCGGTCACGGTGCCTCCGTCGTTCACCTCCGTCTGGCACATCGGCGCCGTCGAAGGCCCCCACGCGGCACCGGAGTTCTTCACCGAGGACGACATCCGCGACTTCTACGCCGCCGACTGGAAGGTCCACTTCAACTCCGCCCGCACCGGCGTGCGCCTGGTCGGCCCCAAGCCGCGCTGGGCCCGCACCGACGGCGGCGAGGCGGGGCTGCACCCATCCAACATCCACGACACGCCCTACTCCGTCGGCGCCGTCGACTACACCGGCGACATGCCGGTGCTGCTCGGCCCGGACGGCCCCTCGCTCGGCGGGTTCGTGTGCCCGGCGACGGTCCTCAGCTCCGAACGCTGGAAACTGGGCCAGCTGCGGCCCGGCGACACGGTCCGCTTCCAGCCCGTGGAAGTGAACGGCGTACCGCGCCCCGAGATCGTCGACGGCGGCGTCCTCGCCCGGGACGGCGACGTCACCTTCCGCCGCAGCGGCGACGACAACCTGCTGGTCGAGTTCGGCCCGATGCAGCTGGACCTGGCCCTGCGGATGCGCGTCCACGCCCTCATGGAGGCGGTGACCCGGGCCGACCTGCCGGGCGTCACCGACCTCACCCCCGGCATCCGCTCCCTCCAGATCCGGACGGACCCTGCCCACCTCCCCCAGCACGAACTCCTTGCGGCCGTACGGCGGATGGCGCGCACCCTCCCGCCCACGGACGAACTGGTCGTCCCCTCCCGCACCGTGCACCTCCCCCTGTCCTGGGACGACCCGGCGACCCGCGAGGCGATCGCCCGCTACATGGCCGGGGTCCGCGAGGACGCCCCCTGGTGCCCGTGGAACATCGAGTTCATCCGCCGCGTCAACGGCCTGGAGTCGGTCGCGGACGTCTACGACACGGTCTTCGAGGCGGAGTACCTGGTCCTGGGTCTCGGGGACGTCTATCTGGGCGCCCCGGTGGCCACCCCGCTCGACCCGCGCCACCGCCTGGTGACGACGAAGTACAACCCGGCCCGCACCTGGACGGCCGAGAACTCGGTCGGCATCGGCGGCGCCTATCTGTGCGTCTACGGCATGGAGGGCCCCGGCGGCTACCAGTTCGTGGGCCGTACGACGCAGGTGTGGTCGCCGTGGCAGCAGCGCGGCGCGTTCGAGCCGGGCTCGCCCTGGCTGCTGCGCTTCTTCGACCGGATCCGCTGGTACCCGGTCGAAGCGGACGAACTCCTCGACCTGCGCGCCGACCTCGTCTCCGGCCGTTTCGTGCCCCGCGTCGAGGAGGGCACCTTCTCGCTCGCGGACCACCAGGCCTTCCTGACCGAACACGCCGACTCCATAGCGGAGTTCAGGGGACGGCAGCGGGCGGCGTTCGCGGCGGAGCGCGACGCGTGGGAGGCGGCGGGCGAATTCACGCGCGCGGAGGCGGCCCTTGCACCGCCCGCTCCACCGGCCGAGGTGACCGTCCCGTCGGGCGGCCGGCTGATCGAGGCCGAATTCGCCGCGTCGGTCTGGCAGTTGAACGTGTCGCCGGGCGACGAGGTGGCGATGGGACAGCCACTGCTCGCGCTGGAGGCGATGAAGATGGAGTCCAGGGTGCACGCGCCGATGGCCGGCGTGGTGGCGGAGGTCCTGGCCCGCCCGGGCGACCAGGTGGAGGCGGGGACGGCACTGCTCGTCCTGGCCCCGGCCGCGAACTGAAAGAGGAACAGCCGATGTCCACCACACTCTCCCGAGTCCGCGCCGCCTACGCCCGTATCGAGGCGGTCGACCGCCCGGAGATCTGGATCGACCTGCGCCCGAGGGACGAGGTCGAGACGGAGGCCCGCGCACTGGACGACCGCGTGTCCCGGGGCGAGCGCCTCCCCCTGGCCGGGCGCCTCTTCGCCGCCAAGGGCAACATCGACGTGGCGGGCCTGCCCACCACGGCGGCCTGCCCCGCGTACGCCTACCGTCCCGCCGCCGACGCCCCGGTGGTCGCCGGCCTACGGGCGGCGGGCGCCCTGCTGCTCGGCACGACCAACCTGGACCAGTTCGCGACGGGCCTGGTGGGCACCCGCTCCCCGCACGGCGCGGTACGCAACGCCGTGGACCCCCTGCGCATCAGCGGCGGCTCCAGCTCCGGCTCGGCCGTCGCGGTGGCCCTCGGCCTGGTCGACTTCGCCCTCGGCACCGACACGGCGGGCTCGGGCCGGGTCCCCGCCGCCTTCAACGGCATCGTCGGCCTCAAGCCCACCCGTGGTCTCGTCCCCACCGAGGGCGTGGTCCCGGCCTGCGCCTCACTCGACTGTGTGACGGTGTTCGCCCGCACACTCCGGGAGGCCGAGCAGGCCCTGTCCCACATGACGACGGGCACGGTCCCCCCGTCCGTCCCCGCCCGCACACCCGGCCCCTGGCGCATCGCGGTCTCCCCGCTCGCCCAGCTGGGCGAACTCGACGAAGGCTGGTCGCGGGCCTACGAGACAGCGGTACGGCAGCTCGCGGCATCCGGCGCGGAGATCCGCACCCTTGACCTCACCGCGTTCACCGAGGCGGCCGCGATGCTCTACGAGGGCGCGTTCGTGGCCGAGCGCTACACAGCGGTGGGTGCCTTTGTCGACAAGTTGACGGAAGAGGGTGGCGAGGGCCTCGACCCCACGGTCGCCGGCATCATCACCCGCGCCCGGGACATCCCGGCCCACCGCCTCTTCGCGGACCAGGACCGCCTGGCCGCCCTGCGCACCCGCGCCCTGACCGAACTGGCCGACGCGGACGCCCTCTTCCTCCCCACCACCCCCGGCCACCCCACCCTTGCCGAGGTCGCCGCCGACCCCCTGGGCGCCAACGCCCGCCTGGGCCGCTTCACCAACTCCACCAACCTCTTCGACCTGGCGGCGGTGGCCGTCCCGGCGGGCGAGGTGAACGGCCTCCCGTTCGGCGTGATGCTGATCGGCCCGTCCCACACGGACGAGCGCCTCGCGAGGATCGCGGCCCTGCTCCAACCCTCGGCGTACGTGGCCGTCGTGGGCGCCCACCTGACGGACCAGCCCCTGAACCCCCAACTCCTGTCCCTGGGCGCCCGCCTGGACCGTACGACGACAACGGCGCCGGTCTACCGCCTGCACGCCCTGCGGACGACACCACCGAAGCCGGGCCTGGAGTATGTGGGCGAAGGAGGCGCGGAGATCGAAACGGAGATCTGGCGTCTCCCGGCGGAGGGATTGGGCCGCCTGCTGTCGTCGCTCCCCCGCCCGATGGCCCTGGGAAGCGTGGCCCTGTCGGACGGAAACACCGTCCCGGGCTTCCTGTGCGAGCCGAGCGCGCTGAGAGACGCGAACGACATCACCGCGTACGGAAGTTGGCGCTCATTCCTGAACAAGCGCTAAGGGGACGCACCTAAGGGGCGCGGGGAACTGCGCGACCAGCCACAGACTCCCCGCACCCGCAATACAACAAGTCACCCGACGGACGAATAGGCGACAACACCCCGCAGCACCTGCTCAACAGCCTTACGCGCAGCCTTCGCCACGGTAGAGCCCTCCGCAGGAGCAGCCGCAGAGATCTGCCCGAGCACATCAATCACCTGCTTGCACCACCGCACGAAGTCGCCCGCCGGCATCTCCGCCTCCCGCAGCACCTCGTCGAGCCCCTTCCCGGAAGCCCACATGTACGCGGCCCAGGCGAACCCGAGATCGGGCTCGCGCTGCCCGACCCCTTCGGTCTGGTTGATCCGGAAGTCCTCCTCCAGGGCGTCGAGCCGCCCCCAGATCCGGACCATCTCGCCCAGCGCGGCCTTGGCCTTGCCCGACGGCAGCTTCGGTGCCATCGCGTCGTCGCCGACCCGCGCCTCGTAGACCAGCGCGGAGACGCAGGCGGCGAGTTCGGCGGGGGCGAGTCCTTCCCACACGCCGGCCCGCAGGCACTCGCTGGCCAGCAGGTCAAGCTCGCCGTACAGCCGGGCAAGCCGCTTTCCGTCGTCGGTGACCTCGTCGCCCCGCAGGTAGTCGAGTTCGGTGAGCAGCGCGACGATCCGGTCGAAGGTGCGGGCGATGGTGTTGGTCCGTCCCTCGATCCGCCGCTCCAGCTGCGAGGTGTCCCGCAGCAGCCGGTGGTAGCGCTCGGCCCAACGGGCGTGGTCCTCACGCTCGTTGCACCCGTGGCAGGCGTGGGCGCGGATCGTGGTCCGCAGCCGCGCGATCTCGCGGTCGTCGGCGGCCTGCGACCGCTTCTTGCGGGCCCTCTCCGGCGGGATGTGCCCGGCCTTGGTGCGCAGCGCGGACGCCAGGTCCCGACGGGACTGCGGGGAGCGCGGGTTGAACGACTTGGGGATCCGCATCCGCTCCAGCGCCTCGACCGGCACCGGGAAGTCCATCGACGCCAGCCGCTTGACCTGCCGTTCGGCCGTCAGCACCAGCGGTCGTGGACCGTCGTGCTGTTCGAAGCCGCGGTGCCCGTTGGCCCGCCCGGCCGGCAGTCCGGGGTCCAGGACCAGTGCCAGACCGGCGTACTTGCCCGTCGGGACGTGGATGACGTCGCCCGGCTTGAGCTTCTCCAGGGCGACGGCCGCCTCGGCCCGCCGCTGGGACGCGCCCTCCCGGGCCAACTCGGTCTCGCGGTCCTTGAGTTCGCGCCGCAGCCGGGCGTACTCCTCGAAGTCGCCGAGGTGGCAGGTCATGGAGGCCTTGTAACCCTCCAGGCCCTCCTCGTTGCGCTGCACCTGGCGGGAGATCCCGACGACCGAGCGGTCCGCCTGGAACTGGGCGAAGGACGTCTCCAGCAGCTCCCGCGAGCGGTGCCGCCCGAACTGGTCGACCAGGTTGACCGCCATGTTGTACGACGGCTTGAAGCTGGAGCGCAGCGGGTACGTGCGCGTGCCGGCCAGTCCCGCGAGGTGGTCGGGGTTCATGGCGCGCTGCCACAGCACGACGGCATGGCCCTCGACGTCGATCCCGCGCCGTCCCGCACGGCCCGTCAGCTGGGTGTACTCGCCGGGGGTGATGTCGGCGTGCTGTTCGCCGTTCCACTTGACGAGCTTCTCCAGGACCACCGACCGGGCGGGCATGTTGATGCCGAGGGCCAGGGTCTCGGTCGCGAAGACGGCCTTGACCAGGCCGCGCACGAACAGTTCCTCGACGACCTCCTTGAACGTCGGCAGCATGCCCGCGTGGTGGGCGGCGATACCGCGCTCGAGGCCCTCCAGCCATTCGTAGTAGCCGAGGACGTGCAGGTCCTCGCGGGGGATCGCGGCCGTGCGCTCCTCTACGAGGGTGCGCACTTCGGCCCGCGCGTCCTCGTCGTTGAGGCGCAGTCCGGCGTACAGGCACTGCTGGACGGCGGCCTCGCAGGCGGCGCGGCTGAAGATGAAGGTGATCGCGGGCAGCAGGCCCTCGGCGTCGAGCCGCTCGATGACCTCGGGGCGGCCGGGCGTCCAGACCCGGGACCGCTGTCTACGCTCGCGCTCCCGGTCAGCCTCGCGCATGTTGTTACGGCCGCGTCTGCGGTCCTGGTAGGAGGGCCTGCTGGCCTCCATCCTGGCCAGGCGGGTGAGGTCGGGGTTGACCGCCCTGCGGTGGCCCTCGCCCTCCTCGAACAGGTCGTACATCCGCCGTCCGGCGAGCACGTGCTGGAACAGCGGCACGGGCCGGTGCTCGGAGACGATCACCTCGGTGTCGCCGCGGACGGTGTCCAGCCAGTCGCCGAACTCCTCGGCGTTGGACACGGTCGCGGAGAGGGAGACCAGGGTGACCGACTCGGGGAGGTGGATGATCACTTCCTCCCATACGGCGCCCCGGAAGCGGTCGGAGAGGTAGTGCACCTCGTCCATGACCACGTACCCGAGGCCGAGGAGGGTCTGCGAGCCGGCGTACAGCATGTTCCGCAGGACCTCGGTGGTCATCACGACCACCGGGGCGTCGGAGTTGACGCTGTTGTCGCCGGTGAGCAGGCCGACCTTCTCGGCGCCGTAACGGCGGCACAGGTCGGAGTACTTCTGGTTCGACAGCGCCTTGATGGGTGTCGTGTAGAAGCACTTCTTGCCCTGCTGGAGGGCGAGGTGGACGGCGAACTCGCCCACGATCGTCTTGCCGGAGCCGGTGGGAGCGGCCACCAGGACGCCCTTGCCCGCCTCGAGTGCCTGACAGGCCTCGATCTGGAAGGGGTCGAGACCGAAGTCGTACATCTCGCGGAAGGAAGCGAGCGCGGTGGCCTGCTCGACGGCACGCCTGCGCGCCGCCGCATACCGCTCGGCCGGGGAGAGGTCCTCTGTCATCGTGCTTTCGAGCGTACCGGGAGCCTGTGACAACAGGACGATCAATATCCGGATCAGAGCCCGTGAAACCTGCGATCACGCAGTTCAGGGGCCTACTGTGCGTGCTGTCGCGGCCACAGCGTGCGCCGGGCCCCGCGCGGGGACGCGGAAGCGGGGCCCACGCCGGAACGCACCAGCGGCCGGCCGCGCAGGGTGTGCGCGCCGGCCGCTGTCCGTCACGGTGATCAGGTCACGTCGTCGATCAGGTCACGTCGTCGTATCCGTTGACGCGTTCCGGGCCCGCCTGTTCCGGCAGGGTGCGGCTCGCCGACACGGACTCGACCTCGCCGATGTCGTCGGGGGTGAGGTCCAGCTCGGAGGCCTCGTCGTCGGCGGGACCCAGCGCGTCGCGACGACGCTTTCGGCGGTCGTTCAGCAGGGAGAAGGCGGTCGCGCAGAAGTAGAGAATCCAGATCGGTCCCGCGAGCGCCAGCATGGTGAGCGGATCGGTGCTGGGCGTCGCCACGGCCGCGAAGACCGTGATGCCCATGATCATGCCTCGCCACCAGCCGAGCATGCGCTTGCCGGTCAGCACTCCGGTCAGGTTGAGCATGACCAGCAGAAGCGGCAGCTCGAAGGAGAGACCGAAGACGAGCACCATGCGGACGATCAGGTCGAGCAGGTCGTCCAGAGGGAGCTGGTTGTCCAGATCCGCCGGCGAGAACTCGAGGAGCACCTTCGCCATCGTCGGCAGCGTCTTGTACGCGAAGAACGCGCCGCCGATGAACAGCGGGACACCCGTGCCGACGAAGGCATAGGCGTACTTGCGCTCGTGCTTGTGCAGGCCTGGGGCGACGAACGCCCACAGCTGGTAGAGCCAGACCGGCGACGCGAAGATCACACCCGCCATCAGGGAAACCTTGAGGGCGAGCGTGAAGGGGGTGAGCAGACCGTTCAGGACGATGCGGGCGCAGGTTCCGCTGCGTTCCTGCGCCAGCTCGGAGAAGGTCGAATCGCACCCCACCGCGCTCAGAATCGGGTTCGTGAAGAACTCGATGATGTCCTTGTAGAAGAAGGCGGCCACGATCGTCACGAGGACGATGGCCAGCACTGCCTTCGTGAGCCGGTTGCGCAGCTCACGAAGGTGATCCGCGAGGGGCATCCGCCCCTCCGGGTCCTTCTCCTCCTTGCGGGCAGACTTCAGCAACCCACGTTCCCATCTCGTGCGGCGGGCCGGAGGTCACCGGCCCTGCGTCAGCGCTTGGTCGTGTCCGTCGGCTCGGTGACCGGGCGGGAGCTGGTCACATCACCGGGGGCGGCCTGGATGGTGCGCTGCGCCGGGGGCTCCTCACCGGGGTTCGGCGGGCCCGCAGGGGTGGCGGTGCTGCTGCCCTCCTCCTTCATCGCCTTGGCCTCGCTCTTGAGGATGCGCGCGGACTTGCCGAGAGAGCGGGCCATGTCCGGAAGCTTCTTCGCGCCGAACAACAGGATGATGACGACGAGGATGAGAATGATCTCGGGGGCGCCGAGCTTTCCGAACATAACTCTTTACCTTCTCACCGAGGCGGCTGGGTGGGGGTGCTGTCCGACCGGTCGGACAAGTGTCCGAACGATCGTGCTGGCAGCGATCGTAACGCTCAGGGGTAAACGTGAGGCAATCCCCGTGCGTACTCCCGGTCAGCGGTCCGGGCCTCGTTCTCCGGGCCGCGATCTGCACACTACCCGGCCCCGGCACCGCGACGGGAGGGCGAAGTGGTCCAAAACGCATTCGCCGCCGGACTCACAGAACCACCACAGCCCCACGCCAGGGCCGCCACAGCGCCGCTCACAGCGCGTCCACAGCCCCGGCCGCGCTCACCGAGGCCCGCTCGAGCTCCTCGGCGGCCCGGTTGATACGCCGGGCGGACTCCGTGACCTGCCGGCCCAGCCGCCGCGCCTCCACGAAGACACGGACGGCGAACACCGCGAGCACGGCGAGACCCACGAAACCCACGGCTACCGCGAACATCGACCAGAACATGACGCCGAGCCTAGGGCCTGCTACGGCGTGTGCAGCCGCAGGGTCCGCACCCCGCCGCCGAGGAGCAGCTCGACGATCCGCTCACCGGCCGGCTTGCGCACGGCCGAGCCGCAGTCGGGACAGGTGAACGAGTAGAACGTGGTGCGGGTGGTGGCGCCGATGGCCAGCAGCAGGGCACCGGCGGCCAGCTCGAAGCGGCCCCGGCAGTCCGGGCAGCCCGCCCGGAACGTCACCGGACCCACACTCCGCATCCCCGCGAACGCCGAAGCCACCGAGATGCCCCGCGCACCGGACGCCACCGACTCGCTCACAGCTGCTCCCGCCCCTCGAACTGCCCGTCGAACCGACCGTCGATCCGCCCGTCGTCCCGCACACCGTCCGACGCGTCGGCCGCAGCCGGTGCCCCGACGCCGTCGGCGGCCTCCCGCGCCTCGATGCCGTCGTACGCGGCCAGCGCGTCACGGGCGGCACGGCGGGCGCTGTCGGCGAGGTCCGGCGGCGAGACGATCCGGCCGTCGCGGCCGAGCCGCAGGGCCAGGCGCCTGAGCGAGGCCGGATCGGGCGTGCGCAGAGTGATACGCAGCCCGCCGTCGGGAAGCTCATCGGCGCTGTCGTGCGGGTAGTACTCGGCGACCCAGCGGCCGCCCGGCCCCACCTCGGCCACGACCTCCGGGTCCTCGGCGGCCGGCTGCACCAGCGCCTCCGACAGATCCCGCAGCTCGATCTCCGGCGGCGCCGACGGCTCGTCGAGGATCTTGATCTCGGCGACCCGGTCCAGACGGAACGTGCGCCGCGCCTCGGAGCGCCGGCACCACGCCTCCACATACGTGTGCCCCACGCTGACCAGGCGGATGGGGTCGATCTCGCGCTCGCTGAGCTCGTCCCGAGCGGGCGAGTAGTAGCGGATCCACAGCCGGCGGCGCTCGGAGATCGCCCGGTCGACGTCCGCGAAGACCCCACCCTCGGACTCGAACGTCACCGACAGCCGCGCGCTGGCGCCCGCCGCCTCACCGGCCGCCGCCTCCACCTTCGCCGTCGCCCGCAGCAGCGCCTGCCGGTCGCCCTCGCGCAGACCGGGCAGCGTCGCCACCGCACGCGCGGCCACCAGCAGCGCGGTCGCCTCGTCGGCCGCCAGCCGCAGCGGCTCGGCGGCCTCCGCGCCCAGCGCCGCCGGATTGTGCCACCAGATGCGCTCGCCGTCGGTGTCGATGTCGAGCAGATCGCCGCCACGGAAGCTCGTGCCGCACATGGGCAGCACGTCGAGATCCGAGACCAGTTCGTCCTCGGTGATGCCGAAGGCGCGTGCCACGTCCTCGATCCGCGCACCCGGGCGTTCCCTGAGATACGTCACCAGGGAGAGCATCCGCCGCGTCTGGTCGATCGCGTTCGCCGGCCTGACCGGTTTGCCTGCCACTGTCTTGCTCCGCTCCCCCTCAGCCCTTGGCCACGGCCCGCAGCCGGTCCACGACGTCCGCCCGCAGCTCCGCCGGTTCCAGGACCACCACGTCCGGCCCGAACTCCACCAGCCAGGCGTCCAGCCCGTGCCCGTACGGAATCTCCAACTCGTCCCACCCGTCCCCGAGTTCCCGGACGGCGGTGGCCTTCGCCCGCAAGGGGTACCCCGCACCCGCGCGCAGCCGGATCAGCGCGCTGCGGTCGGCGGTCTCCCCCGCCCAGCTCGCCACGGTCTCCCGCACGGTCACGACATCGGGGACGGACGCGGTGAAACTCGCGCCGCGCGAGCGGACCCTGCCGGTGATCCGCGACAGCCGGAACACCCGCTCGGCACCCCGGTCCCGGTCGAAGCCCGCCAGATACCAATGACCGCGCCAGCACTCCAGCGCCCACGGCTCCACATGGCGGGGCTCGGGGTGTGCGGCGGTGGCCTTGCGGTAGTCGAACACCACCGGGCGGCGGTCACGGCAGGCCAGCATCAGCGGCTCGAACGCCGCCTCGTGCACGGGGATCCGGGGCTCCAGCGCGCCATGCGCCTCGTACGGGTCGACGTCCTCGGGCAGACCGGCCGCGCGCAGCTTCTGCAGAGCGCCGCTGGCCGCACCCGCGAGCCGGGCCTGCTGCCACACCTTCGCGGCCAGCCCGAGGGCGGCGGCCTCCTCGGCGTCCAGCGTGATCGGCGGCAGACGGTTGCTGTCCCGGCGCGCCAGGTAACCGATCTCGCCGTCCAGGCTCTCCACCGTCTCGATGACCAGGCCGAGCTCGCGCAGATCGTCCTTGTCCCGCTCGAACATCCGGTTGAAGGAGTCATCACTCGCGGCACCGGAATCCGCCCTCGAGCCGACCCCGCCCGCCCTGGAAGCCTCGACGTAGGCCTCGATCGAGTCGCGCAGCTCCCGCTTGCTCAGCGGCCTGCGCGTCCCCAGCAGGCACAGCGCGAGGTTCATCAGCCGCTCGGCCTTGGCAATGGCCATCGACGCCCTTCGCCTCCCCTTTGGTGCTTACGATCGTCGACCGTACCGCCCCGCGGTCCCCCAACAAAAGCCGAGGGCCCATGCCCGCGCAGGCATGGACCCCGGCCGGTCGCGACCGATCGGACGACCGTCGGACGGCGGTCAGACGGCGATCAGGTCCACGACGAAGATCAGCGTCTCACCGGGCTTGATCGCCGGGGTCGGGCTCTGGTCGCCGTAGGCCAGGTGCGGCGGGATGGTCAGCCGGCGACGACCGCCGACCTTCATGCCCTGCACACCCTGGTCCCAGCCCTTGATGACACGGCCGCCACCCAGCGGGAAACGGAACGGCGCGCCACGGTTCCAGCTGGCGTCGAACTCCTCACCCGTGCTGAAGGAGACACCCACGTAGTGGACGGTGACGGTCTGACCGGCCTGTGCAACCTCGCCGTCGCCCTCCCAGATGTCCTTGATCTCGAGGTCCGCCGGGGGCTCGCCTTCGGGGAAGTCGATCTCGGGCTTCTCGTTGCTCACGTCACTGCTCCTGCTTGTCTACGGAAAGGCAACACGGACAGTCTTTCATCCCGGACGGCGTCACGACGCCGCGAGGATGTCGACCACGAACACCATCGTGGAGTCCTTCTCGATACCGCTGCCACTCGGCGGGTTGTCCCCGTAGCCCAGCGACGGCGGAATCACGATCAGGACCCGGCTGCCCACCTTCTTGCCGGTCAGACCCTGCGCCCACCCCTTGACGACCTGCTGCAGCGAGAACGACGTGGGCGCACTGCGGTCGTACGACGAGTCGAACTTCTTGCCCGTGTCCCAGACGAAGCCCTGGTACTGCACGACCACCGTGCTGTCTGCCGCGACCTTCTCGCCGTCGCCCTCGATCACATAGGTCGCCACCAGCTTCGTCGGCGGGTCCGCCTTGGGGATGTCGACGGAGGGCGCCTTGCCGTCGGTGTTCGTACCGACCTTCGGCAGCTCCCCGTCGTCCTGCGGGACGTCCGTGCCCTTGGCGGAGCTCTTGGCGTTGAAGGTGTCCTCCAGGTCCACCACGAACACCAGCGTGTCGGTGCCCTCGATACCCGCCTGCGACTGGCCCTCCTTGCCGTAACCCCAGGTCGGCGGCACCGAGAACTCCACCCGGCTGCCCACCTTCTTCCCGGTCAGCGCATAGCGCCAGCCGTCGATGATGGAGCCCTCCGCGAGCTGGATGAACAGCGGCGTCTTGCGGTCGTAGGAGTTGTCGAAGACCTTCCCGGTGTCCCAGATCTGGCCCAGGTAGTTGGCCCAGATGAAGTCCTTCTCCGCGACCGTCTGACCACCGCCCGCGATCACCGTCTTCACCGCGAGCTGGTCCGACGGCTCACCCGTGCCCTTGGCCACCGTCGGCTTCTCACCGAACTTCGTCCCCGCCGTGATGGCCGGCAGCGGACCGTCCACGATCTTCGGCGCGGGCGCCGCGGACGTCTCCGAAGCCGAGGGCGACGCGTCCTCGCTCGCCTTGCTCGAGTCGGACTTTTCGTCACCGCACGCGGAAAGAGTGACCAGTCCCACGGGAACGGCGGCAAGGAGCAGTGAGCGTCGGCGCACGATGAAGGCCTCGTAATCGGTCGATCTTGTCAAGGGCGTGCGCGCAACTCTACGACGTGAGAAGGGCGCCGTACGGGAAACGTACGGCGCCCGTGTTGCGTTCCGGCGATCACATACCGGCGATCAACTTCTCCACCCGGTCGTCCACCGAACGGAACGGGTCCTTGCACAACACGGTCCGCTGCGCCTGGTCGTTGAGCTTCAGATGCACCCAGTCCACCGTGAAGTCCCGGCGCTGCTCCTGCGCCCGCCGGATGAAGTCACCGCGCAACCGCGCCCGAGTGGTCTGCGGCGGCACCGACTTGCCCTCGAAGATCTTCAGGTCGTTGCAGATCCGCGCCGCCTGCCCCTTGCGCTCCAACAGGTAGTACAGACCACGACGACGATGGATGTCGTGGTAGGCGAGGTCTATCTGCGCCACCCGCGGATGCGACATCGTCATGTTGTGCTTGGCCCGGTACCGCTCGATGAGCTGGTACTTCATCACCCAGTCGATCTCGGTGCCGATCCGGTCCAGGTCCTCCGCCTCGATCGCGTCGAGCGTACGACCCCACAGCTCCAGGACCTGCTCGACCGTGCCCGTACGGATCCCGCGGCGCTCGCAGAAGTCCACGGCCTTCTCGTAGTACTCGCGCTGCACCTCCAGCGCCGAGGCCTCACGCCCGCTCGCCAGCCGCACCTTGCGCCGGCCCGTGATGTCATGACTGACCTCACGGATCGCCCGGATCGGGTTCTCCAGGGTCAGATCCCGCATCACCGTGCCCGCCTCGATCATGCGCAGCACCAGATCCGTCGCGCCGACCTTCAGCAGCATCGTCGTCTCGGACATGTTCGAGTCACCCACGATGACATGCAGCCGGCGGTAACGCTCCGCGTCCGCGTGCGGCTCGTCACGCGTGTTGATGATCGGCCGGGAACGCGTCGTCGCCGAGGAGACGCCCTCCCAGATGTGCTCCGCCCGCTGACTGACGCAGTACACCGCCCCACGGGGCGTCTGCAGCACCTTGCCCGCGCCGCACAGCAGCTGGCGGGTCACCAGGAACGGAATGAGGATGTCCGCGAGCCGGGAGAACTCCCCGTGCCGGGCCACCAGATAGTTCTCGTGACAACCATAGGAGTTGCCCGCCGAGTCCGTGTTGTTCTTGAAGAGGTAGACGTCGCCCGCGATTCCCTCCTCGTGCAGGCGTCGTTCCGCGTCCACCAGGAGTCCCTCGAGAATGCGCTCACCGGCCTTGTCGTGGGTGACCAACTCGGTCACGTTGTCACATTCCGGTGTCGCGTATTCCGGATGCGAACCCACGTCGAGATACAGGCGGGCGCCGTTCCGCAGAAAGACATTGCTGCTACGGCCCCATGACACGACACGGCGGAAGAGGTACCGCGCCACCTCGTCAGGCGACAGGCGGCGCTGTCCCCTGAACGTGCACGTGACGCCGTACTCGTTCTCCAGCCCGAAAATGCGGCGGTCCATGACTGAACATTACGCCCGATCCCCTGAACTGAAACGGGATTCGGCAGCACGGTTCGGATCATTTTCCGATGAAGCCGCAACCACCGCACGCGCGGCCGGAGCTGCCAATACCCGCCCCGTGACCAGCAAAACCAGCAACGACACACCGCCCGCGACACCCGGCACCGCAAACCCCCGAACGGCGCCACCCGCCGGCGTCGACATGCCCAACGCGCCCGGCAACGGCATCAGCGGCACGGCATGTGACACACCGCCAGAAACGCCACCAACACCCGCTCCCGCCCCATGGCGGGGTTGACCCGAAGCGGCCCGCCCGGCTAAGTGTTACGTATAACCAAACCCTTCAGGCAAGGTCATGCGACAGGGACATTCAGTGACGAACACGCTCAGCCCGGCCGCGCCGTACGCGCACCTGACCGAAGACGCCTCGGCTTCCGACGCCGACAGAGGCCTCTCATGAGGTACGTGAGCCTCCTGCGAAGTCCCCATGTGGCCCGGCTGCTGGTGGGCACCCTTGTCGGGCGGCTCCCAAGCGGAATGGCCACCGTGGCGATCCCCCTGGCCCTGCGCGAGGACGACGCGCCGTACGGGTTCGTCGGACTCGTCGTCGGCGCGTTCGCCATGGCCACGGCCGTGGGAGGACCGCTGCTCGGCCGTCTGGTGGACCGTGTCGGCCAAACCCTGGTGCTGCTGCCCGCAGCCCTGCTGGCGGGCTGCGGGTTCCTGGTGATCGCGGCGACCCCCGACCGACAGGCTCCCGTGATCGCCGGAGCAGTCCTGGCGGGAGCGGCGTCACCGCCACTGGAACCCTGCCTGAGGGCACTGTGGCCGACCGTCGTCCCGGACGACAAACTGGAGTCGGCCTACGCCCTGGATTCCGCCTCCCAGGAACTGATCTTCGTGGGCGGGCCGCTGATCGTCGCCGGCTGTGTCGCCGTCGCCTCACCCGTGACGGCCTTGTGGGCCGCCGCGCTGCTGGGACTCGCGGGCGTGCTGGTGGCCGGCACCGCCGAGCCCGCCCGGACCTGGCGGGCACCCGCACGCGAGGCCGACTGGCTCGGCCCGCTGCGCAGCCGGGGTCTCGTCGTCCTGCTGGTCGGACTCACCGGCGTGGGCGTCGCACTCGGCACGCTCAATGTCGTCGTCGTGGCCTACGCAGAGGAACACCGCGTGCCCGGGGGTGCTCCGGCGCTCCTGGCCCTCAATGCCTTCGGCGCCCTCGTCGGGGGACTCGCCTACGGCGCCGTACGCCACTGGCCGGTCCCGCCCGCTCGGCGGGCCCTGCTGCTGACCCTCTGCCTGGCTCCCGGCTACGCGCTCCTGTGCCTCCTGCCCGGGCCGCCCTTGATGTCCGGCCTGATGGTGCTGACCGGGCTGTTCCTCGCACCGGTACTGACCGTCTCCTTCGTCCTGGTCGGAGAGCTCGCCCCGGCGGGCACCGTCACGGAGGCGTTCGCCTGGCTCGTCACGCTGATGACCTCGGGCATGGCACTCGGATCCGCCGTCGTCGGGCTGGTCCTGGAACACGGCGGTCCGAGCTGGGCGGCGGCGTGTGGCGTGCTGGGACTCACGGTCAGCGTTCTCATGCTCATGGCCGGACAGTCACGGCTGGATCCGGACCGACACGCGGACAACCCGGCCTCGGCTGTCTCCACGGCCTGACGTGCACCGTGACACGGGACCACAGCCACAGAGGCCGTGATCCCGCGAGTGCGACGGCCGAGCGAGACGGCAAGCCGACTGTCAGGTCGTACGGGCCGACCTTCACCTTTTCCGTGTGCACGATGTTGACCGGCTCGCAGGCCTGGACGGACGGAGCCGAGACGAACAGATCGCCCACCATCGTGATTGAGCGCCAGGAGCAGGGCTCGGATTCGGTGCTTCCGAGTGTGCATCTGGTCAGCGGCCTTCCTGCTCGAGTTCGAAAGAGCCACGTCTCCCGCATCCTGACCAAAATCAACCTCCGCGACCGCGGGTCCAGGCCGTCGCCTACGCCCACCTCCACAGCCTCGTCAAACCGGCCGCCACACCGCTCACCCCCACCCACCCGACTGAGGTTTTACGTATAATGTCCTGACGTCATACGTACGATGTGCGCTGTTCACGAGTCCACACGAAGGAGCACGCGGACGGTGGCACAACGCAGCACCCGCCCCACAAGCCGAGACGTCGCCCAGGCCGCAGGCGTCTCCCAGGCCGCCGTCTCCCTGGTCCTCGGCGACAAATGGCGCGGCCGCGTCGCCGAAACCACCGCCGAACGCGTACGCCAAGCCGCACGCGACCTCGGCTACCGCCCCAACCTCGCCGCCCGCAACCTCCGCCTCGGCCACACCCGCACCGTCCTCCTCGTCGTCCCCGCCCTCACCACCGAATTCTTCGCCGGCGTCTACACCGGCGCCGCACGCGTCGCCGCCGACCACGGCTTCGGCGTCGTCCTCTACCCCTCCCCCCAAGGCGTCGGCCCCGCCCGCGACCCCTTCGCCTCCGCCCAGGCCGCCCTCGACGGCGTCATCGCCTCCTCCATGGCCGCCGACGCCCTCACCGCCATCCGCGGCGACCAACTCCCCCTCGTCATGCTCGACAGCGACCCCACCGGCAGCCTCGGCGCCGCCACCGTCAACCTCGACATCACCGACGGCATCCACCAAGTCACCGAACACCTGCTCCGCCTCGGCCACCGCCACTTCCTCCACCTCGCCGCCGACATCCCCTCCTGGACCTTCCAAGTACGCGCACACGAACTCGCCACACGCCTCGCAGCCACCCCCGGAACCACCCTGCGGACCACCCCGGCACCCATCTCCATCGAGAGCGCCCTCGCCGCCACGGAAGCCGCCCTGAGCACACCCGGCACCCACCGCCCCACCGCCGTCGTCTGCGACGACGACAAACTCGCCGCCGGCGCCTACAAAGCCGCCCGACGCCTCGGCCTACGCATCCCCGACGACCTCTCCGTCACCGGCCTCGACGACCTCGCCCTCGCCACCGCCCTCGACCCCGAACTCACCACCGTCCGCCTCGACGCCGAACTCTTCGGCGAACGCGGCATGCACGCCCTCCTCGCCGTCCTGGACGGCCGAACACCCGACGCCGGAGACATCCCCGTCCACCTCGTCGTACGAGGCTCCACAGCCCCACCAAACACCCCCTGAAACGCCCTGCGCCCCGGCGGTCGACCCGGCCGGGGCACAGAAGGGTGAAGAGGAACGTCGTACGGGCACTACGGGTACTGCGGGCACTACGGGCGGCCTACTCCTCCTCGGAGCCCTCCTCCTCGGAACCCTCCGCCTCCGTCGCCGCACCGTCCGCCTCCAGCAACCGCGCCAGCTGACGACCCACGACACGCTTGAACTTCCGCGCTTGCGGACGCGTACGATCCAGCACCGCGACCTCCAGCCGCTCCGCCGGAATCTCCCGCTGCGTACCGTTCGACTCACGCGACAACGCCTGAACCGCCAGCTTCAGCGCCTCCGCCAGCGTCATCCCGTCCTGGTGCCGCTGATCCAGATAGTTACTGATCAGCTCCGCATTACCACCCACCGCGACCGAACCGTGCTCATCCACGATCGACCCGTCATGCGGCAACCGGTAGATCTGGTCACCGTCCGGAGTCTCACCGACCTCCGCGACCACCAGCTCCACCTCGTACGGCTTCTCACCCGCCGACGAGAAAATCGTGCCCAACGTCTGCGCGTACACGTTCGCCAGACCACGCGCGGTCACATCGTCACGGTCGTACGTGTACCCACGAAGATCGGCATACCGCACACCACCGATCCGCAGATTCTCGTACTCGTTGTACTTACCGGCCGCCGCGAAGCCGATCCGGTCATAGATCTCGCTGAACTTGTGCAGCGCACGGGACGGGTTCTCCCCGACGAACACAATGCCGTCGGCATACTGCAGCACAACCAGGCTGCGGCCACGAGCGATGCCCTTGCGCGCATACTCCGCGCGATCCGCCATCGCCTGCTGGGGTGAGACATAGAACGGCGTCGACACCGGTTATCCGTCCCTTTCTGTCGAAATCACTGGATCACCTGCAACAAGAACCGGACCGACCGCTACAGCAGAGCGGCACGCGGGCCGTCCGGCTCCTGCAGCCGGCGCTCGAGGATCGAACGGGCGATCTCCGAAGACTCGTCGTCGGTGAGCCTGCGGAAACCGTCCTCGGTGATCACCGTGACGATCGGATAGATCCGGCGCGCGACATCGGGACCACCGGTCGCCGAGTCGTCGTCGGCCGCGTCGTACAAAGCCTGCACCACCAGCGTGGTCGCCTGCTCCTCCGACAGGTCCTCACGGAACAGCTTCTTCATCGCCCCACGCGCGAAGATCGAGCCGGAACCCGTGGCAGCGTAGTTGTGCTCCTCGGAACGGCCGCCCGTGACGTCGTACGAGAAGATCCGCCCCTTGCCCCGGTCCACATCGAACCCGGCGAACAGCGGCACGACGGCCAAGCCCTGCATGGCCATGCCCAAGTTGCCACGAATCATGGTCGACAAACGGTTCGCCTTGCCCTCCAGCGAGAGCTGCGCCCCCTCGACCTTCTCGAAGTGCTCCAGCTCCAGCTGGAACAGCTTCACCATCTCCACGGCCAGACCCGCCGTGCCGGCGATACCGACGGCCGAGTACTCGTCCGCCGGGAACACCTTCTCGATGTCCCGCTGAGCGATGACGTTGCCCATGGTGGCCCGACGGTCACCGGCGAGCACGACCCCGCCCGGGAACGTCACTGCCACGATCGTCGTCCCGTGCGGCGCCTCAATCACACCCTGCGTCGGGGGCAACTGCCTCTTACCGGGCAGCAGCTCCGGCTGGTGCTCGGAGAGGAAGTCCATGAAGGACGAGGACCCAGGCGTCAGGAAGGCAGCTGGTAGACGCCCGGTGCTACGAGTGTTGGCTTCCACGCGTTTCCTTCCACATAAGCAGCAGCCCGCCTTATGGCATCGGGCCGATCTTTGAACTGCCCCAGTGCAGCGTTGCAGCTGAAGCACAGTACGCCTCGGACCCTACCCGTCTCGTGGCAGTGATCCACATGTTCCGCAGGAGCCGCTAGGCAGATACAGCAGACGCCGTGCTGCTCTGCGACCATCGCATCCAACTCGGCCGGGCTCAGACCGTACTTGCGTTGGAAGTAGCTGATCCGGTTCCGCTCCGCGCGACACTCACGGCAGTAACTCGACCAGCCATCCGAGGACGACTTGTTGCGCTCCCACTCGGAGTGCGGCTTGACCTGCTCGCACTGCGGGCACCGCTTGTGGCCCCGAGGAACCGGAACCTTCACGCGGACCGTCTTGCCCTGAGCTTCCCGTCGGCGCCGGTAGTACTCCGCAGCGCATTCGCGACAGTTGGCCTGAAGCCCGTCAGGCCTGGAGCTGTTGCTCGCGAATGCGCCGACCGGAAGAGACTTCTGGCACGACGAGCACTTTTTCGATCCCCCGTCGTTCATGGATGTGACTACTGTCCGCCCTTTTGAACGAACGACCTCACGAAATCCTCAGCATTCTCCTCGAGCACATCATCGATTTCGTCCAGCACGGAGTCCACGTCGTCGCTCAGCTTCTCGTGCCGTTCCTTGAGGTCGCCCTGGGCCTCGGCCTCCTGGGCCTGCTCCTCGACCTCCTCCGTGGAGCGCGTCGCCTTCTGCTGGCCGCCGCCGGTGTCCTTGGTCGCCATAACCCTCACCCCGCTCAGTTCGCCCGACATGTTCGGCAGGTCGGCTTCCTGCCGATCGGTGGTGATCAGACCCTACAAGGCTGGTCTGACATCGGCCCCGTAGTTGTTCCAACGTACGAGGGCCATCTCGATGATTCCCTTGCGGCGGGGTTTCCACCCCGCCGCGGGAGAGCTTCCTCAGGCCTGTTCAGCCGCCTGACAGGACCCTGACCAGGTCTTCTGCGGTGCGGCAGCGGTCCAGGAGCTCCTTGACGTGATTTCGCGTTCCGCGAAGTGGTTCGAGGGTTGGGACGCGCTGGAGCGAGTCCCGGCCCGGGAGGTCGAAGATGACCGAGTCCCAGGAGGCGGCGGCGACGTCGTCGGCGTACTGCTCGAGGCAGCGGCCGCGGAAGTACGCGCGGGTGTCCTCCGGGGGCTTGGCCTTGGCCCGCAGGACCTCCGGCTCGTCGAGGAGCCGCTTCATGCGCCCGCGGGCCGCGAGACGGTTGTAGAGGCCTTTCTCGGCCCGTACGTCGGCGTACTGGAGGTCCAGGAGGTGCAGTTTCGCCGCGTCCCAGTCGAGGCCGTCACGGCGGCGGTAGCCCTCCATGAGTTCCCGCTTGGCGACCCAGTCCAGTTCGCCGGCGAGGCTCATGGGGTCGTTCTCGAGGCGGGTGAGGGTGTCCTCCCAGCGGGCCAGGACGTCCTTGGTCTGGTCGTCGGCGTCGGACCCGAACCGCTCCTCGACATATTTGCGGGACAGCTCGTAGTACTCCATCTGAAGCTGGACGGCGGTGAGTGTGCGGCCGCTGCGGAGGGTGACGAGGCGCTTCAGCGTGGGGTCGTGCGACACCTGGTGCAACGTCCGTACGGGCTGGTCGACCGCCAGGTCGACGGCGATGAAGCCGTCTTCGATCATGGATAGGACCAGGGCCGTCGTGCCGAGTTTCAGGTACGTCGAGATCTCCGAGAGGTTCGCGTCGCCGATGATCACGTGGAGGCGGCGGTATTTCTCGGCGTCGGCGTGGGGTTCGTCTCGGGTGTTGATGATGGGGCGTTTGAGGGTGGTTTCCAGGCCGACCTCGACTTCGAAGTAGTCGGCGCGCTGGCTGAGCTGGAAGCCGTGTTCGTGGCCGTCCTGGCCGATGCCGACGCGGCCGGCGCCGGTGACGACCTGGCGGGAGACGAAGAAGGGAGTGAGGTGGCGCACGATGTCGGAGAAGGCGGTTTCGCGCTTCATGAGGTAGTTCTCGTGCGTGCCGTAGGAGGCGCCTTTGTTGTCGGTGTTGTTCTTGTAGAGGTGGATGGGCTGGGCGCCGGGTAGTGCGGCGGCGCGTTCTGCGGCCTCGGCCATGATCCGTTCGCCGGCCTTGTCCCAGAGGACGGCGTCGCGGGGGTTGGTGACCTCGGGGGCGCTGTATTCGGGGTGTGCGTGGTCGACGTAGAGGCGGGCGCCGTTGGTGAGGATGACGTTGGCGAGGCCGATGTCCTCGTCGGTGAGCTGGCTGGCGTCGGCGGCCTCGCGGGCGAGGTCGAAGCCTCGGGCGTCCCGTAGCGGGTTCTCCTCCTCGAAGTCCCAGCGGGCCCGGCGGGCCCGGTGCATCGCCGCGGCGTAGGCGTTGACGATCTGGGATGAGGTGAGCATGGCATTGGCGTTGGGGTGGCCGGGGACGGAGATGCCGTACTCCGTCTCGATGCCCATTACTCGCCGTACGGTCATGCGGCCCTCCTTGCCCGGCGGCGCCCTCGGTCGTGGGCGCCGCTCAGATACCGGTGGTGCTCCGGTGCGGGTGCGGTGCCCGTCGTCTCCGCACTGCGCAACCCGGCGGTAGGAAAGAGCCTAGAACGCCTCTGTGCCGGTGGGGAGATCATTTGCGTCATTGCCTTGCTCCAGACGTGGCCTGAAAAGCAGGCGGCTGCGGGTACCCGTGGTGGGCACCCGCAGCCGCCCTGTTCTTTACAGGTACTGTCCGGTGTTGGCCACCGTGTCGATGGAGCGTCCGGTGTCCGCGCCCTGCTTTCCGGTGATGAGGGTACGGATGTAGACGATCCGTTCGCCCTTCTTTCCGGAGATTCGGGCCCAGTCGTCGGGGTTGGTGGTGTTGGGGAGGTCTTCGTTCTCCTTGAACTCGTCCACGCAGGCCTGGAGGAGGTGGGAGACGCGGAGGCCCTTCTGGTTCTTTTCGAGGAAGTCCTTGATCGCCATTTTCTTGGCGCGGCCGACGATGTTTTCGATCATGGCGCCGGAGTTGAAGTCCTTGAAGTAGAGGACTTCCTTGTCGCCGTTGGCGTAGGTGACTTCCAGGAAGCGGTTTTCCTCGGATTCGGCGTACATGTGTTCCACTGCCGTCTGGATCATGCTCTGGACGGTGGTGGTCTTGTCGTTTCCGTGTTCGCCGACGTCGTCGGAGTGCAGCGGGAGGCGTTCGGTGAGGTACTTGCCGAAGATGTCCTTGGCTGCTTCGGCGTCCGGGCGCTCGATCTTGATCTTCACGTCGAGTCGGCCGGGGCGCAGGATGGCGGGGTCGATCATGTCCTCGCGGTTGGAGGCGCCGATGACGACCACGTTCTGCAGGCCTTCCACGCCGTCGATCTCGGCGAGGAGCTGGGGGACGATGGTGTTCTCCACGTCCGAGCTGACGCCGGAGCCGCGGGTGCGGAAGAGGGACTCCATCTCGTCGAAGAAGACGATGACGGGGGTGCCCTCGCTGGCCTTCTCCCGTGCTCGCTGGAAGACGAGGCGGATCTGGCGTTCGGTCTCTCCGACGTACTTGTTCAGGAGCTCGGGGCCCTTGATGTTGAGGAAGAAGCTCTTGCCGGCGGCCACTCCGGTCACTTCGGCGACCTTCTTGGCCAGCGAGTTCGCGACGGCCTTGGCGATGAGCGTCTTGCCGCATCCGGGGGGTCCGTAGAGGAGTACGCCCTTGGGTGGGCGCAGTTCGTGCTCCTTGAACAGGTCCGGGTAGAGGTAGGGGAGCTCGACGGCGTCCCGGATGGCTTCGATCTGGCCGCCGAGGCCGCCGATCTGTTCGTAGCCGATGTCGGGGACTTCTTCGAGGACGAGTTCCTCGACCTCGCTCTTGGGGACGATCTCGTAGACGTAGCCGGAGCGGGGTTCGAGGAGGAGGGCGTCGCCGGGGCGGATGGTGACGTCCAGCAGTGGCTCGGCGAGCCTGACCACCCGTTCCTCGTCGGTGTGCCCGATGACCAGGGCGCGCTCGCCGTCCTCGAGGATCTCCTTGAGGGTGACGATGTCTCCGACTCGCTCGAAGTGCATGGCTTCGACCACGTTGAGCGCTTCGTTGAGCATCAGTTCCTGGCCGCGTCGGAGCTCGTCGAGTTCGACGCTGGGGCTGACGTTGACGCGGAGTTTGCGGCCTCCGGTGAAGATGTCGGCGGTGCCGTCCTCGTTCGCCGTGAGGAAGACTCCGAAGCCGGCCGGGGGCTGTGCGAGCCGGTCGACTTCTTCCTTGAGGGCCACGATCTGGTCGCGGGCCTCACGGAGCGTGTTGGCCAGTCGCTCGTTCTGAGCGGAGACGCCGGCCAGGTTGGTCTGCAGCTCGACGATCCGCTCTTCGAGAATCCTCGTGTGTCGCGGAGAGTCGGCGAGCTTGCGGCGCAGGACGGCGATCTCCTGCTCAAGGTAGGCGATCTGCCCGGACGGGTCGTCGGACCCTCGTCCCGGGCGGATGCCGCGGTTCATGTCGTCGTCGTGGGCTGCCACGGTCCTCACCTCCTCCAAGGGGAGCTGGACGCTTCCAGACCCTACCTGGGCGGGTGTCGATTGAAACCCCTAGATCACAAAGACGGTCGGGGTGTGTCCGATCTTCACCCTTGCGCTCTCCCTCACGCCAGGGGAATACCCACTGAACATGGTGGGGAAGCGGGCGGGGGTAGGGTCGAAGTGTTCAACACCCGTCAGAGCCTGCATCGTTCCCGTGCGGCTCTGCGTTAAACGGCAGGAGAGATGGGCGTGCAGCAGGAGGCCGGTGTCGGCGTGGAGGCGCTGGAGGTCTGGATCGACCAGGATCTCTGTACCGGTGACGGTATCTGTGTGCAGTACGCGCCGGAGGTGTTCGAGCTGGACATCGACGGGCTGGCGTATGTGAGGGGTGCGGGGGAGGAGCTTCTGCAGGCCAAGGGGGCGACGGTGCCGGTGCCGTTGCCGTTGTTGACGGATGTGGTGGACTCGGTGCGGGAGTGTCCTGGCGAGTGCATTCATGTACGTCGCGTTTCGGACAGGGTCGAGGTGTACGGCCCGGACGTGGAGTGACGATTCGGGTACGGGCTGTGAGGGTTGTCTGATTTCTCACAGCCGTGATGGCCTGATTCAGACGCTGTGGGCTCCTGCGGGTGTTGTGCGGATGAACATGTCGTCCTTCCATTGCCACTTGACGCTGTCCTTGAGGTCGGGGCAGCAACTGGGCACGTCCGCCGACGAGTAGCCGAGGAGTGTGGCGAGGACGGCACCGTCGGTGACGGTGAGTGTGGTGATGTTGGTGCGGTCCTTGGGGTCGACGAGGGTGGCGACCACGCGTGCGTGGGTGCTGCCTGCGGCCTGGGTGAGGACGTAGACGCCGTCGGGTGGGGTGCCCATGGGGGCGTCGCAGTGGACGGCTGCGACGGTTTCGGGTCTGCCGTCGCCGTCGAGGTCGCCGCTGGCCTTCTTCATGACGAGGGGCTTGACCTTGGGTCCGCAGTCGAGGGGGAAGTCGACGCCGGTGGTCGCGGGGGCGGTGGCGGGGGTGGTGCCGGCGTGGGGCGGGGTGGGCTGTGCGGCCGTCGCGGGTCTGGGCTGGAGGATCGAGGAGAGGGCCACGACACCGGCCAGTGCGGTGGCGGTGGCGACCCAGTGGATGGGCCGCGTGTGGGTGTGTGCCAGTTCCGGGACGGCGGATTGCTGCACTAGGAGCGTCTCCTGGGATGGCTGTGCCGGTAGGGGTCGGGGGGTGGCCAGCATCGTGCCACACGTCACAGGGTGGGGGA
>NZ_JBLRVZ010000003.1:0-183445 GCF_048159505.1 Streptomyces sp. T028
CGCCCGGCACTCCCCCAGCCTTCGGCCGGGGGGACCCCCAGAGCACGCACCGAACGCCGCTCCTTCTCCCACGGAGATCCATCAGAAGGGCCCTGGCCCGCGTCAGACGGGTATCCGCACCACCAGGTCCGCCCGCCCCCGGGTCGCGGCCACCAGCTCGGCGTTGCGCCGGTCGCTGCGCTCCACCCAGGCCGTCGCCTCCTCCTGCCCCTTGCCGAACTCCACGTGCCGGGCGACGAGCCGGCGGACCCGGTCGTCCTCGTCGGCCTCGCAGAACCACACCTCGTCCAGCGCGGCGCGTACACGGGGCCACGCGCCCGTGCCGAGGAGGAGGTAGTTGCCCTCCGTGACGATCAGCCGGGCCGTCGGCGGCACGGGGACGGCTCCCGCGATCGGCTGCTCCAGGACCCGTTCGAAGCCGGGTGCGTAGACGATGTCCTCGCCGTCCGTCCCCTCCCGCAGCCGGTGCAGCAGGGCCGCGTACCCGGCCGCGTCGAAGGTGTCCGGCGCGCCCTTGCGGTCCCGGCGGCCGAGCCGGTCGAGCTCGACGTCGGCGAGGTGGAAGCCGTCCATCGGGACGTGCGCCGCCCAGCGGTCGCCGTCCCCGTTCAGTTCCCGTACCAAACGCTCGGCGAGGGTCGTCTTGCCCGCGCCGGGGCTTCCCGCGATGCCGAGCAGCGCGCGCCGTCGGCCGTCCCCGGCGAGGGAACGGGCCCGGTGCAGCAAATCGTCGAAAGTGAGCACACAGCAGAGTGTCGCAGTCTCCTGGAAGGAGACCCGCAGCGAGAGGAGGGCGACCGTGTCCGACGACGAGACGCAGATCCGCATCCTGATCACCCGCTGGGCCGACGCCGTCCACCGCGGGGACCTCGACACCGTCTGCGCGGGCCACGCCGAGGACCTCGTCATGTACGACGTGCCGGCGCCGCACGAGGGCATCCGGGGCCTGGCCGCGTACCGGGCCTGCTGGCCGCCGTTCTTCGCCTGGCAGGCATCCGGCGCCCGCTTCGACATCGACACCCTCGACGTCACCGCCGGCCCCGACGTCGCCTACGCCCACGCCCTGCTGCGCTGCGGAACGCCCCAGGAACTCGCCGAGAGCCCCACCCTGCGGCTGCGCCTCACCTTCGGCCTGCGCAAGGAGCACGGCCGCTGGCTGATCGCGCACGAGCACCACTCCTTCCCCCACGACTGACGTCATACAGGCGGGGCTCCCGGGGAACCGGACTCTGTATGACGACGACGCTCGGCCTTCCCGAAGCCATCCAGGCGTGCCTCTTCGACCTCGACGGGGTCGTCACCCGGACGGCCGTGGTGCACGCGGCCGCCTGGAAGGAGACCTTCGACGCCTTCCTGCACGCGCGCGAGGGCGAAGGATTCCGGCCCTTCGACGCGGGCGAGGACTACGAGCGGTACGTCGACGGCCGCCCCCGCGCCGACGGCGTGCGCACCTTCCTCGCCTCCCGGGACATCCACCTGCCCGAGGGCGGCCCCGACGACCCGCCCGACGCACCCACCGTCCACGGCCTGGGCAACCGCAAGAACCGACTCCTCCTGGACCGGATCCGCACCGAGGGCGTCCAGCCCTACGACGGCACCCTGCGCTACATCGAGGCGGCACGCGCGCGTGGACTGCGCACGGCGATCGTCTCCTCCAGCGCCAACACCAAGGACGTCCTGCAGTCGATCGGCGCCGAGCACCTCTTCGACGTACGGATCGACGGGGTCGTGGCGGCCGAGCGGGGCCTGCCGGGCAAGCCGCGCCCCGACACCTTCCTCGCCGCCGCCCGCGACCTCGGCGTCACACCGGCCCGCGCCGCCGTCTTCGAGGACGCGCTGGCCGGGATGGACGCCGGGCGGGCCGGGAACTTCGGGTACGTCGTGGGCGTTGACCGCGTCGGACAGACCGACGCGCTGTACGCGCACGGCGCCGACGTCGTCGTCAAGGACCTCGCCGAGCTGGGAGGGCAGGCGTGATCACCCACCGTGCGTACACCGTGGAACCGTGGTGCGTGCGCGAGACGGCGCTGGGCCTCGACGTCCTCGCACAGAGCGAGTCGGTCTTCGCCCTGTCCAACGGGCACGTCGGCTGGCGCGGCAACCTCGACGAGGGCGAACCCCACGGCCTGCCCGGCTCCTACCTCAACGGCGTCCACGAACTGCACCCCCTGCCCTACGCCGAGGCGGGCTACGGCTACCCGGAGTCCGGGCAGACCGTCATCAACGTCACCAACGGCAAGGTCCTGCGCCTGCTGGTCGACGACGAGCCGTTCGACCTGCGCTACGGCCGCCTCGTCACCCACGAGCGGGTGCTGGACCTGCGGCGCGGCATCCTGGAGCGCAGCTGCGAGTGGACCTCGCCGGCCGGGACCACGGTCCGGGTGCGCTCGACCCGGCTGGTCTCCCTCACCCAGCGGGCCGTCGCCGCCGTCGCCTACGAGGTCGAGGCCGTCGGCAGCCGCTCCCGGGTGGTGATCCAGTCCGAGCTGGTCGCCAACGAGAGCCTGCCCGACCCGGGCGGCGACCCGCGCGCCGCCCGCGCCCTCAAATCCCCGCTGGAGCCCGAGGAGGACGTCGCCGTCGGCAACCGGCTGCGTCTGGTGCACCGTACGAAACGCAGCGGACTGCGGGTGGCCGTCGCCGCCGACCACACCGTCACCGGACCCGCGCGGACCACCACCAGCAGCGAGAGCAACGTGGACGTGGCCCGGCTGACCGTCACCTCCGTGCTGGAGCCGGGCGAGCGGCTGCGGGTGGAGAAGCTCGTCGCGCACGGCTGGTCCGGCGCCCGCTCCCGGCCCGCGATGAGCGACCAGGTGGAGGCCGCCCTCGCCGCCGCCGGACACAGCGGCTGGCAGGGCCTCCTCGACGACCAGCGGGCCTGCCTCGACGACTTCTGGGCCCGCGCCGACGTCGAGGTCGACGGCGACGAGGAGATCCAGCAGGCCGTCCGCTTCGCCCTCTTCCACGTGTTCCAGGCGGGCGCCCGCGCCGAGCAGCGCGCCATCCCCGCCAAGGGCCTGACCGGCTCCGGTTACGACGGACACGCCTTCTGGGACACCGAGACCTTCGTGCTGCCCCTGCTCACCTACACCGCGCCCGACGCCGTCGCGGAGGCCCTGCGCTGGCGGCAGAACACCCTCCCCACCGCCCGCGAGCGCGCCGCCCTGCTCGGACTGAGCGGCGCCGCGTTCCCCTGGCGCACCATCGAGGGTTCCGAGGGCTCCGCGTACTGGCCGGCCGGCACCGCCGCCTTCCACGTCAACGCCGACATAGCCGACGCCGTCGTGCGCTTCGTCGCGGCCACGGGCGACATCGAGTTCGAGCGGACCACAGGCGTCGAACTCCTCGTGGAGACCGCCCGGCTGTGGCGCTCGCTCGGCCACCACGACACCCACGGCACCTTCCACATCGACGGCGTCACCGGCCCCGACGAGTACAGCGCGGTCGCCGACGACAACACGTACACCAACCTCATGGCCCGCGCGAACCTCCTCGCCGCCGCCGACGCCGTCGAACGCCACCCCGAGGAGGCCGCCCGGCTCGGCGTCGACGAGGAGGAGAGCGCCGCCTGGCGGGACGCCGCCGAGGCGGTGCACATCCCCTTCAACCACGACCTCGGCGTCCACGAACAGCACGCCGGCTTCACCCGCTACCAGCACTGGAACTTCGCCGGCACCCGCCCCGACCAGTACCCGCTCCTGCTGCACTTCCCGTACTTCGACCTCTACCGCAAGCAGGTCGTCAAACAGGCCGACCTCGTCCTCGCGATGTACACCTGCGGCGGCCACTTCGACGACGAACAGCTCGCCCGCAACTTCGCCTACTACGAGCCCCTGACCGTCCGCGACTCCTCGCTGTCCGCGTGCTGCCAGGCCGTGATAGCCGCGCAGGCCGGCCATCTGCGCCTCGCCTACGACTACACCGCCGAGGCCGCGCTGATGGACCTGGCCGACCTGGAGCAGAACACCCGCGACGGACTCCACATGGCCTCCCTCGCCGGCACCTGGACCGCCCTGGTCGCGGGCTTCGGCGGACTGCGCCGCGACGGCACGAGCCTGCGCTTCTCCCCGCGCCTGCCGGAGCGCTTCAGCCGCCTCGCCTTCAGCGTGCAGCTCCTCGGCAGCCGGCTGCGCGTGGAGATCGGCCCCGACAAGGCGACGTACACCCTGCTGTCCGGCGGACCCCTGACGATCCGCCATCACGGCACACCGCTCACCGTGAACGGGGACGGCCCCGTGGTGCGCCCGGTGCCCCCCCCGCCGGTCCGTCAGGCCCCCGGCCAGCCGCCGCACCGGGCACCGAAGAGCCGTTGAGCCGTACACGTGTTTCCCGGCCGCCGGGGGCAGGTAGGTAGTGGGTGTCGGCGACCGCGGGTAGGCGAGGGGGAACGGGCATGATGGTCGCCCACCGCAACACGAGGCCGGACGGCCCAAATGCAACACCGTGACGAGTAGCGCCCCTTCAGGGGCGCGGGGCTCTGCTCATATGCGGCTCCGCCGCGGGGCGCGACCAGCCCCATACAACCCGCACCCGCCCACCGGTCCTCAAGAGGCCCGTACCACCCACTCCCTCCGCCACCGCACCAGCTGCTGAGCAGGATCCCCGGTATAAGACCAAGGCGTACGCGTGGCCCGCTGCCCCAGCACCCGCAGCAACGGCGCGCCCACATCCTCCGCATCCGCCCAACAGGCCGCATGAGCAAGATAGTTGAAGTCCCGCAGCTCACCGGGCGCCACAACCGAGTCCGGCCGCCCGCTGATCCACCGCTCCCACGTGCGGCGTACATCGCTCACCGCCCCGTCGTTGTTCCAGTGCTGGGCGAGCCCCACCCGGGCGGGGCGCCCCTGGGCGGTGTCGGCGGCGTACCGGTACTCCTCGACACGGGCGTACTGCACGAGGACCGGCAGCGGGCAGCCCGGTGGGGCCACCCCCGCCGCGTCGCGGGCGAAGTCGTACATCAGGCCGTGCGACCCGTGCCAGCGGGCCGAGTAGTAGTGCAGCACCTGGAGGTGTCCCTCCATGCTGTACGGGTCGCGCTGGTGCAACTCGTCCCACCAGCGGGCCAGTTCCTGTCGGCGCACCCCGGACGGGTAGAGGCGCGCCACCGAGATCAGCGAGACCCACGGCGTGGGGTCGGCCGGGTAGGCCTCGGCGGCCGACAGGCACGCCAGTACGGCCGCGTCGATCCGTTGCTGGTCGATCGGCACCCCCCGGCCCGCGGAGATGGCCAGGTTGAACGCCCGTGCGGTCTCCGTGGCCGCCCGCAGCACGAGCGCGTCCGCGCTCTGCGGCTCGGCGGCCAGCCAGGTCTCCGCCGTCGAACTGCCCGCGCAGACCTGCGCCAGCAGCCGTACCCGGTGGCCCCGGGCGAGCCAGTCCGGGCCGGTCGTGCGCAGTAGTTCCCGCAGCCCCTGCCAGCGGCCGATGACGATGTCGTGCCGGGCGGAGGAGAGGGACACGTCCCCGCAGTCGGGGTCGAACTCGGGGGTGAATCGGTCGCGCGCCATCGGTCGGGTTCCCCTCAGAAGTCGGTGGGGAGACCCTCGTACGCGGTGGCGTGCGCGGCCGCGTGGCCGTCGGGCGCGTAGTCGGCCTCGACGGTCCGCGAGGCGTCCAGGCGGGCCGGGCGGTAGTAGTCGCTGCCCTTGCGCCAGTACCAGAGCATCGGCACCAGGCCCACGGCGAGCCCGCCGATGCCGATGGCGACGGCCGCCGGCTCCAGTTCGCCGAGCGACTCCGCGAAGATCCAGAACATGAACACGGCGCCGAACAGCGGCCACAGCCCGCCGAGCAGGAAGTCCGACGGGGACCGCAGCAGGGTCTTGCGGTAGGCCACGACCGCCGCGAGCCCGGCGAGACCGTAGTAGATCGCGATCTGCAGACCGATCGCCGAGATCGCGTCGGCGAGGATGTCGCCCACCGAGCCCAGCGCGTTGGAGGCCACGAACATCACCAGTGCCACCCCGCCGACCACCGCGATCGCGATCCACGGCGTGTTCCAGGTGCGGTGCACCCGGCCCAGCGCGGACGGCATCGTACGGTCGCGGCCCATCGCGAACAGCGAGCGCGTGACCTGGATGAGCGTGGTCTCCAGGGTGGCGATCGTCGACAGCATCACCGCGACGATCAGCAGCTTGCCGCCCCAGCCGGGGATCAGCTCCTCGCCGAGCGCGGCCAGCACGTTGGCGCCGTTGTCGTCGATCTGCCGGGCGCTGAGGATGACGTTCACCGCGATGGTGAACACCTCGAAGAGCAGGAACACGATGCCGACGCCGATCAGGCCCGCGAGGCCGGTCGTACGGCGGCTGTTGCGGGTCTCCTCGCTGAGGTTGCTGGTGACGTCCCAGCCCCAGTAGTAGAACGCCGCGACCAGGGCGCCCGAGGCGAAGCCGGAGACCCCGTCGAAGTGGCTGAACCCGAGCCAGGACCAGTCGAACGACAGCGCGTTGTCCTGGGTGTGGAAGCAGGCGAGCAGCGCGAACAGCGCGAGGACCGCCAGCTCCACGCCCGACATGATCAGCTGCGCGCGCACGGTGAGCCGGGCCCCGCCGAGGACCACCGCCAGCATCACCAGGAACCAGGCCGCGCCCACCACCGTCGACAGCGCGGTGTTGTCGGCGAGGCCCTCGTCGAAGAGGGCGAGCGTCATCGAGCCGGCCGGCAGCGAGCCCGCCACCATGAAGATCGTGGCCGAGACGACGAGTGCCCAGCCGCTGAGGAAGCCCAGGAACGGGTGGAGGGTCCGGCCCACCCAGGAGTAGCTGGCTCCCGCGTTGACGTCGATCCGGCTGAGCCGGCTGAACGCGAGCGCGATGCCCAGCATCGGTATCGCGCAGTACAGCAGCGCCGCCGGGCTGGCCAGGCCCACCGCGCCGACCAGGACCGCCGTCGTGGCGGCGATGGAGTACGCCGGGGCACTGCCCGCGACCGCCATCACCACCGTGTCGAAGGTGCCGAGGACGTTCGCCTGCAGCCCTCTTCCGGTGCTGTTGCTCATGCTCGTGCTGCTTTCCGTCGTGCACATGGGGGGTGTGGGTGGAGCGCCGCCGGGCACCGAAGGGTTGACCTCGGGAAACGTCGACGGGGAAAGCCACGGCGGTGACCTTCCGCTAAGCGTCGCGGGACGGTTACACCGAGTGTGCGAGTGATGATAGCCCCACCTTTTCGGCTTTCAAGATTGACGGGTGGGTAACGTGCGCCCCCTCGCGCGCCCCCCCGTGCCGATTCACTCCCCGATCCGGTCCAGCTGCCGCAGCCGGTTGGTGGCGTCGAGGGCCGCGACCTTGTACGACTCCGCGAGCGTCGGATAGTTGAACACCGCGTCGACCAGATAGTCGACCGTGCCGCCGCAGCCCATCACCGACTGGCCGATGTGGATCAGTTCCGTCGCGCCCGTCCCGAAGCAGTGCACGCCGAGGAGCCGGCGGTCCTCGGGCGAGACCAGCAGCTTCAGCATGCCGTGCGCGTCGCCGATGATCTGCCCCCGGGCCAGCTCCCGGTAGCGGGCGACGCCCACCTCGAACGGCACGCTGTCCTCGGTGAGCTGGTCCTCCGTCCGCCCCACGAAGCTGATCTCCGGGATGGTGTAGATCCCGATCGGCTGGAGGTGGTGCATCCGCGCCACCGGCTCCCCGCAGGCGTGGTACGCGGCTGCCCGGCCCTGCTCCATCGAGGTCGCCGCGAGCGCCGGGAAGCCGATGACGTCACCGACGGCGTAGATGTGCGGCACACTCGTGCGATAGTGTTCGTCGACCTCGATCCGGCCGCGCGGATCCGCGACCAACCCCGCCTTGTCCAAGGCGAGTTCATCGGTCAGGCCCTGCCGGCCCGCCGAGTACATCACCGCGTCCGCCGGTATCTTCTTACCGCTGGCCAGCACGGTCAGCGTGCCCCGCGGATGCCGCTCCACGGCGGCGACGGTCTCCCCGAACCGGAAGGTGACCGCGAGATCGCGCAAGTGGTACTTGAGCGACTCGATGACCTCGACGTCGCACATGTCGAGCATCCCGGCCCGCTTCTCCACCACCGTGACCTTGCTGCCGAGCGCGGCGAACATCGAGGCATACTCCATGCCGATGGAAGTCTAGGATTCACTAGTATTCCTTTCCCGGGGGTGATCCATGCCGAGCAGCGGCATCAACGACACGAAGAAGCCCAGATGGAACACCGGCAAGACGGTGCCCCAGACATTCCGCCCCGACAGGCGACCGGGCATCCCGACCAGGCCCTGCCTCTACACGCGCCTCTCCTACTCCCCTGACGGCTCCGTGGAGAAGGTCGAACGGCAGGAGGCAGACGGGCGCGCGATGGGAGCACGTCTCGGCTGGCCCGACTTCTGCTGCGTCTACGTCGACAACAGCCGCTCGGCGTGGCAGCGCAACCGCAAGCGGCCTGACTGGGACCGCATGCTCGTCACGATGGACGCCTCCCGGGCCATGCTGATTTCCGGCGACGCGAAGGCCGACCACGTCCACGACGGCATCATGACCTACCACGGGGACCGCCTGATCCGGCAGCCGTACGACCTCGAGCTGCTGCTGAACATCGCCGATACCCGGCAGATCCCCCTCGCCTCGGTCTCCGGCGTGCGCGACCTGTCCAGCCCTGATGACCGCTTCATCCTCCGGATCGAGGCCGCTCAGGCCTGCCGGGCTTCCGACGACACCAGCCGGCGCGTGAAGCGCGGGCGCCTGGCGACCGCGCAGCGGGGCCGGATGCGGCCGGGCGGCCGGCGCACCTTCGGATGGGGGCTCCCCACGGGTGAGACCCGGAAGGTGATTGACGCGAAGACCGACGAGGTGCGCGAGGTCCGGGTGCTGGACTACGACGCGGTGGTCCCTGAGGAGATCCAGCACCTGAAGCAGTGCGGCGAGCTCGCCCTGGCTGGCATGAGCGTCCGGTCTGCCTTGCAGTGGATGAACAACCACACGCTCACCTCCGGGGGCCGCCCATGGACGTCACGCGGCCTGAAGACGGCACTGACGGGCTACCGGATGGCCGGTCTCGTCGAGAAGAACGGCGACCTCTACGAGGCCGTCTGGGGGCCGGTCTACGCGGATGACCGGGAGACCGCACTGGAGATGGTGGAGGCACTGCGTGCGATCTTCGCCGTCAACCTCGACGAATACGGCTACCACGGCCGCGCACGGAAATGGCTCCTGACCGGAGTCGCCGAATGCGCTGACTGCCACGCACCGAACTCTGCGCAGCCCAACGGCGGCACCTGTCCGACGAGCCCGCTCACCTGCCGAAAGCCACACCGGACGTTCTCCCGCAAGCCGATCAACAACACCCCGTACTACTACTGCACCGGCTGCTTCAAGGGCCGCACACAGGCCAACCTTGACGCCTACATCGAAGGCCGGGTGCTGCGGCTCCTCAACTCCACGCCGTTCCTCAAGCGGCTGGAGAAGAAGCGGCAGGAGGCCCAGGCGAAGCGGCCCAGTTACGCCGCGGAGATCGCGGTACTGCGGGCGCGGAAGAGGGAGACGGAAGAGAAGCTGAAGAAGCTGGCCAATCACCCGAACCTCGACCCGCTCGTACTCGCCGAGTCCCTCGCGAGCTTCGACGAGAAGATCACCGAGCTGGAGGGCAAGGAGGGCGCCGCCGAGCGCACGGACCTGCTGGATCGACTGGCCGGAATCTCCCGGGAGGCGTGGGAGGACCTGGACATCAATGTGCGGGCCGAGGCGGTCAGGATGCTCTTCCGGGTGATCGTGCACCGGACGACACAGCGGGGACCCGGCTTCGACCCGGACACGGTCAAGCTGCTCCGCCGCAGGGCAGGGGAGCACGACGACACCGAGCAGACCGGCGCAGGCGCCGGCCTCACCGTCGTCACGTGACCATCCCCGTTCTGGCCGGGCCGCCGCCTCCGGAAGGTGGGCGGCGGCCATACGCCGGACCTCAGACGCCGAGACACAGCGTCAGCTCCACTAAGGCCCGAACCCTCAGGCACCGGCCGGTGGCGTCGCCGCCAGATGCCGACGGTGTCGGCGTGGTGGGCTCCGACAGCGACGGGGACGGTGGTGAGGGCGAAGGGAGGGCGAAGCTCGGCGCAGCGCGTGAAGGCGCCGCAGAGACGCTCCGAGCGGGGCGTCGGGCTGGCGCAGATGTCACCGCGGATGCCCCCGGGCCCATGCCGACGTCACCTGCACCCGAAGGCGGGGAGCCGGCGGGTGATGACTCCGGGGGCGGAGCGCTCCCGCTGGACGCGCGCCCGCCCGGTGTGCCCGGCTCGGACGAGACGCTCTCCGGCGGCGGCGGAGTGGGCCCCAGGTCGTCCCCTGGTCCGCCGTTCGTCACCAGGAGCAGGGCGGCCGCTCCCAGTGCGATGGTGGCCGCGGCCCCGCTGGCCACCATCGTCGCGCGGCGCCTGTGCCAGGTGTCGCGCAGTCTCGCCAGGGCGGCTGCCACGCCGCCGCCGAGGTACAGGCTGAGATGTCCCTTTCTGCGGACAGGGACCGCTGGTGGTTCGTTCACTACTGGTCTGGATCCCCCACGGATGCCGATCTCGTGCAGGATCCGTTCGCAGTCGCGCTCGACGCGTAGCTGTGTGAGCTGCCAGCTGAGTTGCCTCAGCCGCCGGAAGAGCAGATACACGATCAGAGCGAGTGCGCCGAGTGCGCCCGCGAGAATGGATCCGATCATTCTCATCCCCTACGAGCAGCACGCGGTTCAACTGTTTGTGCAGTGCAGGTGTCGAGAATGCGACAGTATTTGACTAGGTCGCGCGCATATATGCGGATCGTGATCCGGTCGTAACACAGCTATGGGTATGGAGTTACGAAGCGTTACGGCTGGGAGGGTCGCTGCCCTTCTCTGCTTCCTCGGCCGCCTCGATCTTGGAGGCCAGAGTCCGTAGAAGTAGGGCCTTCTCCCTGGCGCTGCGGGGCTTCTCGTCGAGCGCGTTGAGGATGACCCCCTGCTGCCACTCCTCCAGTTCGGCGAGCGGGGCCGCCTCGGCTGGTGGGGCGGCGGCAGCCTTCGAGCGCTCAAGCTCCCGCAGGATCGTGGCTGCGTCCTCCCGGCCCGTCTCGGCCAGCCGGTCGGAGGTGATCGGCAGGACCCAGGCCATATGGGCGAGCGTGATGGCCGGCGCAGTGACCTTGCCCCAGTCCTTCCGGTAGCCCTTTTCGATTTGGCGCCATCGGCTGCCGCTGAACTTGATCTCCATTTTTGCCGCCGCGGACTCCGGGCTGAGCCCAGAGGCCTCTCGGACGAGGCGGATCAGTCGGGCCTCCGCCGGCGGTGGGGGTGACGCCGGTGCTCCCATGGCCGTACTCCCCTGCCCTCTCCTGTTATTGGACTTTGTTGGACTGTACCGGACTGTGAGTAACCCCTGCCTAGGGCTCCACACACAACCTCCACACTTGGAAGATCCGAGTACGAGGCCGAAAGGCAATGTCAAAGAAAGTCACAGCTACCGATCAGTAGCGCCTTGTACTGTCCGACTCAGTCACATACAGTCCTAGACATGAGAACCCCAGTGGATCCCCAGCGACTCACGCATCGCCGGGTCAACGCGGGCCTGAGCCAGACCGACCTGGCAAAGGCAATAGGGGTCAGCAAGCAGCTCGTCTCCGCTGTCACCCTCGGCAAGGCCTCTTTCTCGCCAGAGAAACTCGCCGAAGTCGCGAAGGTTCTGGGCTGCGCGGTCGATGACCTCCTCGTCGACCAGGCCCACGACCGGGTGCGACAACTGGTCGAACTCGTCTCCCTCGGGACGGTTACGGTCGGACCCGAAGACCTCGGCAAGGTCGCCGAGATCCTCGGATGCGACCTCGCCGACCTGCTCCCCGAAGACCTCGCCGCCGTCGCCGAAGTCCTCGGCTGCGACGTCGCCGAGCTGCTCCCGCAGGGCGACGCCAAGCCGGAGCTCGTGCGGAGGCCGGCCTGATGTCCGGGCGGATATGCCGCACGGCACAAGAGGCGTTCCAGGCCGGATGGGACGCGACCTGCGACCACGGCCGTGACCCGGGGGAGTGCCGCCAGTGCGGCCTCACCGACACGGAGATCGCCCGGCTTGTCGTCCTGCTCGGGCATCTGGCAGTCCCGGCGCCTCAGGGACGTGCGGCTGCCTGATGCGCTCCCTGATCGACGTCGTCTGCCGCTGGGTCTGCCAGACGTGCGGCCACCGCAACCCGGTCTTCCGGTTCGAGTGCCGCCGCTGCCGAACCCCCCGGCCCTGAACGCACTGAGGGCCCGCCGGACGCACCCGACGAGCCCTCGATCCACCAGCCATCCATCACCAGAAGACGAAGAAGGTGGACCAGATGGGATCCAGCATCCCATACCTCGACCTCACAGTCCCGAGGCCGACGTTCGTCCCGCCGCTCGACATCGCCCGCGCCCAGGCCTACGAGGTCCTCGCCGAGGCGAACGCGCTGGACCTCGAAGTCGTCGACTCCTTCACGATCGCCCGCCACTTCGGGGGCGTCATCGAGGTGCTCCGCCAGGTCCTGACCGCGCTTGACGCCGAGGACGGCCGCCATGCCTGAGCCGCTCACCGACGAGTACCTGAAGGAGATTCAGGACCGGATCGCCGCCGCATCGAAGGCCCCGTGGACGGTCCGCCTGGACGACCACTTCGGTGAGCCGTGCGGGTTCGGCCCGTTCACCTGGGTCGAGTACCCCGAGGACGACATCGCCCACCTCGATGCCGACATCACGTTCGCCGCCCACGCCCGGGTGGACGTCCGGAACCTGTACGGCGAGGTCTCCCGCCTGAACGGCGAGGTCTCCCGCCTGAACGAGCGCATCCGGCAGCTGGAGCGCGCGCAGGGAGGCGGCTGCTATGGCGCGTGACACCTTCGCCTTCCCCTGGGCCCGCTCGTACGATGCCGACCAGCTGTCGGCATTCATCGAGGACCTCTGGGGTGCCGCGTCCGGCGACGACGACCTCGTCACCCTCGACGCGATCGAGGAGGCCATCGCCCGGCATCAGCCGACGCCTGACCGCCCGATCACGGAGCGGGAAGCCGAGTTCCTCGCGTACCTGGCCGACGGACTCACCTACGGGCAGATCGCGTGTGCGGTTGGCCGTTCGCCTTCGTGCGTCACGACCACATGCAGCAACGCCTTCAGCAAGCTCGGCGCACGCAACGCCACCCAGGCGGTCGCCGTCGCCGTCCACCACGGCTGGCTGCCCCCCTTGCGCCTGCCCGATCCGCCGAAGTCTCTCGCCATACACGGTCCGCGTAACTGGCGGAAACTCCACGCCCAGGCCGCTGCCCAGATGCGCGAGCGCCCCCTGTCCTTCGTCGACGTGGGGCCGTACGCCTCCCGCAACAGCGCCCACCGGGCAGCTCAGCGAGTCAACGCCGGCCTGCTACCCGAGTTCAAGCCAGCGGGGGCGTTCGAAGCCCACCCGCGCCGAACCGACGGCACCCGATGGGGCCTGCGCATGCGCTACCTCGGCGAGCCCGCCAACCCCACCACCGGAGGTACCCCGTGACCGTCGACACGCCCGCCCGGAGCCTCGACTACCGGGGCACGCCCGTCGCGAAGATCCGCACCGGCCGGGCCCCGGCCGCCAACCGGCCCGGCAACCAGGCCCGGATCGGGGGCCGTCGATGAGGTACGCAGTCGTAGCGCCCGACGGCACGCTCACCCACCACACGGGCGAGCCGGACTGGCCCGCGCTCCTCGGCCCCGAGGGCAAGGCCCGCGTCCACCTGCCCGGCGCTGCTGTCGCGGGCTGGGCCAACGACGTAGGCCTGCTCTTCCCCAAGCGGTACCCGCTGAACGTCGTCGGCTCGTGCGTCCTGATCGCCCTCGGCGCCAACGTCCAGCCGTACCACGGTGCTGTCGTCCTCACCGGCTGGAACCCCGCCAACACCCCGCGCGGGCTGCTGGAGATGGAGCCGCTGCCGCAGCCGGAGTTCCTCGACACCGTGCACGGCGACGTCGTCAAGGCGCTCGCCGGGCAGACCCCGCGCGAACTGTCCCCGTCCTGGGCGGAGTCCATGCGCGAGGTCGCCGAGCACATCCGCGCCCCCTTCACCCCGGAGATCACGATCCGGACGGTGAAGCTGTGACCGAGCTCGCGGAAGCACTGCGCCGCATCTGGGACAGCCCGGAGACTGCCCCGAGTAGCCCGTCCGGGCGCGCGTACCGGCCCATCGCCGGATCCGATCAGGACCAGCTGACTCCGGACGGCGTGTCGAACCCGCTGTGGGACGTCGTGCGGTGGATGCCCGCCGAGCCGTACTGGGGCAACGAGGGGCCGTTGAGTCCCTACCCGTACGCCGTCGGGACCAGTGCCATCGGCCGCTTCACCGACCTGGGCGCCGACCGCAGCACCCTGTGCACGAAGTACGCCTGGTCCATCGTCAGCCCCGGCGATGTGGCATGGATGGTGCAGGTCCTCGACGGCCGCGCGGTCGTCGAGATCGGCGCCGGAACCGGCTACTGGGCGTGGCAGCTGGAACAGGCCGGTGTCGACGTCGCCGCCTACGACCCCAACCCGGTTGGCGACAACCGCTTCTGCACCGGCGGCCCGTACACCACCGTGCTGGCCGACGACGCCTCCGCCGTCAAACACCACCAGGACCGCGCCCTGCTCATGGTGTGGCCGCCGTACGGCGGGGAGCACGCCCGGCATGCGCTCGCCTCGTACAAAGGCGACCTGCTGCTGTACGCGGGCGAGGACGCGGGCGGATGCACCGCCGACAACGAGTTCTACGAGCTGCTCGCAAACGAGTGGGACGACGGCGCTACCGCCCCGCAGCACGTCACGTGGTGGGGAATCCACTGCTTCCTGGCCGCCTACCGCCGCAAGGAGGCGACCGCGTCATGACCGAGACCAGCCGCCCGCCGTTCACGTCATCCACCGCCGCCTCGGGCACGCGGGCCGCCGTGGAAGCGAAGGCCGAGGAGGGGCAAAACCGTACGGCCCCGCTGACGCGGCCTGCGGCGGGCGGCTCCCCGACCCCCTGTCCGGCGTCAACGTCATCCGCCGCCGAAAGGACCGGCACGGAAGCGAAGACGGAAGAGGAGCGGCCCTCGCGCGCTGCTTGCGCTCCGATGACCCCGTCTGCGCCGGACAGGGCCCAGGCCGCCGGGACGGCGACAACCCCCACGGCCGCCGTCCCGGCCGCCGGGCCGGAGGCCCTAGTCACAGCCTCCGGCCCGGCCACCCCCACCGCCCGCCTCCTCCTGCCCGCCGGCGCCCCCGAGGACGTGTGGCGCACCGCCCGGCAGACCGGGATCGGCGGCAGCGATATTGCGGCCCTGCTCGGCATGGACCCCCACCGTGGACCGCTCAAGGTGTGGCTGGAGAAGACCGGCCAGGCGCCTGCCGACCGTGACGTCCGCCTGGAGCGCGCGGCCCGGCGCGGCCACCGGCTGGAAGGGCTGGTCGCCGAGTTCTTCGAGGAGGAGTCCGGCCTCACCGTCCTCGACTCGCCGGGCACGCTCCAGCACATCGACCATGCGCACTGGATCGCCAACCCCGACCGGCTTGTCGCTGCTCCCGGCGGTGGCCGCGACGCGTTCGGGATCTGGGAGGGCAAGACCCGCACCTGGCGGTCCGCCCGCCTGGAGGGCTGGCACGGAGACCAGGCACCTGACCGGCCCGCCATCCAAGCCCACTGGTACCTGACGGTGACCGGCTACCGAGTCGGCTACGTCGCCGGGCTCATCGACGACGACCTCGAATGGTTCCGGCTGGAGCGCGACGAGGAACTCTGCGCCCTGCTCGCCGATGCCGCCGACCGGTTCTGGCACGAGCATGTGCTGACCGGCATCCCGCCCGAGGCCGACGGCCTGTCCGCCACCGCCGAACTCCTCGCCCGCCTGTGGCAGGCCCGCGAAGAGGCCACGGTCGAGGTGGACCCGGTCGAGGCGATGCACCTGAACCAGCGGCGCCGCGAACTCAAGGACGCGATCGGCGCCCTGTCCGGCCAGCTCACCACGGTCGAGAACCGGATGCGGCAGCTCGCCGGAGACGCCGAGGTCGCCACGGTCGGCGGCAAGCCCGTCTTCACCTGGCGGCAGAACGGCCAGTTCGCACACGCCCGCTTCCGCGACGAACAGCCCGAACTCGCCGCCCAGTACACCCACCTGGTCCCGGCCGTCGACGCCGAACGCCTCGCCGAAGACCACCCCCAGACGTACCGCACCTACCGCGCGCGCGTCCTGCGTACGCCCTCGGAAGGATGACCATGTCCGAACTCAAGGATCGCGTGAAGGCGGCGGCCGGCGGTGACGAGCAGCCGCAGCAGCCGCCCGTCACCGACCTGGCCGTGGGCGACAGCGTCCGCCAGTGGCTCCAGCGCCGCGAGACCTTCTTCATCGAGGCCCTCCCCAAGGGCGTCGACCCCGTCCACTTCATGTCCGTCGCGCACGCCCTGATGCCCAAGCTCAAGGACTGCACCCCGGCATCCATCCACCACGCGCTGCTCGCCTGCGCCCGCTTCGGCCTGGAACCCGACGGCCGCCAGGCGGCGATCATCCCGTACAAGGAAGTCGCCACCTTCCAGCCGATGTACGAGGGCTACATCGAGCTGATGTACCGCCATCCCCGGGTCGACTCGGTGCACTTCGGCTGGATCCGCGAGAAGGACCAGTGGGACTACGAGCCCACCGCGCCCTCCCCGCGCGACTTCTTCCACAAGCCGCGCGTCGACCTCACCGAGGACGAACGCGGGCGCGTCGTCCTCGCGTATGCCTTCGCGTGGATCGACGGCCGCCGCTCCCAGGTCATCATCCTCAACCGCCAGCAGGCCGAGGCCATCCGCGACAAGTACTCCAAGGCCTACCGGAACGCCGAGCGCAAGGGCCTGAAGGACTCGACCTGGCACACCGACTTCGACGCGATGTGGGCCAAGAGCGCCGTGCTACGTCTCCGGAAGGTCGTGCCCACGTCCATCGACCTGGCCGACCTGCTCCAGGCCGACGACGACATCGACGACACCAGCTCCGCGCCGCCGGTCATCAGGGGCACCGTCATCGCCCGCGACGACCAGGACGGCGAGCAGCCACCGGCCGGCACCTGGCCGGAGACCGCACAGCCCGGCTCCCGCGCGCATGAGACGGACGCCGAGGGCGGTGAGCAGGCGTGAACAGGCAAGAACGAGAGAACCTCGTCAAGCAGATCACCGCACAGGGCAACCGCGCCGTGCTGGAAGAGGAATGGACGCCCCAGCTTGCTCTGGACGTCATCCGCGAGAACCGGCGACGCCACGCAGGCGAGGCCCGCACCCGCGTCCTGTCCCACTTCGGCGGCCACCTCGCCGAAGACCTGGCCGCGAAGACAGGTGTCGCCCCGGCGGACATCGTGACCGTCCTGCTGCTGGTGTCGTCCACCCTCGCCGGGCCCGCGCTCCACCACCAGCTCCCCGGCGTCCTCGTCACCGACCTGCTCGGCTACGCCGCCGACGACCTCGACCGGCAGGCGAACGGCGGTGATGCGTGGTGACCACGCCCGCACTCCAGCTCACCGTGTACGGCACGCCTGGCCCGCAGGGGTCGAAGACCCGTAACGCGCACGGCGCCATGTACGAGTCGTCGGCCAAGGTCAAGCCGTGGCGTGAGGCCGTGAAGTCTGCCGCCCTGGACGCGCTGCACCACGACGACGCATGGGCCGCCCTCGACGGCGCGGTGTGGGTGGACGTCCAGTTCTCCCTGCGCCGCCCGAAGCACCACTTCGGCACCGGCCGGAACGCGGGCCGCCTGAAGGAGTCCGCGCCGCACTTCCCGACCGGCAAGCCGGACTTGGACAAGCTGATCCGCTCCACCCAGGACGCCTTGAAGGACGCCGGGGTGCTCGTCGACGACAGCGTCGTCGCCAGCCTGTCCGCCTCGAAGGTCTACGTGCTCTGGGGCGATGCCCTCCGTACTCCCGGCGCCGTCATCAAGGTCTGGCGCCTGAACGACCTCTACAAGGAGCCCCCGGCATGACGCAGTTGAAGTTCGACTCGAAGGTGTCGGCCAGCGCGCAGGAGGCGTTGGAGCCGCACATCCGGCCGGTGTACGCGACGCCCGCCTCCCGCCGCCTGTTCATCGGCGAGTTCGCGGCGATCGAGCGCACCGAGCCCGCGCCCGGCACGGAGAAGGAAGCGTCGGTCCGGGTCCGCATCGTCTCCCTGGAGCTCCCGAACGAGGGCCAGGAGGGGTACGTCCGGGAGGCGCTCCGCTTCCTCCACCTTCAGCGCACGGCCCGCGGAACCCTCGACGACGACGGGCAGCTGGAGCTCGACGAGTCGACGCTGCGCCTGACCGGCGGACAGCTCGCCTACCTGGAGACCGCGCGACTGCGGGCCGCGCTGGGCCACTGGTCCTCGTACGCCCGCCGCGTCCTGCACACCCCGAACCTCACGGTCTCCGAGGTGCTGCACGAGATGAAGACCGTCGCCGACGGGCTCACCGCTGGCCTCGACGGCGCCATCCCCGACAGCGAAGCCTGACCAACTCCCCGCCCCACCACGCCCCGAGAGGAGGTGACCCCCATGCCTCAACGTGTTCGTGTCCCGCTGCGCATCATCGTCGGCTCGTACAGCGATTCGGTGCTGCCCGTCTACGTGAAGATCGCCGCCCTGGAGCGGAAGACGACCGGCTGTGAGGCGAGGGTCGCCTACCTCGCGCCCCTGGTGGGTCTGGCCCGTTCCACCGTCGAGGCGGCGCTGACGGAGCTGATGCGGCCGGCGCCGGACGACGACGTGATTGAGCTGACCAGCCAGCAGCGTACGAAGTCCGGCGGCGACGGGGAGTCGGCAGTGCGCCGTGTCCGCGCCACCGACTGGCGCAAGGAGCACGGGGCGTGGGTTCCCACCCGCGCCGCCGAGGCTCTGTCGCCGCGCCAACTGCGCTGCTACGCCGCGATCAGCTACGCCACGGCGACCGGCGTCCACATCACGCTGGCCGAACTGGGCCGGGTGCTGCGCCACCGCTCTGGCGAGTCCGCCGATGTGCCGCTCGACGTCCGCTCGGTACGGCGGATCCTGCGGGAGCTGGAGCGGCTCGGCTGGATCAGCGTGCAGAAGCGGGCCGGCTACCGGGGCCGCAACCTCTACACCTGCCACGACGAGCCCACCCACCCGGTCCTGACTGCGGACACTGGGGAGGGGGTGGGTGCGGATCTTGGACAGGGGTCCCTCGCGTCTAAGGAACACCACCAGACTGACTCACCGGATGATCCGCCCTCTGCCGCCTTGGACATCCGCCGTAGGCGAGAGCAGGTAGTAGCGCGAGAGCCTGTGGAAAACCCTCCGCTGCCGCCGTCGCTGCGCCGCCCGTACGCCGGGCCTGAGCTGAGTCTCTCTCCGAGGATCTGGCGAGTCCTCCAGCCAGTGAAGAGCCTGCTGCCGGGGCTGTCGCCGTACGTGGTCCGTGCGTTGGCGCGGGAGATCGGACGGCAGCTCGACGAGGGCCAGGCGCCCGAGCGGCTGCGCCGACGGCTGGAATTCCGCCTCGCGTCCACGGACACCATCCGCGACCCCGGCCGGTGGCTGCTCGGCGCGGCCGTTGTACGCCACGGATGCGGCCTCGTCGCCTGCGAGTCCGGCCGGATCTGGCACAGCGGGCACGAATGCGCCGTCTGCGCCCGCGACCGGGCCGCCATAGCCAAGCTGCGCCGCATCGAAGCCGAGCTCGACGAACGCGAACAACAGCTCGGCATCCGCACTCCCTACCAGCTCCCCGCCGGGCGCCCACAGCCCAAGGCCCTGCCGCCCGGGAGGCCCACATGATCGACGACACCGACCTGCCCCGCCCGGCCACCGGGCAGCTGCTCGCCCTGGCCGAAGCCGCCCGCCCCGACTGGTCCCCCGATCAGCTGCGCGACGTCCTCGGACAGCTCCGATGCCGCGAGGACATGAGCTTCGGCCGCCTCCTGGTCGCCGTCGCCCTGCTGATCGCCGACCCCCAGGCCGAACCCCCAGACCTCCTCGCCGGCCGACCCGAGCCGTGGCGCCACAGTCGGCGCCCGGCCGGTCCCGAGACCTACCAGCGCGGGGTCGCCGCCGCTCGTGCGGCCCTGCACCACACATCCGAATCCGACTGTTCCTGAAGGGAGGCGATGGCGATGACCGCAACGCTGCACATCGGCCGTCGCACCACCCCGCACCACCCGCTCGCCGCGTTCACGACGTGGCTGACCAGGCTTCTTCCCGGCTCCGGGAAGAGGACCACGGGCATCACGCCCGACACCATGGCCGCCTTCGTGGAGGCGATGGACATCGAGGCGCTGCGCCTGTCGCTGCCGCTCGACGACCCCGACCGGCACGCCCTGGAGAACCCGGCCGTTGAGGACGCGTTCGCGCACCTCGCTGACGCCTGCCCGGTCAAGGCTGCCGCCTTCAGCATGCGCCCGGCGGACCGTGAGGAACTGTTGCTGGCCACCTGCGACGCCTGGTTCCGGCACGCGCATCCCGCGCCCGAGCACCGGTGGAGCACGGATGTGCGCGCCGAGTACGAACTGCTCCTCGACTCCGTCCGCCGCTGCTTCCACCCCGGGGGTGCTGAGTGAGCACCCGCCCGACCGAGTTCACGGCGACCGCCGACACCCGGCGCGCCCTGCGCGAGCAGCTGTACACCCTGTTCGGACGCCAGGTGAAGGAGCTCCGCATCACCCGCGTCACCTGGCCGGAGGGCAAGAAGTGGGTGGCCATGGTGATCGGCACCCACGGCCGCGAGGTGCCGGTGCGCGACTCCGGCCTCCACCACCAGGCCGCGCTCGTCATGGGCGCCGCGTTCCCGGCCGCCAACTGGTCCAAGGCGCAGGACTACGACGTTGCCACCGGCGTACTGCGCGAGCACGTCGTACGGCGGCCGGCCGCCCTGCGGGGTGACGACCGGTGAGCCGCGTTCCGGCCCGCGCTCTCGTCTGCGACCGCTGCGGTGAGACGTTCGGCAGCGGATACCTCCCGCTGGTCACACTGCGCCGCCAGGCCCGTACGGCTGGCTGGCGGCAGGGCGTTGCCCCGGACCTCGACCTGTGCCCGGCCCACCCCAAGGACGGTGCACGATGACCCGCCCCACGGGGACGCCGCGCCCGGACCACCAGCACGCTGCCGGGCAGGCCCGTCAGATGCCCGGCCAGTGGGTGCTCGCGGGGACGTACGCGAGCAGCGCCAGCGCGAAGGACACCGCGAACCAGGTCCGTACCGGCGCACGCATCCCCGCGTACCTCCCGGCCGGGTCGTTCGAGGGGCGCATGGAGCTCACCGACGACGGCACCGACCTGTACGTCCGCTACGTCGACGACCAGGCCGTCCGCGACTTCCGCGAGTCCATCGCCTCCGGGCTGACCGAGGACCTCGCCGCCTTCTCCCGCCGCCTCGAAGCGGCCGCCACCAGCAAGGACACCTGACCATGCACGACACGCCACACTCGCTCGCCGGGCAGACCGTCACCGTCCTGCCCGCGGCCCCCCTCTACTCCTACGCGAACACCGAACCCGTGCAGCTGCGTGTGGAGGACTGGCACGACCGCGTCTTCGGCCAGTCCTGGATGACCTACGACGGCCACGCCGCTTCCCTCGGCTACGCGATGCGCTCCGCCATGGGTGGCCTGCCCACCGACAACGAGGTCCTCTACGGCAAGTGCGACCGCGGACTCGGTCACCTCGTGCACGTCAGCGAGATCAAGGACGGTGCCGCATGATCGCCCGCGCCCTCGTGCGTCGCCTGCGCACCTACCTGTCCGACGCGCAGACCCAGCGCCTTCGCGCCCAGCTCACCGAGGCGAGCGACCGCAACCGCCTCCTCGATGAGCGGCTGGCCACCCTCCAGGCCGCGAACGAGGGCGCCTACCGCGAGCTGGAGAAGGCGACCGGCGGTGCCCGCTTCGACAGTGAGCAGCCCCTCGGCAGCGTGCCGCCCGGCGGCCTGTTCGCCTGGACCACCCAGGAGGAGGCGTGATCGAGGTCGTCTTCCTCGCCCTCGGCTGCGGCGGTACAGCGGCCGTCGCCTACGCGGTTGCGCCCGCCGGCCGAGGCCTGCACCGCTACGTCGTTCCCCGCTCCCGACTGCGCGCCGAGGCCGTCCGCCTGTCGGCCGAAGTCGAGGACCTGACCTCCCGGCTGGTCGCCGTCGGTGCTGAGCTGGAGGCGGTCACCGGCCAGCGTGACGAGGGCCGCCGCCTGCTCGGCAAGGCGGAGCAGCTCGTCACGGACGCCGAGGCCGAGACGCGCGAGCTCCGGACGGCGAACCAGCAGCTGCGGGCCCTGCTCGCCAACGCGAACGCGGTCCGGCCGCTGGTGCCCGTCAACGCCCTCACCGCCCCCTCAACCCCCAAGCCGTCGGCGGTCGTCGTGCCCCTGCCCGCCTCCCCGCTGGCCCACAGCCCGGCCGCCGAGCCGAGCTGAACAGACCCGCTCGCCGCCGGGTGTTGGGGCCCCGGCGGCGAGCGGCACCATCAACATCCTGGAGCACACGTTGAAGAAGAAGCCCACCCCCATCACCACCCGCCTGACAACCACCCGCCTGATCGAAGTCGTGGCCGAGGACCTCGGCACGACGCCGAAGGCCGTCCGCGACACCGTCATGGCCGTCTTCGACGCCATCGCCCGCGCCACCGCGAGCGGTCACGACGTCAACGTCACCAACTTCGGCACCTGGGTCTCCTACCGGGTCAAGCAGCGGACCGCCCGCAACCCGCAGAACGGCGACACCTTCCCCGTCGGCGCGCACCGCGCCGTGCGGTTCCGGGTGGCCCCGCACCTGCGTGAAGCCGCTCGCCTCCGCGACCGCAAGGCCACCATCCGCAAGGCGCCGAAGGGCAGCAAGACGCCCCAGGCCCCGGCCGACACCGCCACGGAGTGACCCATGAGCGCATACACCGGGTCCGTCCCCGAAATCGGGGCCCGCCCCCGCGACTGGATGGATCGGATGGCGTGCCGGAACGAGGACCCCGACCTGTTCTCCGACCCCGCCACCGAGCACGAGGCACGCGTCATCTGCGTCATCCGCTGCCCCGTCCGCACCCAGTGCCTCGCCAGCGTCAAATCCGTGGAGGCGGGCACCTCACGCAAGGATAGGGACGGCGTCGTCGCCGGTCTCACCCACAACGAGCGCTGGCGCTGCGACGCTGCGGCGTACCGCTCCAAGGACGCCACGCCCGCCCTCGTGTTCACCGAGGTGCCGCGATGCGGCTCGTACACGGCGCTGCTGCGGCACCTGTGGCTCGGCGAGCTCGTCGACCCGGAGTGCTGGAGCGCCGAGGTGCGCCGCGAGCGGCTGAACCAGACGACGCTGGCCGCCCAGCGCGCAGCAGCGGCCGAGACCACGGCCGATCCGCAGCAGGAACAGCAGCCCGAACCGGCCGAGGAGAAGTCGCGCCCCGAACCGCCGACCAAGGGCGCCACACCGCACGAGCGGCGGGTCTACGGGCTGTGGTCCCAGGGGCTGAGCGACCTGCAGATCGCCCGCCGCATGGCCATCAGCGTCCCCCAGGTGCAGCGCGCCCGGGGGCGGCTCGGTCTGCTGCTGTCGGGCGAGAGCGTGAGGAAGGCGTCATGAAGGTTCGAGCCGATGTCGCCGAGATGCTGCGGGCAGGCGTCCCGCACAGTCGCATCGCCCGCGAGCTGGGCGTCAGCCAGGGGACCGTGCGACGGACCAACCATGCCCTCGGCCTTCCCGCGCCGCTCCGTGGTGGCAGGCCCAGCAGGTACCCGACGCTTGTCGCAGTCTTCCGCGGCAACAGCGAAGAGACCGAGGACGGCCACGTCCGGTGGACCGGCTACCGCGACGCGTCGAGCAACACGCCGCTCCTCTTCTACGCCGGCGAGAAGACCCCCGCGCCGAAGGCGGCGTTCCAACTGCACTACGGGCGCGAGCCGATCGGCAAACCGCTCCCGACATGCGGCATGACGGGCTGCATCGCGGGCGCACACCTCGCCGACCGGCCCATGCGGGAGGCCAACGCGCGGGCCGACGCCGCCTACGACGCGATCTTCGGCGCCCTGTCCACCAACGACGAACCCCCGCAAGGAACCTGATGTCCACCCTCGCCTGGATCGCCACGGCCGTCGCCATGCTGGCCGTCCTCGGCCTCGGCTTCAACCTGCCCGACCACTGGTTCTGCGGCCTGCTCGCCCTGGCCGCCGTCCTCGGCGCCGCCGACGCCGCCTACCGCGAACAGCGCGGCTGGGCGCTCGGCCTGCTCGCCCTGGCCGTGCTGTTCTCCGGCGGCGGACTGCACGCCGCCCTGCGCCCCGGCCGCGAGCGGGGGCCGCGGTGACCGCCGACGACATGCACACCGTCGCCGTCCTCGGCGGATGGTCCTTCCTCTTCACCGCCCTCGCCGTCCTCAGCCTCATCGTCGGCGTCCTCGCCACCTTCTACCGGCTCGCCCTCACCGTCCGCGCCCGCCACCGGCGGCGCCGCGCCGCCCGCCAGGCCGTCGCCGACCTGGCCACCTGCCGGGCCATCGACGCGCTCGGCACCACCACCAACCCCACCGAAAAGTAAGGACCCCACGTCATGCACTACGGCTCCCTCGCCGCCACCGGCGCCAGCCTCACCATCGGCGGCATCGTCCTCGACCAGGTGTGGCTCGTCGGCCTCGCCGTCGCCCTGGTCGTCGGAGGCGCCCTCCTCGTCCGCGCCGGCTTCCGCCGCGGCAAGACCCCCCAGGACATCTGATGCGCGCCCCTCACGCCTGGTGGGCAGGCAACAGACGCAACCTCGCCCTCGCCGCGCTGCCCCTGCTCGGCGCCGCCCTGTGGGCCATCGAGCACGCCATCGCCACCGCCCTCGCCTTCACCGGCCACGGCAACTCGATGGCCTTCGCCTGGCTGGTCAGCTTCCTGCTGCTGTGGTGGATCCCCCTGTCCTGGCTGGAGAAGCCCGCCACGGCCAACCCCCGGCAGCAGCGCCTCCTCGATGCGCTCACCGTCACCGTGCAGGTCCCCGTCTACAACGAGGACGAGAACGCCCTACGCGCCTGCCTGCAGTCCCTCTTCGACCAGACCCGGCCCGTGGACCGCATCCGCGTCGTCGACGACGGCAGCATCGACAAGGCGACGAACACCCCCATCACCTACGAGTCGACGAAGGCCTGGTTCCTCGAGGAAGCCGCCCGCCGGGGGATCGGCGGGACGTGGGACCGCACCGTCAACCGCGGCAAACGGCACGCACAGATGCACGTCCTCGCCGACGACCCGGGCGACATCTTCGTCACCCTCGACTCGGACTCGATCCTCGACCGCGACGCCGTCGGCGAAGGCCTCAAACCCTTCAAGGACCCCAAGGTCAAGTCGGTCGCCGGGTGCGTGATCGTCCTCAACTCCCGCACCAACCTGCTGACCCGCATGCTGTGCATGCTCTACACCCCGTTCACCCGCGGCTTCCGGTCGGCGCAGTCCGTCCTGAAACGGGTCATGGTCAACTCCGGGACGCTCGCCTTCTACCGGGCCGACGTCGTCCGCCCGTACGTCGGCAGCTACGAGAACGAACGCTTCCTCGGCCGGCCGATGCAGATGAACGACGACTCGATGCTGACCATGTACGCGATGCTCGCCGGGGACACCGTCCACCAGCCGTCATCCATCGTCTTCACCCTGGTCCCGGAAACCTGGAAGCACTACCGCAACCAGTCCATGCGGTGGATGCGCGGCACCTTCGTCCGCACCTTCTGGTGGATGAAGTACATGCCGCTCACCGGCGCCGGCTTCTGGATGCCGATCGTCGAACTCCTCCAGCTGCTGCTGTCCGTCGTGATCCCGGTCGCTCTGGTTGCCGACCCCGCCCAGCGCGCCCACGCGAGCAGCCTCGTCTGGTCCGTGATCCTGGTCGCCCTGGCGATGAACTGGCTGATCGCCCTGCGCTTCTTCATGGTCGCCCGCGACGACGAGCCGCTCGCCTTCCACATCTGGCTCGTGCTCCTGGCCCCGCTCGCCGGCCTGTGGCGGATGTTCGTCCTGCGCCCCATGCACCTGTACGCGATGGTCACCTGCTGGAAGGTCGGCAAGTGGGGCACGCGCGACGCCGTGGAGGTCGCCGCAGTCGCCACCCCGAACCTCCCGGCGCCAGTCCTGCCGGACGAGGACACCGTGCAGCTCCCCGGGATCCCCGTCGCCAAGCTCCTCGACCCCGACACGGAGACCACCCTCACCCTGCCCATCCCGCGCCAGCGCACCGCGCGCGAAGCCGCCGCATACGCAACGGCTGAGGAGTCCGGCCGATGAGCGACGACTGGAACACCCCGCAGCCCCGCCTGTTCGTGCTCCAGCGGGACACGGACGTGACGGGCGTGTCCGGTCCCGGGCCGGTGGCTGACGGCGTGCTGTGGCCGGACGGCACGGTCGTCCTGCGGTGGCGTGAGCGCCCGTCCACATCAGTGTGGGACAGCTTGGACCTGATGCTGTCCGTGCACGGGCACGACGGGGCGACCCGCGCCGTGTGGGCCGATGAGGACACGGTCCCGGTGGCCAGCCACCTGGAGGCGGGCGAGCGCGCGCAGAAGGAGATCGAGCGGCTGCGCGCCACCGCCGGGCGGGCCTACTTGCTCGCCGATCGCTGGGAGGCCGCGCACGGAGCCTCGCAGTTCCTCGTGCGGGCCGCCGGTGCCGAGCTGCGCGACGAACTGGATGGCGCGGCGCAGGCCTGCGGCGAGGAGTGCGCGGAGGGGCACGTGTACGCCGGACGCTGCGAGAAGGCGGCCGCCGGGGACCTCAGCGGCTACTACGCGCCCGACCCGCCGATCGGCTGCCTCAACTTGACCCAGGCCGCGCCGGACACCCGAGCGGACAATTCCGGGCCCACAATCCCGAACCACCAGGTCAACGAGGGCGAGTCGGCGGACAGTCCGGCGGACACCGTCACCGACCCGGCATGGCTGCGCGAGCAGTACGCCACCGCCATCACGGCCGAGCACTACCGGCGGGCACGCGAACAGATCGTCGCGTCCCCGGAGGAGCACAGCGCCGCGATGGCCGACGCCGTGATGGGCGTCCGCGACCGCGCGATGGACACGCTGCATCGGCGCGTGGCCTTCGTCCAGGAGATGCGCAAGGGAGGTCGGGAGCAGATTAAGCGCCTGCGCGCCGAACTTCAGCGGTACACGGAGGCCGAGTCGGCCGATGCTGCGGCCGGGTCGTACGCCCACCGCGCCGAGCAGGCCGAGGACGCGCTCACCGAGGCGCAGCAGCTCGTCAGCATGATGGGCGAACTCATCGGCGCGGAGCGGCGGATCGTGTCCACCGCGATGGTCCACCGCGACGACCAGGGCGTACGCGTAGAGGCCTGCGATGGCTGCGGCCGGGACCACATGGCCGAGCTAGAGAAGGAGATCCGGGAAGCCGACAAGGCGTACGCCGAGGTGTTCCCGGCCGCTGCCGACGGGCCCGCGCGCCCGGGTCGTCTCCCCGAGAGTGCCGTCCGCACCCCGCGCCAGCGCGCCTACGAGGCCGTCAACGCGTACATCGAGAGCCTCGGCGACCGGCTGCCGACCACCAGGGCCGCCCGCACTGCGCACATCTGGCTCGCCGTGAACCGCGCCCTCGACGCCGCCGGACACGCCGCCGCCCCCGAGACGCTCTGCCGTCTCCCGCACGAAATGGAGGCCTAACCGATGGCCATCGCCGTGGACTTCGACGGCGTGATCCACGCCTACACCAAGGGCTGGCACGACGGCACGATCTACGACCCGCCCCTCCCCGGCGCCCTCGACGGACTGCGCGCCCTCATGGAACACGACGCGGTGTTCATCTTCACGACCCGCGACGTGCAGCAGGTCGCCAAATGGCTGCTCTCAAAGGGCTTCCCCATCCGGCTGGGACACGACGGCCCGTTCTGGAACGAGCGCGGGCGGCTCCTCGTGACGAACCGGAAGCTCGCCGCGACCGCGTATCTCGACGATCGCGCTGTTCGCTTCGTCGACTGGGACCAGGCGCTCGCCGACCTCGACCGCATGAGGGAGGCGTGATGGCGCGCCGTATCAGGGCCGCGTCGGTCGAGCAGCTGCTCATCGACCAGGGCCACGAGTTCAGCGAGTTCGAGGCCGGCGAGTGGGACCCCGGCTTCCGCGTCGTGCAGGCCGGGACCCGCAGCGTGCACGTCTTCTACGACGGGCCCGGCGAGGCTGACCAGCTGGAGGCCATCACCGCCGAGCTCCGCGCTGCTGGCTACCACGTAGTGGCCACCCAGCAGGACCGCGGCGGCCGTCGACGCCTGGAGGTGACCCGCCCGTGAAGCAGCGTCTCGTCATCGACTGCCACGAGCTGTGGGACAAGGTGGCTGGCCAGCGTGACGGCCTGCGGGCCGTACAGCGGTGGCTGCGCCTGAACGGGATCGAGCCCCGCGACGTGCCGCTGGACTCGGAGATGGTCATCGAGGACAGCGCGTTCGGGATGGTCATCCGCTACACGGCTTACCTGTACGACGACGAGGGCCGGAAGTACGTCGACCCGGACGCCCCAGAGTTCGCAGCCTCCGAGGACCGCACGGCCGTGCTCAGGGTGGCCCCGGAGCCGCAGTGGCTGACCGCGACGGGCGGTGAGATGTGAGCACCCCCACCGAGGAACTGCGGGCCGCCGCGGGGCGCCTGCGCGACAACCGCAACTGTGAGGGCTACCTCGTCGACTGCGACAGCCGCGAGCTGTTGGAAATGGTCCGGATCCTGCTCGGCGCCCGGGAACCTCTGATCCGCTGGCTCGAGGACGCAGCGACCATTCACCTCCCCGACAGCGAATGCGGCTACTGCGATGGACAGCGGAATCCTCTGAAGTTGCCGTGCCCGGCCTTGGTCGTGGCGCGCGCCATCAACACGGCCAGCAACCCGGGCCCCGGGCAGGACGGCCACATCGAGGACAAGCTCAGTGGCCGCTCCCTCTACGAGCAGCTGCGGCGCGCGGCAGGCGAGGCGCTGTGACCGCGCACCCCATCCCCGAGAACGCGGGCTGCTGGTGGCTGGTGTCCGGCAAGGAACGACGCCTGCACGCTGTCACCTTCCTCCTCGTCAGCACCGCCCGAATGCGGGCCTCCACCGACGACATGCGGCCGGTCCCCGCGCGCGCGGTGTGCGGGCTGCGCCGCCGCTGGTCGATGCCCGGCCTGTTCTCCCGCCTCGGCCGGCGCCGCTGCGTCCCCTGCTGCCACGCCCTCGGCATCCCGCCCGGCTACGGCACCCCCGCCAACGAGAGCTACCGCAAGGAGCACACCGATGGACGCTGAACACCGCGTCATCACAATCGACCGCCACGAGTGGGTGCTGAAGACCCCCGCCCACTACACCGAGGTGGAGAAGGCCGTCGCCGCTGCCGAGAACCGGCGGGCCGCCCTGGCCGCCAAGGGCACGCACACCGGGGACGTCCACATCACCGGCGACGGCGACGAGGTCATCGTCTCCTTCGAGGCGGAGCGGCCCAAGAACCCCAAGCGGGGCCGCGACCTCCCGACGTACGAGGCGGAGGCCCCCGATGCCGAGGTCTGAGCATGAGCCCGGCGGTGGCCAGGCACCGGCGACACGGATCGAAGTCCGACAGTCGCCCGGCGGCGAACTGGTGGCGTGGCAGGTCGAGGGGCCGTGGGATCCGGAGGCTCTTGTTGAACTGATCGTTGCCATCGACGAGGAACTGCGCCTGGGCGAACGCCTGGGCATGTCGTTGTGGGACGTCGCGGCAAAGAAGGCGTCAGCCCAGCACCTCGACTACCAGGTCACGAGCCGACCCCGCGCGCGCCGCGTCCTCACGTACCGGCTCAAGGGGGACGACCTGTTTCTCCCCGACGACGCTAAGAACGAGGGCACCAGTGCGGACGCTTGACGCCTTGGTCGCCGACCTCGTGGACCGCTGGACCGGCGACCAGGATCACCCCGGCGACGGCGGCCCCGGACTCATCCACCGCTTGGACGACCTCGCCCTGCGCACCGCTCAGCCCCGGGAGGCCGGCGGTCACTCGACGCCCGGCTCCCGGCCGCCAGCCTCCCTCGACGCCGTGCACTGGGCGACGGCCATCAAGGCCCAGGCGCGGATCCTCGACATGGAGCTGCGCGGCTCGACGCACATGCAGCGCTGGGACCGTGCGTTGAAGGCGCTGCCCGCAGGTGCTGAGGCCACGGGCCGGGTGGGGGAGGTGACGTCGACGGTGGGCCGCTGGCACTCGACGTGCCGGACGATTCTCGGGCTCCAGGCGCCGTCCCGGCTGATGCGGGGCGTGGTCTGTCTGGTGTGCGGTCAGGCGACGATCCACTGTCGGCCGGACGAGGACCGGGCGCGCGCGTGGTGCGTCAACGGGGAGTGCTCCGACGGGGAGACGGGGCGCCCGGCCCGCTATGAGGGGAGCCGCCTGTACCTGCTCACGGCGAACCGGGCGTCGTGAGCGGCGGTGCGCCGGGTGACCGGCGGGTGATCAACAGGGCGTAGTGCGGCGGGTGTTGTCAAAGAAATTACGACTTAGGCATTGTGGCGAGTCGTACATTCTTGTACTCTGTTTGACATGGGGCAGAGCTTTCGCCCCGGCCCAACCGCTGTGAGGGAGGCAGCCGTGAACGCCATCACCCGCCGGACCACCGTCGCCGAATACCTGATGCGGCGCGGCATCCCGGCCGACTGGCGGTACGGCTCGCCCCTCGGCAGGGTCGCCGCCGAGATCTACCGGCAGACGTACCGGCGTGAGCCGGGCCGGGCCTTCCGGTTCATCAACGGCCGCTTCCGCCGTGTCATGGCCTACCGGCCTTCGGAGACGCACGTCCTGACGGCCGCGTGGGACTGCTACGGCAGCACCGCCGGACGCACCCCGGCGCCCGCCGTCCCCGCACGCCGCCCGGCCTCGGTGTGGAGGGGCAGCGGCGACGCCATGCGCTGGACGCCCAGCAGCGCCCCGCTCCGCAGCCACCCGTAACCCGTCCACCCGTCCCGGAAAAGGGGGAGCCATGTCCGACACGCTGCTCCGCGCACTCGACCTGATCGAGCCCGGCGACCTCGTGATCTACCACGGCACCATCCGCAGCCTGCACGGCCTGTGGCTGGCCGTCCCGTGCCCGTGCCAGATCTGCAAGGCCATCGACGCCTTCGGCATCGCGGACGTGCGGTTCGCCCTCGTCGACCCGTGGGCCGAACGGTCCGGACCGCTCCACGCCCGCCGCCAGTCCATCACCCGCTCCGCCGCCTGCGCCTGACCACACCCGGACCAACCCCGGAGGGGGGAACCGTGAGCACCACCGACGTCAACCAGCGATTCCACGACCAGCGCACCGCGCTGGTGAAGGCCACCGGCGCCCGCCGCCGCGACGACGGCACCTACGCCGCCAGCGTCGGCTACGACCGGGGCGAAGTCATCGGCCGAGACGGCCTCGACACCTCGCGCGGCACCGCCGCCCTCTACACGTCCACCCCGGCCTGGCACGGCCTCGGCGAAGTCGTCCCCGGCGGCATCTCCGACATCGACACCGTGCTCCGGGTCGCCCAGATCGACTTCCGCGTCGACAAGGTGCCCGTCCGCTACCGCTACGACGGCCGCGACCGGATCATGGAAGACCGCTGGGTCACCGCACGCACGGACACCGGGGCAGCCCTCGGCACCGTCGGCCAGCGGTACACCGTCTTCCAGCAGCGGCGCATCTTCGAGTTCCTCGAAGACCTCGCCGACACGCACGGCGTGCTGTGGGAATCCGCCGGAGCGCTGCGTGGCGGCCGGAGGGTGTTCGTCACCATGCAGGTTCCCGACTCGATCGTCATCGACCGGGGCGGCCTGGATGACGAGATCCGCCTGTTCATCGTCGCGATCAACTCGCACGACGGCAGCTCTCAGGCCGAAGTCGTCGTCACCCCGTGGCGGGTGGTGTGCGCCAACACCGAACGCTTCGCCCTCGCCGACGCCGCCTCCCGGTGGACGATCCGGCACACGGCCAGCGGCCTGGTGAACCTGGACGAGGCCCGCCGCACGCTCGGCCTGACGCTGCGCTACGCCGAGGCGTTCGAGGCGGAGGAGACCGCGCTGGCCCGCACCGACCTGGCCATCGACGACTTCCACAAGGTGATCGCCGACCTGTGGCCGGTGAAGACCGACGAGGGCGGGGTGGCCACCAAGCAGGCCGTCACCATCCACAACCACCGCCGCGACGTCCTCGACAACATGCTCCGCCGGGAGATCGACCGCGTCGGACAGACCGTCTACGCCGCCGAGCGCACGATCACCGACTACCTCGACCACGTGGCCATGATCCGGCCGCCGAAGAGCATCACCGAGGAACTCGCGCGCGCCACGCGGCTGCTGGAAGGCACCGACGACGACGTGAAGACCAAGGCCCACAAGCGGCTCCTGCTGCTCACCCGGGCCTGACAGACCGGCGGCCGGGCCTCCCCCCTACCGGCCGCCACCCCGGGCCGCGCCCCGTTCCCCCACCCTCCTCGGCGGGGCGCGGCCCACCACAACTCAATACCGAGGTGCTGTAGCTCAGTTGGCAGAGCGCGGATCTTATAAGTCCTGAGGTCGTGGGTTCGAGTCCCACCAGCACTACTCCACCAGCCTTACGCACGACTGGAGTTGTGATGACCGAACCCACGGTCACGCCGTACCCCGAGACGCCCGCGGCCGTTGCGGCCGCCGTCCTCGATCAGGTCGAAGCCCATCCCGAAGCCTTCTACATGGGCGCCTGGGTGGAACTCGGCGCGGGGAACTACCCGGCCCTGCTCGCCAGCGTCGCCCCGGCGTGCGGCACCACCCTGTGCGCCGCCGGATGGGCCGCACACCTCACCGGCTGGCACATCGTGGTGCTCCCCGACGACGACCCCGTGGAGGACATCATCGTCGTCGAGGACGACGGTACCGAGTCGGTGACAAGGGGCTCCGTCTTCGCGGAGAAGGACGGGGAGCGTCGCCTGATCGGTCAGGTCGCCGCCAACGTTCTTGGCCTAACCAGGACGCAGACATTCTGGTACGGCGACCCCGAGACGGCCCTGTCGCGCCTGCGCCAGATCGCGGGCCGCGCCAAGGACGAACACGAGCCGGACATGGACGCGGGCACCGGCCACGGCGCCTACGAGTACCGGTAGCCACCCCCGACCGCCCGGCGGCCGGACATGCGACCGCGTCACACCGCCAGACTCGCTTCCCGTCGCCGGGCCCACCCCCCCGGAGTACCCCGTGCCGTTCACCGTTCAGGTCACCGAAACCGCGACGTACGACGTGCAGATCAGCGACGACCAGGCCGCCGAGATCCTCGCGGAAGTCTTCGCCGACGACACCGACCGGATCGCCGACTACCTCGACACCGACCGCGACTTCACCGCCGTCACCGACCGCAGCATCTCCGGCGCCACGCCGGACAAGACCCACGACTGACACCGAGGACCGTCATGCCGAAGCCCCGCCGACCCCGAGCGGTCCGGCCGCCCGCCCGCGCGGCAGCCCTGCCGCGCCACGGCGGACTGACCGTCCCGTGGATCACCGGCTGGTTCGACGGTCGGCCCTACTTCGGGGTCAACTTCCCGGTCCGCCGCGTCCAGGCCATCACGTACCGGCTGTGCCAGTTCTGCCGCCAGCCGCTGGGGCGCCGTATCGGCCTCGTCGTCCGGCCCGCCGACAGCACCGCCGGATACGTCGACGAGCCCGGCATGCACCCCGAGTGCCTCGACTACGCCGTCGCCGTCTGCCCGATGCTGAACAGCACCATGGACCGGTACCGGGCGAAGCCGCCCGCCGCCGTGGCCGGCCTGCTCGCCTCGACGCCGGCGCGCGCTGGGAAACCCGCCGAAGCGTACGAAGCCTGGTTCATCACCCCGAACGGCTACGAGATCGCCTACGGCCCCGACGGCACGGTGCTCGGCATCCGCCTCGACGTGCCCGTGCTGATGAAGAAGCCCGTGCGCGCTGCCGCACGCCCCCGCCTCACCGACGAGCACGCCGCCCTGCTGCGCGCCGTGCTCGACCTCGAATCCTCACCCGAAGGACCGGCCACACCATGACCACACCCGCCCGCACCCTCACCCAGGCCGCCGAACTGGTCCGCGCCTTCAACCACGACACCATCAGCACCGGCGCCGACTGGCAGTTCCCGCCGCACGCGTACGACGCCATCGGCAACCTCGCCTACCTGGCGCGGATGCTGCCGCAGGCCATCGTGCAGACCCTCCAGCCCGTGCGGACCACGCACGAGCAGGGCCGCGTCACCATCGACGGCGGCGGCGACCCGGCCAAGGCCGTCGAGCACCTGCGCACCGCTGTGGCACACGCCGCCGAAGCCGCCCAGCTGCTCGCCGACGCCCTGGACCACGCGCACGCCGCCGTCAGCCCCATGGGCCTCGACACCCGCGGCCTGCCCGGCTTCGGCGACGAGGGCTGAGCGCAGTGGCCGACCCCAAGCGCGTCCGCGCCCAGGCCGCAGCGGACGCGCAGGCCGCCGCGAAGTGGAAGCGGGTCCACTTCCGCGACAACCGCGACCCGGCCACCCTCCGCCCGCCCCTCATGGTCGGCACGCCGGACGACAAGCGCTGCTGGTGCCTGGAGCCCCTCGGCCACGACTGGCCGGGCAAGGACGACGGTGCACCCCACCCCCGCAACACCCCGAAGGAGAACGACTGATGGCCACAGGGCCGTTCCACTACCGCGAGGCGGAGCGTCTTTCCGGTATGGCGCACCACTTCACCTACGGCGACGGCGCCGATCCGGTTGCTGGCGGAGCGCTCGCCACGGAGGCGCTGGTGCACGCGACGCTCGCCCTGGCCGCCGCGACCGCCATGAGCGCGCCGGTCGAGGGTTCCGAGCCCGGCATGGGATCGCCGGAGTTCGCCGCCTGGTACGAGGCCGCAGGTGTCAAGCCTCAGCTGAAGGACGGTGACCCGGAATGAGCACCACCCCCACGTCGTCGCCGCGCACCGTGCCGTGCCCGCCGTCCCCGGCCGGCTGCGGTGCGCCCGCTGGCGCATCGTGCACGAGCCACGGAGGCACGCGCGAGCGCCACAACTTCCACCGGGCCCGTACGGCCGCCCTGGAGGCCGCACGGATCGCCGCCGTCCCGGCCGCGAAGCTCGTCGCCGACACCGGCGCGTGGGTCCGGCATGGCAAGCACGCCGCCGACCTGCTCGACAAGAACGGCTTCACCGTGGAGGCCGAGCAGCTGCGCCGTGCCGTGTCCGAGGCCAACGGCCACATGTCCGCCAAGCAGGCCATCGCCTTCCTCGTTGACCAGGCCCAGGGTGGTGAGGGCTGATGACTGCACCGCTGACGCCGGAGCGCGAGCGGAAGATCCGCCGGGACTACGCCGACTCCCACCCAGGCGGCACCGTTCCCACGCTGCTCGCCGAGATCGACCGCCTCCGGGACGAGCTCGCCGAGGAGAAGGCCGACCGGAACCCGCGCCTGCGCTGCCTGATCGTGAAGGCCGCACCGGACCAGGACCTCTACGTCGGCTGGTCGAGCATCGCGGAGGGACCCACAGGGGCATGGACCCGCGCCGAGGCGCTGGCGTACGGCTTCCCGCGCTCCCGCCTCGACCGCGCCGACGCCAACGGCAGCAGCGCGCTCGGCGACTACCGGCCCGGCCTCTGGGACGACGACGGGTTCATCGCCGAGCAGCGCGGCATCCTGCGCCGCGACCGCATCGGCGACTACGCCCAGCTGTACCTCTCGGGCCGAGAGGACGCTGCGTTCGATCTGCTGGAGCCCTTCGAGGGAGAGAAGGAGGTGCGCCGGTGAGCGCCGACCCGCAGCGCCCGGAGGTCGACGATCCCCGTGTCCTCGCCCTCGCGAAGGCCCGCCAGCACATCGCCCATAGCAGCCCATTCAACTTCGTCTGCCCGCCGTGGGACGGCCTTAGCGAGCAGGAGCAGCATCTGTCGCTGCTGGACGCCCGGAACTACCTGCGCGCCGCGATCGTCGCCGACCTCATCCCCGCCGCAGGTGCTGTGCCCGGCCGGGCCGGCGACATCGAGCGGGAGAAGGACACCAGCGGCGGGCACGAGCCGGCCGAGGGCGAGTCCACTCCAGCTGAGCCGCTGATTGTGTCCCGGTACGACGCCGCCCTGGAGCCCGCCCCGGAGGAAGAGCCGGTCTTCACGGTCGGGGCGATCGCCGAGGACGGGCATCCGGTCGCTCTGTTCTTCGACCCGGAGGCGCGCCGGAAGGTCGCCGGCTGGCTCGCGCCGGGCGACGCCGCCGAATTGGAGCGCCTGCGCGCCTTCGCCTCCGCGACCGAGCGGCGGCACGACGAGATCCGCGCGCAGCTCGCACGCATCGATATCCGCGACAGTGCCGAAGCGTGGGACCTCGGCATGGCCATCCTGGCCATCCTCGACTGGCCGGTGCACCCCGACAGCCGCCCCGTGCCATCGCTCGCCGACGTATTTCGAGCCCGCATCTACGACGCCCTGACCGAGGCCGCCGAGACCGGGCCCCTATCGGCTCTGGCGCTCGCCCAGATCCGCCAGTACCTCGCCGAGGTCATCACGGCCGGTCTTCTGAGGCGCCATGGCGCGCCATGTGAGCAGGTGGCGCGCGCCACCGATCCTGACGGAGCGGGCCAGTGAACATGCCTGCGCCGCTGACCATCGCCGCGCGCCGCGCCATGGTTAAGGAGCTGATGCGCCAGGAGCCGGGCATCAGCGCCAGGAACATCGCTGCTCGGCTCGGGGTCGGCAAGGACACGATCCGCCGCGACGTCGCCGAGATCCGCCTGGCGCAGAGCCAGGCCGCGCCGCAACCGGCCGTCGGCGAGCCGGAGTCCGCGCCGGATGCGCCGGACGCCGCCCCCGAGGCTGCGCCACCTGCGCCGCCGGAGGAACCACCGTCTGCGCCGGATGCGCCACCCGCCGAGGACCGGCTCACCGTGGCGTACGACGACCAGCTGCTCGCCGGCCTGGCCACGCTCGCCGAGGCCGGGCACACCCCCGAGGACGCCATCCGGCTCGCTGTGACCTTGCTCGCCCGCGCCTATGAGGGCGCCTGGCGGTTCGGCCTCTACCCCCACGGCGTACGGCCGCGCGTGCGCCTCGTCGACCTCTACCCGTACAACCCGAAAGGCACCACCCCGTGAGCCGCGTCTACTTCCACAGCCCCACCCGCGACGCCGAACTGCGCGGCTCCGAGCGAGCCTGGCTGCGCGGCCTCGTCGAGGACCTGGCCGTCGGCATGCTCCGCCTCGACGACACGACCCGCTTCGACCGGCTGCTCAGCCTCGTCAGCCCGCACCACTACGTGGCCAAGCACGCCGACCGGGAGGGCCCCGGCATGCCGCTGGCCACCGTGTACCGGCTCGCCTTCTCCCACGACGACACCTGGACGACACCCCTCATGCAGCACCGCGGCCGACGCATCGACACCTTCTCCCTCACCCTGAACACGGCGATGTTGCTCGGCAGCGAGCAAGTGCGGCTGGCGGCCCGCCTCCACGGCCAGTGCGAGCTTCACGCCTGGGTTGACGGGCCCAACCGGGCGTGGCTCGCCGACGTCATGCAGGCCGGCGTCGACTCCGGCATCTACCGGCGCCGCCTGCCCTACCACGGGCTCAACGGGCCCGAGGCCGGCCGGTGGTCGGAACAGGGCTGGGACGACGTGATCGCCCTGCTGCGCGAGCGGGACGACGAGCCGGTCGTCACCTCCTTCTCCGTCACCGACCAGTTCCCAAACGAGGGCCCGGACGGGCAGTACGGAGACGACTGGTACGACCTGGGGAGCGCCGAGCAGTGGCGCATCGGCATGGAGTGGCTCCGCCAAGCCCCGGGCAACCTGGAGCTGGGCCCCGGCCAGGAGAGCTACCGGTTCGAGCACAACCTGACCATCCTCGACCTCTTCGCGCCGAACTGGGAGGAGCGCCTGGAGCGCGCGCTGAACCCGGAGTCTGGTGCGCAGTCGGGGGAATCCCGGTGAGCGGGGGCAGCGCCATCGCCGGGTACTGCCCGATGGGCTGCGGCGAGACCCTCCAGCGCACACAGGCCGCGACGATCGCCTGCGGCAGCCCGCACTGCCCGCGCCCCGACGCCGTCGCCGCGCTCCTGGCGGATCAGGAGACCGAGCACGTCGTCCAGTTCGACCCTGACGGCTTCACCATCCGCCACCCCTTGCGCGAGCGGCTCGACGACGACCTGATGCGGTGCGAACTCCACCAGTTCTGCACCAGCCTGCCCGGGCCGCCCCGCGACGGCTGCGGTCAATACCGGGCCATCTTCCTCGGTCCCAGGGACTGGGTCTTCCGGCGCACTGGAGGCGAACAGGTGTGAACTACCGCCCGTACCCCGACGCCGACCGCGCCCGGCACCAGGTCGAGCGCCATCATCCCCGGGTGGTCGTCACCATCCAGCCGGACGGCCGTGCGTTCGGCGAGGCCCTGCGCCGGCTGTTCGCCGCGCTGCCCACTGCGGGGGCCTTCGCTGCGAACGCCACCGCCTCCAGCCGCTCCGTCGAGCAAGCAGCCACCGACGCCGAGGCCCTCAGGCAGGCCACCATCGAGCACCCTCGCCGCACCGGGAAGACCACCATCACCGCGGCGATCGCCGAGAGGGTGGTGGAGGTCGGCGAGCACGTCCACGTCACCACCCGTGACGGCCTGCGGTGCGCCGGCGGCGACCCGACTTGCTCGGCTGCGAGCAAGGAGCCGGACCGGTGAGCACCGCCCGCATGCTCGATGCTGCCCTCCCGCTCCTGTGGCTGCTCGCCGTCCTGGTGCTCGTCGCCCATGCCGCCTGCCGGTGGACCGCCCGCCGCCTCGCCCGGTACCTGCGCGCCTACGCCGACCAGATGCAGTCGTACAACCCGCTCCGCAGTGAGCCGCCCGGCATCCGGCACGCCGCCGACCTCATCGACCCACGAGCCCGCAGGAGGTACCGGTGACCGTCATACGCCGGCCCCAGCGCAAGCTCACGGACGCCGACTGGGACGCCGTCAACCGTACGAAGCTGTTGAACCTGCACGGGGCGCTCATCATGGGCATCGTCGACCCGGTGCCCAACCCGTCGCCCATGTCGGAGGCAGACGGGGCGTGGGTGCGTGAGCACGTCTGGCCGGAGCACCTCCACGAGATCGACCGGAAGTACCCGTTCGGGTTCTGGCGGTGGGCCCACTGTGAGCGCGGCACGTGCTGGAACTGCCTCAACCGCCGGTGCGACATCTGCGTCCACCGGCAGGAAGGCGGGCCCGCCGTCGACCGGAACGAGGAGTGGGTCCACAACCACCGCGGCCGGGTCGTCGCCCGCTTCATCCTGCGCCCGGGTGGCGAGCCCTGCGTGTGGTGGTGCCGCTGTCCCTGCCCGAAGACCGGCGCAGCCCCGGCCAGGCCCCAGCGCCGACAAGCCGAGCCCGCCCCTCCACCGCCAGCACCCGCCCCCGTGCCCCCGCCGACGCCCGTCCCTCCCAGCTCCGACCCCCAGGCCGCCCTGTTCAACCTGGAGGTGATCAGCCAGTGAACCTGATCGAGAACCCGGAGGCGGATCCGCTGTGGGGCGGCCTGGTCGTCGCACACGAGGCAGGCTGCCGCTGGATCGCCGTCCGCATGCTCGTCAACCACCGCCTCGTCTGCGTGCCCGACGACGACACCACTTGCTCGGGTGCGAGCAAAGAGCCGGACCGGTTCCCGGCCGGCCCGCGCGACCCCGTGCGCCCGGGGGGGGGTAGAACAGCGGGCATTGTCAGTCCCTCGTGCCATCCTTCCCTCCAACTCTGTACGAAGGGAGGTGAAGACATGTCGAAGAAGCACCAGGCGGCCGTGGTCATGGTCGCCGCTATGGCCGCACAGGCGTACCTGGGCAAGGTCGCCAAGCAGCAGGGCGCTGCCCTCGGCCTGCCCGTCTTGGCGGTCGGCCTGATCGGCTACGCCATCACGGCTGCCCTGTAAGGCAGCCAGGCCCTGGCTCTGCCGCCTCATTCGGCGAAGCCAGGGCCCACCACGTGTGCAAGCCATCAGCGTGCCACACCGCACAACTCACACAATCAGAACCAGCCAGGAGGACGAATGCCTCTCGACCAGGAGACCAAGACCAAGGCCGATGCCCAGGCCGCGCTCTACACGGCCATCACCGAAGCTGTGGCCGAGCTGCGCGAGAACGCCACGGCGACCGCTCAGGCCGAGGGCCTGAAGCACCTCGCCGAGGCCTATGCGTGGGTCAGCAACACTTCACAGCCGCACTGACCGGCTAGGCTGGAGAAACGGCAGGGCGCGCACGCCGACCCGCAAGGGGAAGGTCCTTGGGGCCCGCGCACAAGGACTCCCGCTAAGGGGTGACGCGAAGGGAAGGGAGCCGGAATACCCGGCGAGGCTTCCGCGAGCCTGAAGAGCGGCCCCTGTCACCCCGCCCACTGAGAAGAGCCCCGCCACGACGCTGATCGTGGCGGGGCTCGCTCATGTCACAGCCATGCCACGGAGCATGCACAGCGCATACACCACCCGCACAACACCCCCACAATGACGGCCGTACACACCGTCCTTGGGGGGACCATGAGCACCAGAACCGCGCTCGCCACCATCGCCATCCTCGCCGCCACACTCACCGGATGCGGCAGCAGCGACAACGCCGACGCCAAGCCAAAGGCCGGCCTCTCCGAACCCGCCGTGACCATCACCGCCACGGCAACCAAGCTCCTAAGCGAAGAAGAGGTCAGCCAGCAGTGCACCGATGCCGTCGCCGAGGCCGCTCCTGAGTGGGACGATTGGAACCTGGACCTCGCAGGCTGGCAAGAGGACCCAAAGACGCCCGAAGTCTGTAAGACGCTCGACAATCTCACCTTCAACATCGCGTTCCTTAAGGGCCTGGACATTGCGGCTGCGTGCGATACTCCGGCCGCCCTACCTGGCAAGTGCTGATGGCCGTGACATTCTGAACGTGCCCTTCGTAGCTCAGTCGGGCGGGCAACGGCCCACGGGCTGGCCCCGCGCAGAGCACCGAGCCGGCCTAGCGTTAAACGGTGGTCGCGGGTTCGAGTCCCGCCGAAGGGCTCCACAGAGTTCCCGAGGGGTGGCTGCCGCTCTCCCGTAACCTGGTGCACCCGGCAGATCACTTCGGGAAGCGGTAACCGCGAGGCCCGTGACGGCGTCCCGTCCTAGGCAACGGGACGCCGTGAGCCTTCCATCCGAAGACGTGGCTCGTCGGCGCCCTTTCGAATCCACGGCAGCGGGCACACTTGAGGCATGAGCACACCAGTGGGCAAGGACGGGCGACCGCTCGTGACGACGACCATGGCCGCCTACTCGCTCGGCATGAAGGCGTCTCACTTCCGCGTGTGGGCCCACCGCCACCACATCAGCCCCGCGGACTACCAGCCCAACCCCAGCCGCGGGCAGCGCACAGCCCTCTGGGATCTCGCGGATATCGCCCAGGCCCTTGACAAGAAGCACAGCGCCGCTTGACGCGCTGACCTGCGGTAGCCCATTCTGTGCCATGGTGCACGTAGTGCCTCTGAAGCCCGGCTGAGACAGCCGGGCTTTCTGCTGCCCCGAGGAGTAAGCCCCCATGGCGAACATCGTCTTCAATGTCGCTCTCGGGCGGCTCGCCTACTACGCCAGCCTGCCCGCCGCGAACGACGCCCTGATCATGGTGCCGTTGGAATCGTCGGGGCTCGTCGCGGATTCCACCATGCGCGACTACGACACCCTGTCCGACCTCCTCGCCGGCGCCTCCAACGAGCAGACGACGGTGGGCCGCAAGACTCTCGCGTCGGTGTCCGTGACGATCAACGACACCAACGACCGCGTGGACATCGACGCCGCCGACGTCACCTGGACGTCGCCGACCGGGAATGCGATCGGGGCGCTGGTGATCTGCTACGACCCGGACACCACCACGGGCACGGACGCCGACCTGATCCCGCTCACCAAGCACGACCTGACATGGACCCCGGACGGCAACAACTTCGCCCTGACCATCGCAGACTTCTTCCGGGCCAGCTCCGCCGCATAACACCCAGCAGCCCGACGGCGAGAGCGGGAGGTCGCCGTGGCGAGCTTCACCGACGACTTCAACCGAGCCGACTCCAGCGACCTCGGCGCCAACTGGGTTGAGGTGTCCGGCGACTGGTCGATCGTCTCCAACCAGCTCTCCCCGGGTGCGGCAGGCGGCACGATCATCCTGCGCGCCTCTGGCGCGATGGCGACCAGCGACAACTACGCGCAGGCCACGATCGCCGCCACCACGGCGGCCAGCCATGGCGTGTGGTGCCGCGGCAACAGCAACATCACCAGCGGCTACCTGTGGCGCAACGACGGCACAAGCTGGAATCTCTTCTCGGTTGTCGGCGGTTCGTTCACCTCCATCGGCAGCTACGCGGCCGCAGCAGCGCCGGGCGACGTGGCGAAGGTGCAGGCGGTCGGCAGCACCATCAAGGGCTACGTCAACGGCGTCGAACGCGTCTCGGTCACCGACACCGGCGTCGCGACCGGCACGAGCGTAGGCATCCGCTCCGAGTCCACGTCCGCGATCCGCTTCGACGACTTCGCCGCCGCCGACGTGACCGCCGGCGCGACCCTCACCACCGCGGCCTCCACCGAGACAGCGCAGCCTCTCACGGGCGCGAAGACCGCAGACCTAGGTATCGCCTCCACGTCCGAGGCGGCGCAGCAACTGGTCGGCAGCAAGACGGTCACCCTCGGCACCGCACTGGAAACCGCCGCCGCACAAACCCTCGCGGGGACCGTGAGCCGAACTCTGGGCACAGCCGCATCCGTCGAGGAAGCCCAGCCGCTCACGGGCGCCAAGAGCGCCACCCTCGCCGTGGCCTTGGAGACCAACACCGCGCGGCCCCTCATACCAGCTGGCACCGACGCGGACATCGACATCACCGTCGGGGCACCGTACAGCGCGCCCTACTCGGCAGGCGCACCGCACGCCGACGACTGGGAGGTGGGCACACCGTGGTGATCCCCGCCAGCTCCACCGAGTACCTGCACATCCCCGTCACCGCCCCGACAGGGGTAGATCTCAGCAGCACCACGCCGAAGATCGCCATCCTGCCCATGCAGAACCGGGCCAACCCCACGGTCGGGGACTGGAAGACCGGCGAGTGGGCCAGCGCCACCGAGGCCCGCCTCCTCGTCGGCCCCGACGGAGGAGCCCTCACCCTCACCGCGGGCGACTACCGAGTCTGGGTGAGCGTTGATCCGCCAGGCAGCGAGAACATCGTCCGCCTCGCCGGCTACCTCGGCATCACCTAACGCTTCCACGGCCGGTCCTTGCCGCCCGGCCTGAACGTCACCTCCGGATCCGGGCCCGTACGACGCTGCCGAGCAGTCGCTGCCACCGTCCCCAGCATGAGCAGGCCGCCCAGCATCATCAGCGCCGGCGCGAACCCCATCCACATGCCCAGCATGAACAGCGCCAGGCCCACCACGAACACACCGAATGCCGCATCGGTTCTCATCTGACCCCCCTAAGGCGAATGCCGACACCGTAGCGGGACGGAGACGTGATGGGCAGGCGAACGGGCTGGCGAGTGTGCTCCACCCCCGGCTGCCCCGAGTACACCGACCAGAGCGGCAAGTGCGACGGCTGCCGCGCCGAAGCCGAAAAGCAGCGCGGAACCGCCCGACAGCGCGGCTACGGCCGCGCCCACGAGACCAAGTTCCGGCCCGGCGTCCTCGCCAAGCACCCCACCTGCGTCCTGTGCCGCGCGCAACCCAGCGTCCACGCCGACCACCACCCGCTCAGCCGACGCGAACTCGAGGCCCGCGGCCTCGACCCCAACGACCCGAAGTACGGGCGCGGACTGTGCGGCCCCTGCCACTCGTCCGAGACCGCCACACATCAGCCCGGAGGGTGGAACCGGTGACCGCGATCGACTACGACCTGGAGTTCCTCGAGAACGGGCGCACCATCGAGCTGATCTCCATCGGCATGGTGTGCGACGACGGCCGAGAGTACTACGCCGTCAACTCCGAGATGCCGGTCGACCGCATCCTCAACCACCAGTGGCTGAAGGCCAACGTGTGGCCACACCTCCCGCTGCGCGGGTACAAGCCAGCGCCGCAGATCAACGCGCTACAGCAGAGCGACGGCATCCTCGACCTGCACGACACCCGGGTCCGCCCCAAGCGGGTCATCGCCAACGAGGTCCGTGACTTCATCCAGGCCACACCCGACGCCGAACTGTGGGCGAACTACGGGGCCTACGACCACGTCGCCCTGGCCCAACTCTGGGGGCGGATGGTGGACCTCCCCGAGGGGATCCCCATGTTCACCCACGACATCCAGCAGGAACGCTCCCGCCTCGGCATCCCGCACGACGCACTCCCGCAGCAGCAGGCCGGCGAACACAACGCCCTCGCAGACGCCCGCCAAAACCAGACCGTACGACGCTGGCTCACCAAGCACAGCGCGCAGCCGGGACAGCAGCAGGCATGAGCCACTCAGACGACAGCACCGACAGCAGGGCCAAGCCCATCGGTCACATCCTCGACAGCCTCGGTGTCGAAGCCACTGTCGAGGACGGCGAGCTCGTCGACGGCGCCATCGTCCTGCTCAAGGTCATCGACACCGACGGCGACACCAGGCTGAGCATGGCATGCAGCGACGGACTCGGATGGATCGAGCGCACAGGCATGCTGCGCACCGCCGAACTCATGGAGTCGAGCCCTGCAAGCCACCACCAGCTCCCCGACGACGACTGAGCCGGCCCCCGCCGGCCGCGCAGCGGCCCGCCAGAGGGTGGCGCAGCGCCCAGCAGACCCCAGACGGTCACCGAACGGCACGACGATCACGCTCGACCATCACACTGCGTGGTGATCACCTGGGGGGTTACCCCTTGATCATGATCTCTGCCGGACCGCCGGGGAGGGCGTTTTCTGTCTGTACGGATCCCAGGGTCGGCGCGACGCCACTCCTGGTGACCGTGCGTTACACCGTGTCCGGTGCCGCGATGGCCCGGCTGACGTGCCGTGATGGCACTTGAAGGGGGCATCGCATGCCTCAGATCCCGAAGGACCCGAAGACGCGGCAGCGCCGCAACAAGACCTCCACCGCGCGCCGCCTGTCGGGTGTGCCGGACGACTTCCCGGTGCCGACGCTGCCTGCGGGCAGGCGTTGGCTGAAGGCGACGCGGACCTGGTGGGACGACGTGTGGGCGTCGCCGATGGCGTCGGAGTTCGTGGACGGCCGGGTGGATGTGCACGGCCTGTTCATGCTGGCCGTCCTGGTGGACGACTTCTGGCGTGAGCCGTCGTCCTCCCTGGCGGCGGAGATCCGGTTGCAGCGGCAGTGCTTCGGGCTGACGCCGATCGACCGCCGGCGCCTTCAGTGGGAGATCGACCGGGGCGAGGACGCTTCCGAGCGGACCCGGCGCCGCCGCAACGCCGCCGTGCAGGCGTCCGCCGACAGCGACGACGAGGACCCTCCGGGGCAGGACCCGCGGAACATGCTGCACGTGGTGTAGGCCGTGGGCGTCCTGATCGTCCCCGAGCCGGACGCCGAACCGTGGCCGACGCTCGGCCGCCAGGTGTGCGAGTTCCTCGAGGAACGGTGCGTGCACGGCCCGGGGGACCTGCGCGGCGAGGACTACCGCCTCGACGACGAGAAGCGGGCGCTGATCTACCGCTGGTACGAGGTGTACCCGCCGGGGCACCCGCGGGCCGGGCGGCGCCGCTTCAAGCGGGTTGCGCTGAGCGTGCGGAAGGGCACGGCGAAGACGGAGCTCGCTGCGGCGGTCGCGTTCGCCGAGCTCCACCCCGAAAGCCCGGTGCGCTGCGACGGCTTCGACTCCCGGGGTCGGCCGGTCGGGCGTCCGGTGCGCGACCCGTACATTCCGATGGTCGCGTACACCGAGGAGCAGACCTCGGACCTGGCGTACGGGGCGCTGTACGTGATGTGCACCGAGGGCCCGGATGCGGACCTGTTCGACGCCGGTCTGGAACGCATCATGCGGGTCGGCGGCGACGGCAAGGCGCAGGCGCTCGCCTCCAGCCCGGACTCCCGGGACGGGGCGCGCACCACCTTCCAGCATTTCGATGAGACCCACCGGTTCGTGCTGCCGCGGCTGCGGGACGCGCACCAGACGATGTTGGCGAACATCCCCAAGCGCATGCTCGCCGACCCATGGTCGCTGGAGACCACCACCACCTACACCCCCGGCGAGGGCTCGGTGGCGGAGGGCACCCACGAGTACGCCGAACTCGTCGCGCAGAAGAAGACCAAGGACCGGACGCTGTTCTTCTTCCATCGCGAGGCCGCGCCCCGCGAGGACGAGGACCTCACCGACGACGGGCAGCTGCGTGCGGCGATCCGGGAGGCGTCCGGGCCGGCCATCGCGACGTGGCCGGACTTCGAGGGCCAGGTCGACTACATCGCCTCCCTGTACAACCAGCCGGACACGGACCGCTCGTACTTCGAACGGGTGTGGCTGAACCGGCGAGTGCAGGCCGGCCGTCAGGCGTTCGACGTGCAGCGGTGGCGCGATGAGCTCGCGCGGCCCGGCTTCGTGGTCCCGGACGGGGACCCGATCACGGTCGGCTTCGACGGAGCCCAGTTCCGCGACGCGACCGCCCTCATCGCCACACACATCGCGTCCGGCTTCCAGTGGCCGCTGGGCATCTGGGAGTGCCCGCCCGGCGAGGCCGAGTGGGAATGCCCCGAGGGTGAGGTCGACGACACCCTGATCGCCGCCTTCGACCGGTGGCACGTCATCCGCGTGTACGCCGACCCGCCCTACTGGGACGGCATGATCGTCCGCTGGAAGGGCCGGTGGGGCGAGAAGCGGGTCACCGAGTGGTGGACGAACCGGCCGAAGGCCATGGCCTACAGCCTGCGCGCCTACCACCGGGCGATGAAGGCCGGCGACGTCACCCACAACGGTGACGAGGTCCTCGCCCGGCACATCGCCAACGCCCGAAAGCGCGTCCTGAAGATGCTCGACGAGGACGGCCAGCCTCTGTGGGTGATCGAGAAGGAACGCCACGACTCCCCGTTCAAGATGGACGGCGCGATGGCGGGAGACCTGTCCTGGGAAGCCCGATCCGACGCCATCAAGGCTGGCCAGGGCCGCCCGAAGAAGAAGTCCAAGATGCTGATCCTGAAGTGAGGTGAGCCGTGGAGCGCACCGAGCAGCAGTGGCTGAAGCATCTGATCCAGTGCCACGACCGGGAGAAGCCCGAACTGAAGCTGCTGGACGACTACTACGAGGGCGAGCAGCCGCTGTCCTATCTGGCGCCCGAGCTGCAGGCGGAGATGGACGAGCGGATCCGGCAGGTCGTCGTGAACTGGCCGCAACTGGTCGCCGACAGCCTCGAAGAGCGCCTCGACGTGGAGGGCTTCCGCTTCCCGGAGGAGGCGCAGGCCGACGCGGAGCTGTGGCGGATCTGGCAGGCGAACCGGCTTGACGCCAAGAGTCATCAGGGGCATCTGGACGCGCTGGTGATGCGCCGCGCCTACGTCATCGTCGGCGCCCGCGAGAGCGACCCGGCCACGCCGCTGATCACAGTGGAGTCCGCGCTCGACGTGTACGCGGAGCATGATCCGCGTACGGGCGCGGTCGCCGCGGCGGTGAAGCGGTGGTGTGAGGAGTACGACGACCAGGCGCCGGTGGAGCACGCGACGCTGTACCTGCCGGACGCGACGTCGTGGTGGACGAAGGACCGCTCGGGGACATGGATGGAGGACACCGGCGAGGAGGGCGAGCCAACCCGGGACGATCACGGGCTCGGTGAGGTGCCGGTGGTGCCGCTCGCGAACCGGGCCCGGCTGAAGAAGCCGGGCGGTGTCAGCGAGTTGAAGGCCGTGATCTCACTGTCGGACGCCGCCTGCAAGATCGCCACCGACATGATGGTCTCCGCCGAGTACCACGCCACCCCGAGGAGGGTGGCCTTCGGATTCGGCGAGGACGACTTCCAGGACGAGCAGGGCCGCAGGGTCAGCGCCTTCTCCCGGATCATCGGCCGCGTGTGGGCGACCGAGCGGCGCCGCGGCTCCGGCGAGGACGGCGGCGCGGATGTCTTGCAATTCCCTGAGGCGCAGCTGAAGAACTTCCACGACACGATCGGCCAACTGGCGTCGCTGGTCGCCTCCCTGGCCGGTCTGCCGCCGCACTTCCTCGGCCTGACCACCGACAACCCCGCCAGCGCAGACGCGATCCGCTCCTCCGAGTCCCGGCTCGTGAAGCGGGCCGAACGACGTCAGCGCGAGTGGGGCGAGGCGTGGGAGCAGGTGATGCGGCTCGTGCTACGCATCCGTGACGGCGTGTGGAACCCGGACGTGCTCAGCCTGGAGACGATCTGGCGGGACGCCTCCACCCCCACGATCGCGCAAGCCGCCGACGCCGCCACGAAGCTGTTCACGGCGAAGATCGTGCCGCTGCGGCAGACCCGCGAACGGCTGCGGTTCTCGCAAGCGGAGATCGCACGCATGGAGGAGCAGGACGAGGCCGACGCGCAGAACGCCATGCAGCGCATCCTCGCCGGGGACCTCGCCGCCCTAGAAGCCGGGCCCAAGCCGCCCGCCGAGGATGATCCCGAGCCTGAGCCGGCGGACGCGGCGTGACCACCGCGGCCCCCGAACGGCTCACAGCAGTCGAACTGGCGCAGGCGTACTACGTCGCCCAAGCCCAGCTGACACGCTCCACCGTCGACCGGGTTCAGGAGCTGTGGCGGGAGCTCGACCGGCGGGACCTGACAGGCTCGTGGGAGGCCCTGGTGGGTCCGGCCGTCTTCGACACGGTCACGGCCGGGCAGATCGCCGCCGCTGGGCACGCCGACCCGTACCTGGACGCCATCGAGACCGCCGACGGCGACGGCCCGGACGGCACCGCCCGGCTGCGGGCCGCTACCTTCGCCGGACACGCCTCCGACGGCCGCGCCCTGGACTCCCTGCTGTACCTGCCGGTCATCACCACCAAGGAAGCCATCGGCGCCGGACTGTCCGACGTCGAGGCGATGATGCGGGGCCTGAACCAGCTGCTGAAGATGGCCGCCACCCAGATCGCCGACGCAGGCCGTACGGCCGTCGGCGCCGGGATCGCCGGACGCCGCACGATCCAGGGCTACATCCGGGTCGCCACCTCCCCGTGCTGCGCGCGCTGCGCGGTCCTGTCCGGGAAGGAGTTCGGCTGGAACCGTGGCTTCCAGCGCCACCCGCGCTGCGACTGCATCCACGTCCCAGCCACCCTGATCGCCCGCAGCAGCCTGCGACGCGGCCTCCTGGAGCACCGGGAGTTCGCGCCGACCGTAGGCGGGCGCGGGCCGCGCGGCTTCGTCGACGCCCGCACCTACTTCAACTCGCTGTCCCGGCGCGAGCAGGACCGCATCTTCACGGCGGCTGGCGCGAGGGCTGTCCGCGACGGCGCGGACATCACCTCCGTGGTCAACGCGCGCCGGGGGATGTACACGGCCAGCGCCTACGGCCGCACCCTGCGCGCCACCCGCGAAGGCACCACCAGGCGTGGCGCCTTCTACCGGGCGGAGCGCGCGCGTGCGATCGCCGCCGGGCAGGTTCCGGCCGACATCGGCCGCGCCTTCCGGCTCCGCACCCCCCGGCTCATGCCCGAGGAGATCTACCGGCTCGCCGAGAGCCGGGATGAAGCGATCCGCATGCTGCGGCGCTTCGGCTACCTCGACTGAGGAGCCCCGTACGGCCGCGCGCGACGCGCGGTGCTCACCGATTCCCGCGACGGGAGACCCATCCCCATGCACAACACCCGCACGACCTGGCTGACTGCTGCCGCGCGGCCGTGGTTCAGCCTCACTCGGCACGACGACCCCGAGCCGACAGACCCCAAGGACCCGGCCGACCCGGAGCCGAAGGACCCATCGGACGACCCGGAGCCGACGGACCCCAAGGACCCGGCAGACCCGGACGACCAACTCGGCGACGCCGGCAAGCGGGCCCTGCAGAAGGAGCGCGCGGAGAAGACCGCAGCGAAGAAGGAACTGGCCGCCGCCAAGAAGGCCCTGGCCGACGCACAGAAGACCGTCCAGGACTACCAGGACCGCGACAAGTCCGACCTGGACAAGGCCACCAGCCGGGCAGACGCAGCCACCCAGCGCGCAGAGGCCGCGACGGCCCGCGCCGTGAAGGCCGAAGTCAAGGCCGCAGCCTCCGAGTTCGCCGATCCGGACGACGCGGTCGCGTTCCTCAACCTCGCCACCTACGCCGACGACAGCGGCGAGATCGACACCGAGGCGATCGCCTCCGACCTCGCCGATCTGCTGGAGCGCAAGCCGCACCTGAAGAAGCAGGCGACCGCGCCGGAGCCGAAGCCGGGACCGAAGCCCGACCCCAGCCAGGGGCCGCGCAAGGACCCGCCGCCCACCGACTGGCGCACCGCCGACCGGACCGCCGTCGACGCCGAGCTCGCCAAGTACGGCGTGAAGCTGCGTCGCTGACGTGATCCGCATCCGTGCCCGGCTGGAGAGCGGCCGCACCTCGATCGAGGTCGACGGCCACGAAGGCCACGTCGAGGACGGGCGGGTCTGCGCGGCGGTATCGGCCATCACACAGACCGCGCTGCTCGGCCTGGAGCAGGTCGCAGCACAGCACCCGGACCTCGTGTCCGTCGAGATAACCCAGGAGTAAGACATGACCCTGACCGCTCGCCGGTCGTGGTTCCGGCTCGACCGGCACGACGGCCTTCGCACGCTCATCCCGTCCCCGGCCGCCAAGGCCCGCGCGACCGCGCGGCCGTGGTTCGACCTCGGCCGGCACGACGTCCGCTCCACGCTGCCGGCCGCGATCCGCGCCATCATGCAGGACGGGCTCCTGGACCGGATGTTCCACGAGTCCCTGCTGCCCGAGCTGCTGTTCCCGCAGATCGCCGACCCGGAGCCGTGGCAGGGCGGACTCGGCGACCGCCGGATCATGACCCGCAACGGGCTCATGACGCCGGACCCGACCGCCATCACCGGATCCGACGCCACCACTGGCACCTACGACATCGAGCAGTGGGAAGTCGTGATGGACCAGTACGGCAAGGCCATCGAGACCAACATGCTCCAGAGCGCCATGACGCTCCGGAGCAAGTACCTCAACGACGTCGGCCGGCTCGGCATCCACGCCGGGCAGACCCTGAACCGTCTGGCCCGCAACAAGCTGTACAAGGGCTACGCGGGCGGTCGCACCTTCTGCCGCACCGCCGGCACCTCGGACACCTCGATCGTGGTCGCGTCCACCGACGGGTTCACGCACGTCCTCGTCAACGGCGTGCCGACCGCGGTGTCCGCATCGAACCCGCTGACCGTCAGCATCGAGGGCGTCGCGAACACCGTGACCGGTGTCGACACCGGCACCGGCACCCTGACCCTCGGCACGGCACGAGTCGACGTCGTCGGCGACTCGGTCGTCTCGGCGCAGGCGCCCTACACGGTGCGCGCGGGCACCTCGAACGACAGCGCCTTCGACCTGGGCGCCGGCGACCTGATCAAGTTCTCGCACTTCCGGGCCGCGGTCGCCCGACTCCGCCGGATGAGCGTCCCGGCGGCCGAGGGCGGCAACTACATCGCCCACATCGACTCGGTGACCGAGAGCCAGCTCTTCGAGGACACCGAGTTCCAGAACCTCTACCAGGGCCGCGCAGAGTCGGAGACCTACCGCAACCTCGCCCTGGGCGTGTTCGGCGGCATCGTGTGGGTCCGCAACGAAGAGGTGCCCTTCCTCACCACGGCGTCCACCGGCTACGAGGACCTGACCACGACCGTGCACCGGCCGATCGTGGTCGGCAGCGGCGCCCTGGTGTCGTCCCCGTTCGAGGACATCTCCGGTCTGCTCCGGGAGACCGGCGTCGCGGACGTCCCCGAGATCGCCATGATCAACGTGGCGCCGGGTGTGGACGTCGCCCGCATCGTGCGCCCGCCGCAGGACCGCCTCCAGCAGGTCGTGTCCACGTCGTGGTCGTGGGTGGGTGACTACGGCGTCCCGTCCGACTCGCTGGCGAACGGCGACCCGGCCATGTTCAAGCGGGCCGTCGTCCTGGAGCACAGCGCCAGCTGACCGCACGCCCCGCCCGGCTGCCGAGCTGGGCGGGGCCTTCGAGAGGAGGACCTCGTGCGCGTCCGCGTCAACGAGAACATCAAGCTGTTTCAGGGCCATGTGCCCGTACGGCTGGCGGAGGGGCAGGTAGTCACAGGCGAGCTGGCGGCGCTGCTGCTGGAGCGGGCCCCGGCGAAGGTGACCTGCCTCGACAGCGATCAGGCCGAGGCCGTCCAGGAAACGCCGCAGCACCGCGAGCCGTGTGAGGACGGCAGCGTGTGCGGCGGCCCCCACTGCCCGCCCGCGAGCGACCCCGACGGCGCCCCGGATGGCGTGCCCGACCCGCCCCCGTCGGACGAACTCGACATCACCGCCTCGGTCGGCAAGGTCCTCGACTGGGTCGGCTACGACCCGGAGCGGGCCGCCCAGGCGCAGGCCGCCGAGCAGGCCACGGCCAGCCCCCGCGCCACGCTGCTCAAGCAGCTCGCCAAGCTGATCGACGGCTGAGGGGAGGTCACCGTGGCTCTTCCCCCGCTGGCGACGGTGGCCGACCTCGAAGCCGCCATGCAGCAGCCGGCGGGCTCACTGCCCGTCGCGTCTGCCGAACTGGCGCTGCGCCGCGCCTCGGCCCGCGTGCGCAGCTACACCAGGCAGGACATCACCTTCGTCGAGAACGAGACGATCGAACTGCCCGGCGGCGAACGGATCCTGAGGCTGCCGCAGCGGCCCCTGGTCGTCGACGCCGGGCACCCGCTCACCGTGGTGGAGCTCGGCGAGATGGGCGGCCTGGAGGTGACGCTCACCGAGAACACCGACTTCACCCGGCTCGGCAACGAGCTGACCCGCGGCTACCCCTGGTATGCGCCCCGGCGCACGATGGGCTGGCCGTGGCGGCAGCAGCTGGGCGTGTGGGCGCCCAGGGTGCGGGTCACCCAAAGCCACGGCTACGTCGACGAGATCCCCGACGACATCGTCGACGTCGTTCTCGACCTCGCCACGCTGAACATGTCCAACCCCGACAACCTGCGGTCGGTGTCGATCGACGACTACAGCCGTACGTACGCCTCGGAGACGATCGGCAACGCCAAGCTCACCGCCGGGCACAAGGAAGACCTGCGCCCGTACCGGCGGCCGGCGTTCTCGGTGATCCCGTCATGACCGCCCTCGAGGCGGCGCTGGCTGCGGGCCGGGCTGAGGCCGAGGCCCTGATGCGGGACACGGTCACCTTCTACCGGCCCGGCGAGGACCTGTTCGACCAGACCACGGGGCACGTCGTGCCGGGCCCTCCGCTCGTCACCTTCTACACGGGCAAGGCCCGGGTGAAGGTCGACCAGCTCGCCGACTCCGACGTGCAAGCCGGCGAGCAGGAAGTCACGCTGCGCCAGTACAAGGTGACGATCCCGTTCTCCACCGGCCTGCCCGCCACGGGGCAGCGGCCTCGGCCGGGCGACGTCATCGACGTGACCGCCTCCCCCGACCCGCGACTGGCCGGCGTACGGCTGTGGGTGACGGGCCTCCAATACAGCGGCACAGCCACGGCGTGGCGGATCATCGCGGAGGACCGCTCGTGAGCATCAATGCCAACACCCGGCAGCTGGACGCGCTCGCGGCCGTGTTCCGCGTCAACGCTGTACGCGCCCAGGTGCAGGCGACGGCAGTGGTGCGGCGGGGCGCCCTGAACGTGAAGAACGGCTGGCGGGCGAACGCCACGGCCACGGCCGGGCAGCATGCCCGCCTGTACCCGTCGTCCATCAGCTTCGACATGCGCCCGCACCCGCGCGGCGCGTCCGCGGAGATCGGCCCGGACAAGGGCAAGCCGCAGGGTGCGCTCGGCAACTTGCTGGAGTTCGGGTCGGTGCACAACCCGCCGCACATGGACGGCGCCCGCGCGCTCGCCGCCGAGGCTGCCGCGTTCACCGCGCACGTGGCCGCGATCGGCACGCAGATGGGCCGCGGATGAGCACGCCCCCGCAGGTGTTGCCGCACCGCAACGCCGTGGCGGAGGCCCTCGAGACGGGCGGCCTGCTGGTGGGGCTCGGGCAGGCCCCGCCGACCGCACCGCCGAACGGCACGGCCTACGAGTACGCGGTGCTCTACTTCGCGCCCGGCCAGTCCGTCTCCGAGTCCCTCGCGGACGCCCGTACGGACTTCGACACCGTCTTCCAGGTCACCTGCGTCGGCAAGACCGAGGAGCGCTGCCTGTGGGTCGCCGACCAGGTACGCAAGGCGCTGCACGGGCCGCTGACCGTGGACGGCCGGAAGACATGGCGGCCGGAAGAGCTGGGCGGGCCTCCGGTGCAGCGCGACGACGACGTGACCCCGCCGCTGTTCTACGTGCCCATCCAGTACCACCTCAAGTCCACGTCCTAGGAGGAGCCTCGTGGCCACTCTCACCACCCAGACCATCGTCGCCGCCGGACTCGACCCGACCTACGCCGCCGCCTCGGGAGGCGGGGACAAGGTCACACCGGGGCCGACGACGTTCCTCCACGTCATCAACGGCGGCGGCAGCAGCGTCACCGTCACCGTCGCGACACCCGGCAACTTCTACGCCGCCGTCGCGAATCCAGACCTGACGGTGACCGTCGGCGCGTCCGGCGAGCAGATGATCCCCATCCCGCAGAACCCGTTCGGCGACCCGGCCGACTCCGGTCTGGCAGCCGTCACGTACTCCGGGGTCACCTCGGTGACCGTTGCTGCCCTGCGCATCTGACCTCCCACCCCAGCCCACGCACGCCCCGCCTGACGGGGCTTTTTTCATGCCCCGAAGGAGGAACACGTCATGTCCGACGTGATCAACGATGGCAAGACCCGGGTGTACTGGGTGACCACCATCGCCAGCATCGCCGCCCCGACCGTGGCCGAACTCAACGCCGGCCTCGACTTCACCGCGAGGATCACCCCCGACGGCCTGAACATCCCGGCGGAGACCGCCGACGTCGACAACAGCTCGCTCGCGTCGACGTTCACCACCAACCGGGCCGGCCGTCGCAGCTTCAGCCCCGAGGTGACGTTCAAGCGGGGCGACACCGCAGGCGATGACCTGCCGTGGACCACGCTCACCTACCAGACCCTCGGCTACCTCGTCGTGCGCCGCGTCCTGGCCTACACCACGGCGTGGGCGGCCGCACAGGCCGTCGAGGTCTACCCGGTGGAGTGCGGCGAGCGCAACAGCATCCCGCCGGCGCCGAACGAGGTCGCCAAGTTCACGTCCCAGATGAAGCTGCGCAGCGAGCCGAACACGGCCGCGGTGGTGGCGGCCTGATGCCGGACATCAAGGAGATCCTGGCGAAGGCGAAGCCGCGCGAGCACACGGTGCGGATCTGCCTCGCCGGGGATCTCGCGGCCGAGGTCGACCGGCTGGAGGCCGAACTGTCGGCGGTGTCGAACTGGCAGGCGCAGTCCATCGCGGACAAGCACCCGGGCATCGAGATCGCCGAGAAGATCGCCGCCGCCCGGGAACGCATGCGCGAGGCCGAGGTCGAGTTCACGTTCCGGGCGCTCGGCGCGAAGGCATGGTCGGATCTGGTGGCGCAGCATCCGAGCGCGAAGGAGGACGAGTCGTGGGATGAGGAGACCCTCCCCCCGGCTCTCGTCGCCGCCTCCGCCGCAGACCCGGTGATGGCCCCGGAGGACGTCGCCGCACTGTTCGAGCAACTGAACATGGGGCAGCGGCAGGAACTCATCAACGCGGCGTGGACGGTCAACGGGGAGGCCACCGCTGTCCCTTTCGCGTTGCACGCCTCCGCGATCCTCGCCTCCCTCACCGACGGGAAGTAGAGGCCGCACGCGCCTGGGGCGTGCCGCGCTCGATCTTCCTCGGGCGTCCGTGGCCGCAGCCGGGTGAACCGCTGTGGCTGGACGAGGACCGCGAGTGGGCGCTCGCCCTCCAGTACATCGAGGCGGACGTGTGCCCCGACTGCCGTCAGCCCTGGCAGGACGCCACCGACGCGAAGAACGAGGGCGCCTGGAACGCCCACCTGGTGCGCTGCCACGCCTGCGCAACAGCAGCCCGCAAGACCACCGAATTTGAGAACAACGGCGGCGACATGCGCGGCCTCCACGTCCAGCTGACCAGGGGGTGAGCCGTGGCCGTCCGTACCGTCTCCGTCATCCTCACCGCGGACATCACCGCGTTCCGCGCCCGGATGGGCGAGGCGTCCCGCACGTCGGCCCGCACGTCGAGCGACATCCGCACCTCGATGCGGAACGCGGGCCGCTCCCTCAATCAGGTCGCCAACAACCAGAAGAAGACCCTGAAGATGATTCAGGGCGCATCCATCGGTCTGGTGGCCGCGTTCGGGTTCGCCGTGGCCGCGTCCGCCCGGTTCGAGAAGGCCATGTCCAACGTCAAGGCCGTCAGCCAGGCGTCGGCCGGGGAGATGGTCAAGCTGCGGTCGGCGGCCCTTCAGGCGGGTCGTACGACCGCGTTCAGTGCCGTGCAGGCGGCCGAGGCGGAGCACGAGCTGGCCAAGGCCGGCGTGTCCGTGGCGGACATTGCCGGTGGCGCGCTGAAGGGCGCCCTGAACCTGGCGGCCGCAGCGGAGATCGATGTGGCGGAGGGCGCGGAGATCGCCGCGAACGCGATGACCGTGTTCGGGCTGAAGGGCAAGGACGTCGGGCACATCGCAGACCTGCTCGCCGCCTCCGCCAACAAAAGCACGACGGACGTGCACCAGATGGGCATGTCGCTGCGCATGGCCGGGCAGGTCGCCTCCCAGACCGGCCTGTCGCTGGAGGACACGGTCGGCGTCTTGACGCTGTTCGCGGCGGAGGGCCTGAAGGGCTCGGACGCCGGCACGTCGTTCAAGGTGATGCTGCAGCGGCTCACCCCGCAGTCCAAAGAGGCGCAGGCCACGATGCAGAAGCTGGGCTTCTCCGCCTACGACGCGAACGGGAACTTCGTCGGCCTGGAGGAGATGTCGCGGCGCATGCAGGAGGCGTTCCGCGGGCTCACCCCGGAAGCCCGGAACATGGCCATGGGTGTCATCTTCGGCTCGGACGCGGTGCGCGCCGCGAACATCATCTACAAGTACGGCGCGGAGGGCGTGCGCACGTACACGAACGCCGTCAACGACCAGGGCTACGCGCAGGCCGTGGCGATGACCCGCATGAACAACCTGATCGGCGACCTGAAGCTGCTGCGTGCCGCCCTGGAATCCGCCCTCATCGAGACCGGCACGGCGGCCAACTCCGCAATGCGGGACATGGTGCAGTGGGTCACCCGGCTCGTGAACATCTACAACGCCCTTCCCCCGGGACTGCAACAGACCGTCGGCCTGATGACCGGCCTGGTCGGCGTCCTCGGCCTGGCCGGGGCGTCGATGCTGCTTCTGCTGCCGCGCATCATGCTGGTGCGCCGAGAGCTGATGGCGATGGGCGTGACCGCCGCGACAGTGCGGGCGCAGATGATGACCCTCGGCCGATTGGGGCTGGTTCTGGGCACCCTGTCTGCGGTCGAGTGGGCCGTCAACAAGCTGGTCGACCAGTTCGACGAGGCACCGCCCAACGTCACGAAGATGACCAATGCGATGGTCGACTTCGCCAAGAGGGGCAAGGTGTCGGGCGAGCTGGCCCGCAACTTCGGCAAGGACCTCGACGGCCTGGGCGAAGCCGTGGGACGCATCGCCCACCCCAGCGTGCTGAAGCGCACCAAGGACTTCTTCTCCACGTTCGACCCGTTCGGCGAGACGGACCTCGACGACGCCCGCGACAAGATCAAGGGCATTGACGAGTCGCTGGCCTCGCTGGTGACGTCCGGGAACGCCGACATCGCCGCAGAGAACTTCAAGGCCTACGCGGCGGCCGCCGAGGAGAGCGGCACGTCCACCGAGAAGTTCCTCACCCTGCTGCCCGGGTACGCCGAGGCCCTCACCAACGCGGACACGCAGGCCAAGCTGTCGGCCGACTCGCAGGGGGCGCTCGGTGATGCGAGCGCGATGACCTCGGGTGAGATGGCCGATGAGCGGACGGCTGCCGAGAAGCTGACGGACGCCCTGGAGACGCTCAACGGTGTGGCCATCAGCGCTGCTGAGGGGCAGATCGGATTCGAGCAGTCCCTGGACGACCTGAAGGAGGCTGTCAAGGAGAATGGCACCAGCCTCGATGTGACGTCGGAGAAGGGCCGCGCAGTCAAGTCGGCGTTCCTCGACTCGGCGAAGGCCGCCCAGGACTACGCGCAGTCGGTCGCCGACCACAAGGGTTCCGTCGAGGCCGGGAACGCGGTGCTGGAGGACAGCATCGGCGCGCTGAAGCGCACGATGAGGCAGGCCGGGTTCACCGACAAGCAGATCAAGGACCTGATCGGCACCTACGCGCAGCTGCCGCCGAAGACGACGACGCAGATCATCGCGGAGACCCAGAACGCGCTCGCGGACCTGGAGACCGTTCAGGGCAAGGTGCGCTCCACGAAGGGTAAGACCATCACGGTCGACGCCCTCACGAAGGAAGGCCAGAAGGCCCTCGAAGACCTCGGCTACAAGATCTCGCGGACCAAGGGCAAGAAGGTCACGATCACCGTGCCCACGGGCGCGCAGCAGGCCCAGATCAGGGCTTTGCAGGCGGCGATCAACGCCCTTCGGAACAAGACCGTCACCATCACCACGCGCCGCGTCACGATCGCCACGTCCAACACCTCCGGCCGTCCCGCGACGGGTGAGGGCGGTGTGTCGAAGTACGCGTTCGGCGGTGTCGTCGGGCGGGCCCGGGACGGCCTCTACATTCCCGGCTATGCGCCCAGGGTCGACGATCAGCTGATCCTCGCCTCCAAGGGTGAGGGCGTGCTGGTTCCCGAAGCTGTTCGTAAGGGCGGCCGGATGACCGGGCTCGGCCCCGACGGGTTCGTTCAGGCCCTCAACTCGTGGGGCCGCTACGGCAGCCACATGATGATGCGGTTCGCCGACGGGGGCCTCGTCGGCTACGCCAGCGGCGGCACCGTCAAGAAGAAGCCCACGCAGTCGCAGATCAACGCCCGCCGTGAACTTCCCGGGGACTTCGGCGACTTCTCGCGGGCGCTGACCAAGTCCGCCTCCGAGATCAAGTCCGCGTCGAAGGCTCTGGCCACCGACCTGAAGAAGCTCGGCAAGACCGGCTGGAAACTCGCGGGTGAGGTCGACAAGACCAGCCGCAAGCTCCAGGCGCTCGCCGCCCGCCGGGACAAGGTCCGCGAACAGATCGCCGCAGCCAAGCAGTTCGCCGCCGACCAGACCGGCAGCGCCAAGGAGTTCATGCAGCTCGGCACCGGTGCCACTGCCGCAGATCTCATCGCTGGGCTGAAGCAGCAGCAGACGACCGTCGCCCGCTTCAAGAAGGACGTCGAGACCCTCCAGAAGCGGGGGCTGAACAAGGACCTCCTCGCGCAGGTCATCGAAGAGGGACCCGGCGGGGCCCTGGCGGGCAAGCTCCTGGGCGCGTCCGCCGCGGAGCTGCAGACCCTCAACCAGATGGCCGCGGCCGGCGCCAAGCTCGCCACGAACGTCGGCCGCACCACCGCCGACGCCATGTATGACGCCGGAAAGAACGCGTCCAAGGGGTTCCTTGCCGGGCTGATCGCCGAGGAGAAAGCCCTCCAGAAGGAGATGGACAAGCTCGGCGAGAAGCTGATCAAGGCCATCAAGAAGGCCCTGAAGATCCAGTCGCCTTCGCGGCGTGCCCGCGACGAGATCGGCAAGAAGTTCGGCGCCGGCGTCGTCCTCGGCGTCGACGACTCCCTCGCCGACGTACAAGCCGCAGGCACGCGCCTGTCCGCCGCCGCCATCAACTCCCTCTGGGGGCGCCCGACCGCAGGAGCCACAGCCGGCACCGGCGGCGGCCAGTTCACCGGCGAGCTGTACCTCGACAGCGGCCAGTTCCTCGGCGCGGTCAGCGGCACCGTGGGGCCGATGATCCGCGACTCGGAGCAGCGGCAGGCGTTCCGCGCGAAGGTGGGGAGGCGCTGAATGGCCATCTCCTACATCGCCGCCGGGGCGCTCTCCCAGGCGGCGACCAGCATCACGCCCGCCTTCCCGGCCGGGGCGACCTCGGGGCGCCTCGCGCTCCTCCAGGTCGTCTCCGGGCACCCCGACGACTCCATTCCGTCCACGCCGTCCGGGTGGACGCTGCTTGAGTCCTTCTCCGGTGGCGGCGGCACGTTCGGCTCCGGCACGGGCCCGCGCAGGCTGACCTGGTTCGTGCGCATCCTGACCGGCACCGAAGCGGCCCCGACCACGAGCCTGCCCACCGGCACCGGCTCCGTGATCGCAGGCCGCATCCACGTGCTGTCCCGCAGCGCAGGCATCAGCTGGCGGTGGGCGGCCAGCAGCGGCGAAGACACCACCTCCGGCACCGCATTCTCCGCCGCCGGCGCATCCGCCCTCACCTGGGCTGCGGGCGACTTCGCGGTCATCGGCTACGCCCTGCCGGTCAGCACCGCATCGCTGACCGCCGAGGCCATCACCGCGACCGGCATCACCTACGGCACCGTCACCGAGCAGGCCGACGACCAGATCACCTCCGGCAACGCCGGGCGCCTTGCGGCCGCCACGGCCTCGGTCACGGCCGGGTCGGGCACGCAGGCCCCCACCCTGGCGGCCACCGCCGCAGCGGCCACCACCGGCGTGGCCGGCGTGATCCGGCTCCGCGAGGCCAGCGCCGACATGGAGGCGTCCGCGCAGTCCGTCTTCCCGCCCCGCAACCTGATCTCCGCGACCGGCCTGCTCGCGGACGACATCGTCACCGTCAGCCTGTACCGGCAGGTCGGCTCCACCCTGACCGCGGTGCGCGCGGCCACCAGCGTGGACGTCACCGGCCAGGATGCGCTGCTCCGTGTGGATGCGGAGCAGCCTTTCGGGGTCGCCCACGAGTACCTGGCCGTCCTCACCGACGTCAACGGCCTGACGTGGCAGGTCTACTCCTCCACCCTCACCTCGACGGTCACCTCGGACGTCATCTCTGACGCGGTCCGGGGCATCGGAGCCGCCGTCACCATCGTCTCGTGGCCGGACAAGAAGCGATCCCGGGACTCCAGCGTTTTCAACGTGGGCGGCCGCATCGTCGCCGTGAGCCGACCCCGCTCGCCGGCACAGGCCACCGTGACGGTGCGCACCGAGACCGATGCCGCCGGAGACGCCCTGCAGACCGTGCTGGACGGCGCCACCGAAGGCGTCATCCTCATCCGGAAACAGGTCACGCTGGAGGGCATCGACAACCACCTCGCCGCCGTCTCCGACAGCGAGGACCGCACCTGGTACAACGACGTCCGCCACTGGCAGCTGGAGGCGTACGAGACCGAGCCGTGGCCCGACGCGATGGAGGCAGCCGGGTACACGCTCCAGGACATCGCCGACAACTACACCAGCCTCCAGGACCTGGCGGACGACTTCCCCGGCACCCTGCTGGACATCGCCATGTTCGATTTCGGGGGCTGACGTGCTGGAGATGTCCGCCCTCGCTCTCGCAGCCGTACAGCGCTCCCACACCATGCGCGTGCGCGTCGAATCCTGGCGTGACGGCGAACTCCTCGCCGACGACGTGCCGGTGGACACAGGAGGCGAGGACCGAGACCGGAGCCTGACCGTGCCGGAGCAGGTCAAGCTGACCGTGCCGCGCCGCGACCGCGGCGTCGACTGGGATCCCGGCGCCGCCACGGACCATCCCCTCGCCTCGTACGGGCAGCAGCTGCACATCTCCTACGGCGTCGACATCGGCGACGCCTTCGAGTGGATCGACCGCGGCTGGTTCCTCGTCAGCAACACCGAACCGGACGACGACTCCGTCAGCGTCAGTTGCGAGGGGCTGCTCAGCCTCGTCGACGAAGCCAAGTTCGTGGCCCCGTTCCAGCCGTCCGGAACGCTGGTCAGCACCGTGCGTGCTCTCGTCGAGCCCGCCCTGACGGTCGCCTTCGACGGGACACTCGTCGACCGGTCGGTGCCCGTCGGCATGCAGTGGGACTCCGACCGGCTCGCCGCCCTCAATGAAGTCCTCGACGCGTGGCCCGCCGTACCCCGCGTCACCGAAGACGGCTACCTGCTGATCGAACCCCTCGTGGACTCAGGAACCCCCGTGCTGTCCCTCACCGACGGCACCGGCGGCACCGTGGTGCGCTGGCTCGGCAACTCCAGCCGGGACGGCGCCTTCAACGCGGTCGTAGCCCGCGGCGAGGACGCAGACGGCAACCAGATCCAAGGCGTCGCCTACGACCTCGACACCGCCAGCCCCTACTGGTACGGCGGGCCGTTCTCCCCGCTGCCCGTGCCCTACCTGTTCGAGTCGCCCCTGCTGACCACGGTTGCGCAGTGCCGCACAGCCGCGCAGACCACACTGGCCCGTCTGCGCCGCTCGGCATCACGCATGCTCACCGTAAGGATGGTGCCGCACCCGGGCCTCGTACCCGGCGACGTCGTCTCCGTGACCGGAGCCGGCCTGACCGCACAGCCCTGCGTGATCGAAAAGCAGTCACTGCCGTACGCGCCGGGCGAGATGCAGCTCACCGTGAGGACGCTCAATGCCTGACCTGAGCGACTTCAAGGCATCCCTCGCCCAAGGCGGCCCGCTGATCGGCTATGCCGCCTCCACCGTGTCCAGCGGCGCCTGCACCGCCACCGTCGCCGGCATCGACACCACGGTCCGGGTCGTGTCCGGCCTGACCGTCGCCGTCGGCGACATGCTGCTCATCCACCGCGTCGGCTCGGCCTACATCGCCACCAACGTCGTGTCGGCGGCCCCCGCCGTGCCGCCGACACCACCACCTCCCCCCGAGGACGCTCCCGACACGGGTGACCCGGCGCCCACACCGAAGCCGACCATCACCACAGGCACCCTCACCTGCCCGCCCGTCGCCACGGCCACCTACCGCGGCACTTCCTGGCGCAGCGACGGCGACCCGGTCAACAGCTTCGACACCTACCAGGGCCGCTACGCCGGATCCAGCTTCGGCAGGATGACGGGCTGCGCCTTCTACGGCAGCAAGCCGCGCAGCATTTCCGGAGCCACCGTCACCAAGGCGACGCTGAAGGCACGACGCCTGTCCGGCGGTGACTTCGCCGCACGCACCGCCACCCTGCGCCTGGTCTCACAGTCCACCCGGCCGTCCGGCGCACCCACCCTCAACGAGTCCACCAGCGGTCCTTCCCTGGCGGTCAACGCGACAGCCAGCGCCTTCGTGATCCCCAACAGCTGGGCCCAGGCCATGGTCGACGGCACACGCGGAGGTCTCGCCATCAACGTCAACAGCGACAGCCCGTACATCCGGATGGCGGGGCGCGGCTCCTGGTCTGTCGCGTGGACGCTGACGATCAACTGGCGCCGCTCCAGCTGATGCCCCTCCATCCGTCCGGCCCGCCTCGCGCGGGCCTCCCGCGTGTGCGCGAAAGCGAGGCGTCGTGACCCAGCAGACCACCCACGGCATCGTCTACCCAGAGAGCACGGACCACACCAGGACGTGGGAGCACTGGCAGGCGATGGCTGAGTCCATCGACCCGCAGTTGACCGCCGCGAACCGGCAGATCTTCACGGCCTCCGGCACGTGGACGAAACCCGCCAACGCCAAATGGGTGAGGGTGCAGGTGCAGGCGGGCGGCGGTGGCGGCGGAGGATGCCCGGCCACCACCGCCAGCGAGACGGCCGTCGGCGCGGGCGCCCAGGCGGGCGGCTACGCGGAGAGCTTCATCGCAGCGTCCTCGCTCGGCGCCACCGTCGCGGTGACCGTCGGCGCGGCCGGGACCGGCGTCTCCGCCTCCAACGGAAACACCGGCGGAACCTCTTCCTTCGGTGCGACCGTCTCGGCGACGGGCGGTACGGGTGGGGGCGCCAGCGCTGCCAGCGGCGGCACCAGCGGCGTCAGCGGCGCGCAGGGCACCCAGACCATCACCGGCGACATCGCCGTCCAAGGGTCCGGCGGCGGGTGCGGCCTGAAGATCGCGGCCACGAACTCGGTGTCCGGGGCTGGGGGCACCGCCGTCCTGGGTGGGGGTGCGCGGGGCCTCGCGGGCAACACCGGCGCCCTGAACGGATCCAGCGCGGTCGGCTTCGGCGGCGGTGGTGGGGGAGCGGTCGCGGGATCCAACGCGTCCAGCGCGCTCGCCGGCGGCGACGGAGGCGCAGGCCTGGTCATCGTCACGACCTACTTCTAGGCATCCGCCATGGCCACCGTTGAACGGCGGGACGCATCCGTCCTCGAGCAGTGGGACCTGGACGCACGCGTTTACCGCCGCTACGACAGCGGCATCCTGGTCGAAGAGCGGCCCTTCACCGACGCGGAGAACACCGCCGCCGACAGCCGCCTGGCCGAGGAGGCCAGGCAGAGGAACCGAGCGCTGCTGCTGGAGCGGGCCCGTACGGCGCTCGCCAACAACGCGGCCTACCTCGACGCGGCCACCGCAGGGACGGCAACCAACGCCGACCACATCGCCCAAGTGCCTGCCCTCACCCGGCAGATGCAGGCCCTCATTCGGCTCATCGTCGCCTCCGACCTCCTCGATCAGACGTAGCGGAGGCGCGGTGGTCAAGCTTCGTGCCTTCGGCGTGGCGCTCCTGCTCGCCCTCGCGGGCTGCGGCACCCAGGCGGCCACCCCCGGCAGTACGCCGTCGCTCGGCATGGCCGGCATCACGGCCACGGATCAAGTCGTCGCCACCACGCTCCCGGTGGACCAGGCGAGCGACACCTACCGGACGATGCTTCGGCAGGTCGTCCCCGTCGACGCCGGAGACCTGCTCGACATCGAGGCCTGGGCGCGCATCACCAACGAGACCGGCTACGTCGTCGGAATCGGCTGGCACGTCTGGGCGTACGACGTCGACAGCGGCCTGGGCAGCTCCGGCCCCTGGACGCGAATCTCGCCAATCGACGGCGACAACGTCGACCCACCCCGCCACCACATGCCCCTGGCGATCGACACGATCTACCAGGTCCCCGCGGACTGGCCGACCAGCCACCGCATCACCGTCGTGCTCCGCGCCGACGCCCACTCCACCGCGGCCGTGTCCGGCGACACCGTCACCGTCGACCAGGACTACGGGCACCTCACCGTCCGCCGCTGGATCCCCCTCACCTGACCAGCTGTGCCACCGCCCGCCCCGAGCCGACCGGCCGGGGCATTTTTCATGCCCTGAGGAGGGCTCATGTCTCAACAGACCCCGTCCGTGGGGCGGGTCGTGCACTACGTCAGCCACGGCACGCCCGTCCGCCAGGACGGGAGCCAGGCGTTCCCGCCCGCATGCCGCGCGGCCGTCGTCACCGAGGTCGACCCGGCGGACCTGGGGCGCGTCGGCCTGGCCGTACTCAACCCGACCGGCCAGTTCTTCCACCCCCTCGCCGCGGGCGGCTGCTCGTACGACGAGGGCGGAGAGACGCCGGGCGAGCCGGACTGTCCGAACGCGGAACAGCACGGGTCCCCGTTCCGGTTCTGCGCGTGCGGGTGGATCGAGGCGTCACTCAAGGGCGGCACCTGGCACTGGCCGGAGCGTGTGTGATGGCCAATCCGCTTACCGCCGACCAGATCGTCAAGGCCCTCAAGGCGGAGGGCCTGACCGTGCACGAGGTGCGCTCGTGGCGCACCCATAACCGCAACAGCAAGGGCGCCTGGGGGCCGCTGAACGGCGTCATGCTGCACCACACCGCCGGAGTCAGCAGCGGCATCGTGGACTACTGCTACAACGGCAGCTCCGACCTCCCGGGTCCGCTGTGCCACGGCGTCATCGACAAGAAGGGCCACGTGTGGCTCGTCGGCAACGGGCGCGCCAACCACGCTGGCGGCGGCGACCCGAAGGTGCTCGCCGCGGTAGTCGCCGAGAACTACGGCGACCGCCCGCCGACCACCCGCGAGCACCAGGGTTCTTCGGGTGCCGTGGACGGCAACAGCCACTTCTACGGCTTCGAGTGCGTCAATCTCGGAGACGGCAAGGACCCCTGGCCCGATGCCCAGGTACAGGCGATGGTCAAGGCGTCCGCGGCGATCTGCCGCGCCCACAAGTGGACAGCGAAGTCCGTGATCGGGCACCTGGAGTGGTCCGACTGGAAGTCCGACCCCAGAGGCGCGGCGGTCGCCATGCCCATCCTGCGGACCTACATCAAGACATGCCTCGCGGCGAAGGCCGGTGCCTGGACGCTGAAGCCTCCCGCCACCCCGGCCCCGAAGCCGCCGACCGTGGAGGAGCGCCTCACGGCCCTGGAGAAGCGCGTCGCCACGCTGGAGAAGGGGGCCTGACCATGGCCAAGGATTCCACGAAACGCACCGCCCGCACCGTCCTCCAGACCGCGCTCGGGATCGCCGTGCTGCTCCCGGTCATCGTCGAGGCCGCAGGCATCCCCGAGACGCTGCCCTGGGTGGCGGGCGCGCTCGCCGTGGCCGGCGGGGTGACCCGGGTCATGGCCGTCCCGGCCGTCCAGGCCCTGCTGCCGTCGTGGCTGCGGACCGACACGGCGAGCCGGGAGTGACCGCCCCGGTCCCGGACCCGACGACGAACGTTGCGGTCGAGCTGGAGAAGCTGCGAGGGGAGATCAGCACGGGGCTGGAGAACATCAAGGGCACCCTGAACATCCTGGTCGAACGCACCACCCGCACCGACGCCGACGTGCGCCAGCTGCGTGCAGACGTCGAGAAAGACGTCGGTGAGCTGCGGGCCAAACTGGAGCAGTTGGAGGCCCGCCGCTTCCCGCTGCCGGTCCTCGGCGCACTGACCACCGTCGGCGCTCTCCTGGTGAGCGTGATCGGCCTCATCGTCACCCGCTGAACAACCACGAGCCCCCGTCGTCCGCCTTCTGCGGGCGGCGGGGATCTTTTTCGCGTTCCACCTATTGCGGATTCCGGCCAGCGTGGCGCATTGTGATCGTCCCGTCACCTCACCGGTGTCCCCTCAGGGGCCGCCACCTCCCGGGGGTGATGGGCGCGCCCCCGCCCCCCTAGGCAGGGCGCTGTACCGGTGTCCCGGCCGCACGTTCCCCCCGTTGTCGGCCGGGACACCGTACTGAGCAGAGTGTGCTTGCGGGGCCCACGCAAAGCGGCCCCCACCGTGGAGCGGGGGCCGCAGAGCCCACCCCTGGAGTCAGGCTCCGGGGTACCGTTCTGGTGTCGAGTCAGAACGGAGCTCAGTATGCCCGACGGAACGGACAACCACATCGGTACGCGCGTGCGGATCGCACGCAACGCGTCAGGGCTGACGCAGTTGGAGATGGCCGGATTCCTCGATCGCACCGAGCATTGGGTGCAGCAGGTCGAGACGGGGCGGCTGCCGCTGGATCGCTACTCCCTCATTACGGCCATCGCCGACGTCACGGACGTGGATGTCGTGTGGCTGCTCGGTCAGCCGTACCGGCTTCAGCGTGACGGGGGTTCCCTGGCCCACGCCTACATCCCTGCCCTGCGGACCGGGCTGCGCCGTGCCGGTCTCATCCTGTCCGGGCACCCGGGCCTGTCCCCGCAGGGCACGCCTCTTGCCTCCGAGGACCTCACCACCCGGACAGCGAAGGCCAACGAGGCTCGGCAGGCCGCGAATCTGCCGAAGGTGGCCACCGTGCTGCCGGGCCTGATCGAGGACCTCAACACGGCGCTCCTCACGCACGACGGTCCGGCCCGCGAGAAGGCCCTCACGCTCCTGGTGGATGCTGCCCGCACCGCCCGCATGTGCCTCAACCAGCTCGGGTATCCCGACTTGGCGTGGGTGGCTGCTGAGGTGGCTGCCGGTGCGGCGACGGTGCTGGATGATCCGATCGTGAAGGCGGCCGTGGCGTGGGACCGGTGCGGGGCTCTGCTGCACCAGGCGTCGCTGCCGGAGGCCACGGCGGTCGCCGATGCCGCCCTGCGTGACCTGGAGCCGCTGGCCACCTCGCGCAACCCCGAGCAGAAGGTTCTCTCTCTGCGGGGGGCGCTGCACCTGCGGGCCGCAGTCGCTGCGGCCCGCGGTTCCCGCGCCGATGACGCGTGGGCTCGTATCGATGAGGCCCTCGAGGACGCCAACCGGCTCGGCCCCGGCTGGCATGACCTGGAGCAGCAGACGGTCTTCGGCCGTGGCACGGTCGGCGTGCATGCCGCCGAAGTGGGTGTCGAGGTGCAGCAGCCGGACACGGGGCTGACCAAGGTGAAGAACGTCGACATCAAGTCGGTCCCCAGCAAGGAGCGGCAGACCCACTACGAGATCGACAGGGCGCGCGCCTACGAGAAGATGGGCCGTCTCCCCGCCGCAGTGGTCACCCTCAAGTCGGCAGCGGCTGGAGCCCCTTACTACACGTACGCGGATCCCATGGCTCGGGCTCTGGTGCAGAACTTGGCGCAGAAGGGCGTTCCTTCGCAGGCATCGGCCCTGTCGTCGCTGATCAGGAACATGGAACTCGTCCACTAGGCACGGCCGCTGACGACGTCTCAAAACGACCCTCAGAATTTCTGAGGGTCGTGTCCTTTTTCCCGGTCCATCGTGGATTGCCTCACTGAACGTCAATAAGTGATCACCGCGAGGGACTTTATGCACGGTCCGATCCAGACCCGTGATCCCGCCTCCTGTGCCGACGCCTACGCCGGCATCCTCGGGTGGCCCGTCGCCGTCGGCCACCGGTACCGGCCGCGCGGCGGCTGCACGTGCGGCGCGCTACAGGACTGCCCGACGCCGGGCGCGCACCCGAGACCCGGGACGGTACCCCTCACGTCAGCCGCGCAGCTCACTGCCGAACTGGCGGTGTCCCCCGGCGCGTCCCTGATCGCGCCGACGCTGCCCTTCGACGTGATCGTGCTGCCCAAGTCCTACGGGATGGCGGCGATGGCCTCCCTGGACCGCGTGGCGCCGGTGCCGTGCCTGCTGGACGGGGAGCGCGCGGCCCTGTTCGTGCTGCCGTCAACGGCCCGATACCTGTTCGGCCCTGAACCGCACCCCGCTCTGGACGTACGTTCGGGGCCGAACGGCTGGGTGGCCCTGCCGCCCAGCCACAGCGTCCGCTGGGACACCCCGCCCTGGAACGAGCAGACCCACCAGCCGCTTCCCCTGATGCACGGCCAGGACCTGAGCCTGCACCTCGCCGCAGCGCTGCGGGCCGCAGGGATGGCGACTGCGCAACCGACATGACCGACACCAACCGACAGACCCCGGCGACCGCGCGAACGGCCCCGGGGCTTGGCCGACCTGAGGAAGCAGGCGACATGGCGAACCGTACAACCCGGCAAGGTCCCGTAGCACTACGCCCCGTCGAAAGTGAGCCCGGCGTGCTGGTGCACACCGGCGCTGACCGGCGGCTGGCCGCCGAGCACTGGCTGCTGTCCACCCTGGCCGACCCGCGGAAGGGCCGCGCCGAGTGGCAGAACCACGGGGTAGCCGTCCTGCCGCTCGGCACCCTGTTCTCCGCGATCCGGCTTCCCGGAGAGCTCGTCCTCTCCGTGACCGGCGCCCGCTCCCTTCCGTCCGCCCAGATCGACGCGGTGCTCAACGACGCCCTCGGCGGCGCGCCCGTCATCTGCGACCCCCGCCACAAGCGCTACTACGTGCTCGTGCCGGCGAGTGTCCCCACTTCGTACCGTCAAGCGGTCGAGGAGTGGCGAGTGGCGGACGTGGACGCGCTGGGGCGCGGATGCAGTCTCGGCGTTCCCGACCTGGAGCGGACGCAGCCGCGAGCCTTCGAGTCGTACTGGTCGGTGCCGATGGAGTCGGCGGCCATGCTCGGCGCGGCACTGACCGTCGCCCGGTTCATCGCGGCCGGCCGCCATCTGATGGCGCCCGAGCAGCTGTGACCGCTCCCGTCCTCGCCCTGGTGCTGGCGCGGACACCCAACTGACGCACCCCCACGGCGACCGCAGGGTCAGGGTCGCACCCCAAGCCCCGCCGCGCGAAGGTACGGAAGCCTCGCGTGGCGGGAACCCCCGCCCCGTCGAATCTCCCGCAAGAGTCCGGCGGGGCGGGCCCAGGAGGAGAAACTGATGGATCCCGTAGGCGCACAGCCCCTTCCGCCCCCGGCGCCCTTCATGCTCGGGTGCCGCGAGTGCGTGCGGCTGCTGCGGGAGGTGGCCGACACGGTCGCCGCCGACACCAGCTGTCTGGCCGAGCTGCACGCGGTCGCCCGCCACATCGTCGAGGACCACCCCGACCAGATTCCGGCCGCGCACACCCGCGACTGTGACCGCTGCCCCGCCTACGCCGCCCGCAACGACGGCGACCCCGGCCAGCTGTGGGCGGAACACCGCGCCCGCGACCTGTTCCTGCCGGAAGCCGTCGCCCGCCTGCTGTAGCCGCGGGCCCTCAAGCACCCGCCCTTCCCGGGGCGGGGAGAACAAGCCTCGGCGGGCGCACCGACCAAGTACAGCCCGCCGAGGTGTCCACACCAACCGCAATGGGAGGACGCATGCAGACAAGCACCCCCCAGGCCGCTGCCGCAACGAAGGCGCGCGACCTGATCCCGGCCGAGGCCTTCGCGGGCGTCGCCGCCACCGTGCTCGACAACAATCAGGGCATGGACCAGGCCCTCGCCGAACGCATCACGGAGGAGGCGATCAAGTTCGTCGCGACCTGCGCCGCGTTCCCGGGCCGCGGCCTGCGCCCGTCGAGGATCGTCGACGAGGGCTGGCACGCCCTGATCCTGCACACCACCGTCTACCAGAGGCTGTGCAGGTCCGAGGGCGGCTTCGTTCACCACGTGCCGGAGCGGCCCGACCCGTCCCGCCACAACCCGGGCGAGCTGGAGCGCACGAAGGACGCGATCCGCGAAGCCGGGTTCAGCGTCGACGAGATGCTGTGGCTCGCGCCGACCGACACGACGATCTCCGTGGCCGCCGACTGCGAGCACACCGGCGGCAACTGCGCCAACTGCATGGACGGCGGCTCGAACTGACACGTTCGGGTGAACCGTCTGCCGTTGTGGGGCTGGCGCCCCTACGCTGCCGGACACGAGTGGGGAGGCACACCATGCAGGAATGGACGGACCCGCGGTACCAGTCGGCCGTCGACACACTGACGGCGGCGCGCTCCACCGCGCCGGCCGAGGCCGCCAAGCGGTGCCGAGGATGCCTCGGCTACGGCGCGCGGCTGATGCTGGTGTCCGGCGGAGGGCAGATCCGGATCGGCTGCACGCGATGCGGTGAGACGGGCCAACAGCCCGCGCCTGCGCCGCGCCGCCGCAGCTGACCCTCCTACGGCCCCGCTCGTCTGCTGCCCCCCGTGGCGGATGGGCGGGGTCTCGCCATGTGTGGGCGCCGGTCAGTCTTCGAGGATCGAGATCGTACGGCCGAGGACGTGAGCGATGGTGAGGAGCTCGCTGTAGCGGGGGTCGCCTTCGCCGCGCTCGATGCGCTGGAGGGTCGACCGGCTCAGGCCGGTCGCTTCGACGAAGGTGTCCTGGGTGTACCCAGCAACGGTTCGCAGGTCGGCGATGCGTTCGCCCAGCTCGCGACGCCTCTCGATGATCCAGTCCGGGTTGTCGCGGGGCACTCGACAAAATTGGACTGATCATGGTCCTATGTCAGCACCAGCCCTGACGCTTTTTCTGATGGTTTGTCAGAACAGGTCGGTTGGTATCTGAAAGCGCCCGCCCTGCCGGGGACCGGAAGAACCTAGCGGGGCGGGTTTTCAGGCGCCCGGCGCTTCCAGCCTGGGGAAATGCGCCGGGTTCACACCGGGTGTGTTTGGCAGTGCATCGGCATATGCCGAACACACGGTCCTGAATCAGTCATTCCGGTCTCATGCTCCTGGAGTGCGACAAGCCCCGCCGGGCGGAGGACCGGAAGCCTCCGTCCTGGCGGGGCTGCCGTGCCGCCCCTCGCGCCCTCGGAAGAGTTCTAGTGATTAGTTGTCTTCCATTCCGATCACACCGGCGCCCACGATCACCATGGACCGCGGCACCCGCTCGATCGTCAGGACGTTGTCGGAGTCGAGGATGGTCCGCCCGTCGAACTCCACGCTGTCCGGCCGCGCCGGCCGGGTGCCGGTGGCGATGACGATGTGCTCGGCGCCGATCGTCCGCTCCTGGCCGGTGACCTCCCGCAGGGCGATGGTGTGGTCGTCGACGAACCGGCCCGTGCCGGAGAACAGCGAGACCTGGTTGCGGGACAACTGGCTGCGGATGACGTCGGTCTCACGGCCCACCACATGCTGGGTGCGCGCGGTCAGATCGGCGACGGTGATGTCCTCCTTCAGCCGGTAGCTCTGCCCGTACAGATCGCGCTGGGTGAGACCGGTGAGGTACAGCACCGCCTCGCGCAGGGTCTTGGAGGGGATGGTGCCGGTGTGGAGGGAGACTCCGCCGACCATGTGGGGGCGGTCGACGACGGCGACTCGGCGGCCCAGTTTGGCCGCGGCGATGGCGGCCTTCTGACCGCCGGGACCTGATCCGATGACGAGCATGTCGAAGTCGGGCACCCTCCGCAGTGTGACAGCGACGGGTGCCGCGGCGAAAGAGGCCGAAGAGCGGGGAAGGGCCTAGGGCAGCAGCTTCTCGATCGCGCTCGGGCCCTCCTCGGCGAGCTTGCGGCGGGCCCACTCGAGGTTGCGCGGGGTGAGGTCGCGGCCCGTTGCCAGGACCATGTCCTCCGGCGACACCTCGGTGCCGGTGCGCGTGTGGAGCAGCTTGTCCGGGGTGACGCGGTCCGGGGTGGGCCGGGCGGCGCCTGACTGTGACGTCGGCATGGTGTCTGCTCCTCGCGTCCGAAGGAATGTACTAACACCATTCATCCTTGCGGCGCACCCTGCAATCCCGATCACCTCATGGCCATGACGCCCGAGATGCCGAGAAGATCAGTCGGGCGTGTAATGAGCCCATGGCACCCACCACCGCCGGGAAACCGCGACGCGGGGGACTGCGCAGGCTCGGCGCCTGGTGCGCCCGTCACTTCCTGATCGTCATCATCGCCTGGCTGGTGGCCCTGGTAGCCCTCCAGCTGATCGACCGCGCCGTCGGCGGTACCTACGAGGACAACTTCCAGCTCTCGGACACCCAGTCCCAGAAGGGGCTCGACGTCCTCCAGGAGCACGACCCGCAGGCCGGCGGGTACAGCTCCCAGATCGTCCTGCACGACGACCAGCCCCTGAGCGCGCTGAGCTCGCAGATGTCCACCACGGTCGGCGACCTGCAGAAGCTGCCCCATGTGCTGTCCGCGCAGAACCCGCTCTCGCAGACCCCGACCAAGGTCGGCCCGGTGTCGAGCGACGGCAGGACCGGTTACATCACCGTCCGCTTCGACGAGCAGCCCAACACCCTCGGCGTCGACTACCTGAACGGCGTCGACCAGGCCGTCCAGCCGCTGCGGGCGGCCGGCGCCGACGTCGAGTACGGCGGCTCGCTCGGCGAACTGGACCGCCCCAAGGCCGACGACCGGGTCAGCGAGGCGATCGGCTTCGCGGTCGCGATCGTCGTCCTGCTGATCGGCTTCGGCAGTGTCGTCGCGGCCGGACTGCCCCTGGTCACCGCACTGATCGGGGTCGTCGGCGGACTCGCCATCCTCGGGCTGCTGGCCGCCGCGTTCACCTTCGCGACCGTCTCACCGACCCTCGCCACCATGATCGGCCTCGGCGTCGGCATCGACTACGCCCTGTTCCTGATCACCCGGCACCGGCAGAACCTGATGAACGGCGCCGATCCCGCCGAGGCCGCCGGACACGCCGCAGCCACCAGCGGCCGTGCCGTCCTGGTCTCCGGTACCACCGTGATCATCGCGCTGGCCGGCCTGTACGCGTCCGGGGTGTCCTTCATCGGCAAACTCGGCCTCGCCGCCGCCGTCACCGTGGTCTCCGCCGTCGCCGGCGCCCTCACCCTCGTGCCCGCCCTGCTCGGGCTCATCGGCCACGGCATCGACCGCTGGCATGTACGCAGACCCATCGCCGAGACCGACGCCGATCCGGGCGCCACCCCGCACGGCACCTGGCACCGCTACGCCAAGCGCGTCGAGCGCAGACCCTGGGAGTACCTCGGCGCCGGCCTCGCCGTGATCGCGATCCTCGCCATCCCCGTCTTCTCCATCCAGCTCGGCCACATCGGCGACGGGGCCGACCCGACCTCCTTCACCGACCGGCGGGCCTACGACCTGATGACCGACGCCTTCGGACCCGGCTCCAACGGGCCCCTCACCGTCGTCATCGACCAGACCGACGTCCCCTCCGACCAGCGCTCCGCCCTCGAGACCCAGGCCCAGAACACCCTGAACGCCGTGCCCGACGCGGCCACCGTCACCCCGCTGACGACCACCCAGGACGGCGACGTCATGATCGCCACCGTCTACTCCACCCAGTCCCCGCAGGACGCCACCACCACCGACCTGGTGAACCGGCTCAAGGACACGACCCTGCCCGACGCGGTCTCCGGCTACGACGCCAAGGGCTACGTCACCGGCACCACCGCCGCCCAGGTCGACTTCCTCGACATCGTCGCCAGCCGGCTCCCGCTGATCATCTGCGTGGTCGTCGGCCTCGCCTTCCTGATCATCCTCGCCGTCTTCCGCGGCCTCCTCGTCGCGGTCAAGGCCGCCGTCCTCAACGTCCTGTCCATCACGGCCTCGTACGGCGTGGTCGTCGCCGTCTTCCAGTGGGGCTGGGGCGGGCCCGCGCTGGGCGTCAACGGCGACGTGCCCATCGAGAGCTATGTGCCGATGATGATGTTCGCGATCATCTTCGGCCTCAGCATGGACTACGAGATCTTCCTGCTCTCCCGCGTCCACGAGGCCTGGCTGCGCACCGGCGACGCCAAGGACTCCGTCGCCCACGCCCTGGAGATCACCGCCCGGGTCATCACCTGCGCCGCCCTGATCATGGTGAGCGTGTTCGCGGCGTTCATCATCAGCGACAACATCGTCGTCAAGATGCTGGGCCTCGGCCTCGCCGTCAGCGTGCTGATCGACGCCACCGTCGTCCGGCTGCTCATGGTGCCGGCCGTCATGACCCTGCTGGGGGAGAAGGCCTGGTGGACCCCGCACTGGCTGGACCGGATCCTGCCGCACATCGACGCCGAGGGAGACGCGGAGACCCTCACCGGTCCGCACGCCAAGGCGCGAGAACGAGCATCGTGACGTCGTCACGGACGGCGATCGTGCGCTCGACGTCCAGCCGCATGTCCCGGCGGCTGCGCACGAACGCCACGAACACGCTCAGCAGGGCGACGAAAGACACCGTCAGCAAGGTGCCCGGCACACCGGTCGCCACCGGGCGGTACGACAGGACCGCCGGCGGCGGGATCGCACCCAGCGCGGCACCGGCGTGCGCACGCCGGGAAAAGGGTTGGACGTCCCGTCAGACGATCTTCTAATGTGTGACCGCACGCCCGGACACCACGGAAGGAGGCGAGCGCCGATGAAGCTCTCACGCATCCCGCGCTCCCGTTCCGTGTTCCCGGCGTGCCGCGTCTGACCCTCGTCCGACGCCCGGGAGCGCATCACGTCATTCGCATCCCGGAGGAACTTCCGTGACCGATCTGGTCATCCGCGCGCTCGACGAGCGCGACATCCATCTGTTCGACACCCTGCCCGACCCGCTGGACAACGCCGCGGCCTTCCGCAACGCCACCTACCGGCCCCACTGGAAGCGGGTCGCCCTGCGCGACGGGCGGGTCGTCGCCCGCGCCGCCTGGTGGGGCGGGCCCGACGACACCGAACCGCTCACCGTCGAGTGGTTCGACTTTGCCGACGGCGAGGAGGAGGCGGGCGCCGAACTCCTGCGCACCGCACCCTGGCAGGTCGGCCTGGAACTGGTCCTGCCCGGCGGCTGGCGCGAGGACCCGGCCCTGCGCGCCGCCGCCGAGGCCCGCTGCGCGGCAGCCCGGGCGGCCGGCCAGGCCCTGCTCGTGGAGCGCTTCGTCTACCGCTGGACCCCGCAGTGCGGACTGCCCGAGCGCCCCGGCCGGCTGACCTTCGCCCCCGAACCCGACGACGCGGTGTTCTTCGACGCCCTGCGCCGCATCCACTCGGTCACCCTCGACGCCCACGCCCGCAGGGCCATCGAGAACGGCGGGCTGGACCAGGCCGCCCAGGAGGAGCTGGACTTCTTCCGTTGGTGCCCGTCCCCGCGCGAATGGTGGCAGGTCGCCCGCACCCCGCAGGGCGACCTGGCCGGGATCCACATCCCGGCCCACAACCCCTCCGGCCCCTGCGTCGGCTTCATCGGCGTCCTGCCCGAGCACCGCGGCCACGGCTACGCCTACGACCTGCTCGCCGAGTGCACCCACTACCTCGTCGAACGGGGCGCGGAGTTCATCGCCGCGGCCACCGACCAGGGCAACTTCCCCATGGCCGCCCACTTCACGAAGGCGGGCTACCCCGTCGTACGGGAACGGGCGAACTTCGAACCGAGCTGAACCGAGTTGAGCCGCGCTGATCAGCGTGGCTTGCCGACGCCTCGGTCCAGCAGGGCCTCGGCGTCGGCGAGGATCTCGGTGACCCGCAGCCCGAAGGCGGCGTCGCACGGGTGCGCGCGCCCGTCCCGGGCCGCGGCGAGCAGTTCGTCCGCGGCCCGGGACAGGGCGTCGGCGGCACTGCCGGTGGGTTCGGGAAGGCGTACGACCCCGCCGTCGCCGTAGAGCTCGACGGCCGCCCCCGACGCCGCGGGCGGGGCGGTCAGACTGAGCGTCACGGTGCTGGAGGCGCCGCCGGTGTGCTCCAGCACCAGGTGGACGGTGTCGCGCGGGCCGGGTCCGGCCGCCGTCACCCGGCGGACGTCGCCGAGGACCGGCAGCAGCACCGACAGGGCGTGCGGGCCCACGTCCCACAGGGCGCCCTTGTCCCGCCGCCAGGGCGTGGCGAACGGGCTGTCGCTGTCCTCGGCGAACACCGAGCCCAGCCACCGGGCGTGCGCCGTGAACCAGCCCCCGGTCTGCGCCCGCGCGGATATCCAGTCGGCGGGCTCGGTCAGGTACCGGGTGGTGAAGAAGACCACCGAGGCGACCCCGGCCTCCTGGGCCGCCTCCACCACGGCGCGCGCCCGTTCCGGGGTCGTGGCGACCGGCTTGTCCAGCAGGAGGTGACGGCCCGCCCGGGCGGCCCGGACCGCCAGCTCCGCCTGCACGTCCGGCGGCAGCGCCACCGCGACCGCGTCCACATCCGCGAGAAGCGCGTCGACGTCCTCGTAGGTGCGGGTGCCGTGACGGTCCGCCAGTTCCTTGGCGGCCTCCGGGCGGCGGCCCCACACCCCGGTGAAGTCGAGGCCCTCGTGCGAGGCGAGGACCGGGCCGTAGACCATCCCGGCCCATGGGCCGGTACCGAGCAGACCGATGCGCATGCCGCTGAATCTCCCCTGCAGGTGCGAGGACACGCCGAACACCGGCGAGCTTCGCACACCGGTCCGGTCCGGGGACACCCCACGGTTCGGCGCGGCTTCAGCGCAGCGAGGGTGCGGCGAAGTCCGTCAGGAGGGCGTCCGCGTGGGCGAGACCGTTCTCCTCGGAGATCTCGCGCGGCGACTGGGCGGAGCGGACCGTGGCGAAGGCGACGCCTCCGTCGTCCTCGAAGAGGCACCCGTGGACGGCGGGCCGGGCCAGGCTGTTGTAGGCCCAGTGCGCCGAGAAGTAGTACGCCCCGGTGTCGTGCAGGGCGACCAGATCGCCCTCGGCCAGCTCGGGCAGCGGGTGCTCGTGCGCGACGACGTCCCCGGCGAAGCAGAGCGGACCGGCGATGTCGTACGGCACCAGCGGACCCCGCTTGGGTGTGCCGTCCGGGCCGTAGGCGGTGACCCGCAGCGGCCAGGACTCCGGCATGAGCACCGTCCGGGTCGCCACGTGGGCGCCGGCGTGGGTGAGCGCGATCCGGCGGCCGCCCGCCTCCTTGACGTACTCGACGAGCGCGGCCGTGACGCCGTTCTTGGCGAGCAGGGAGCGGCCGAACTCGGTCACCACCTGGTAGCGGCCGTCCAGCAGGGCAGGCTCCACGGCGGTGAGCGCGGCCACGTACTCGGCGTAGGTGGGCGTGACACGGTCGTCGGCGAAGTTCACCGGCAGTCCGCCGCCCAGGTCGAGGCCGGTGACCTGGCGGCGGCCTGCGCGCGCGTCGATCTCCTGGGCGAGCCGGTGCAGTGCCGCGAGCCCCTGCGCGATCAGCGGCAGCGGACAGCCCTGCGAGCCGACGTGCGCGTGCAGCCGGGTGAGCCACGGGCGCCGCGCGAACGCCTCGACGACCCGCTCGCGGGCTCCCGCGTCGCACAGGGCCACACCGAACTTGGAGTGGGCGGTCGCGGTGCTCATCGCGCCGATGGTGCCGCTGCCCACCTGCGGATTGACCCGCAGCCCGAGGACGGAGGGGCAGTCGTCGGGGCGCAGCGCGTCGATCCGGTCGAGTTCGGCGAGGTTGTCGGCGTTCAGCGCGACCCCCAGTTCCAGCGCCTCACGGATCTCGCCGCGGGTCTTGGCGGGGGAGTCCAGCACGATCCGGGCCGGCGCGAAGCCCGCGTCCAGCGCCAGCCGCAGCTCACCGGGGCTCGCCACCTCACAGCCCATACCGGCGTCGGCGACCAGCCGCAGCACCGGGACCAGGGGGCAGGCCTTGGCCGCGAAGGCGTGCAGCACGTCCGGCACGCCCGCGAACGCCTCCCGCAGCGCGGCGACGCTTGCGCGCACCCCCCGGACGTCGAGGAAGCCGGCCACGGGCCGGTCCTCCGCCAGCAGCCCCTCGGCGACCGCCTGCCGAAGGGCGAGCGCGACCTTCTCGGTGGAGAACGACACGTCCAGGTCTCCTTCGCATCAGGGGCGGGACCCCTCCAGGTTGACCCCCGGACGGGCCCTACGTCTTCGGAGACCCGCACGAAAGCCGGGTTTCGGGTCGTCGAGGTCCACGCCGTACCGGCGCCTCGTCCATCCGGGTGTCCTCCTCGGCGTTTGCTCTCGGGGCCGTGGGACCCGCGTGACTCAGCGTGCGCACCCGCGTTACGTACGGCACGAACCGCGTGGCGCGATCGTGCCCCCGGAGGGTGATGTGTGTGCCTCGTGTGCATGAATCGCCCAGGTCCGGGCACACGCAGCGCAACAACCGTAGAGAGGGGCGCTCGTGATCGTTCCGGACCCCAAGGTAGCCAGGACGTTGCTGACCCGGTACGCGACGCTGAGGATCGCTCAGGCGGAGCAGGAGCGGCCGGAGACGGCCCGGGAACTGCGTGACGTGACCTACACGCTCTGTGTGCTGATGGGCACGTCGGACGTCCGGGAGGCGCTCGCCGCGGCGGACGCACTGCTCGAGTCCCGGGCCGCAGCGACCGGCAAGGGGTTGTCACTCGCCGTCTGAACGGTGAACCGGGCGCGGCCGGGACTCCCGTGGGCCCCGGCCGCGCGGCGCTCGCTCAGGAGGCCGCCGAACCGCAGCGGTCGGCGGACCGGGGGCCCGGCCGCGGGGACGGTCCGGCCAGCCACTCCGCGATGGCGCGCGCGATCGGCTGACCGGTGTCCACCTCCACGAAGCCGAACTGCCCCGACTGGTTGCACTCCAGGAACCACCAGGTGCCGTCGGCGTCCTCCGCGAAGTCGAAGGCACCGTACGCCAGTTCCGCCTCGCGCAGATACGTCCGTACGGCGTCGGCGAGCCGGGCCGGTACGTCGGCGGGCCGCCACGGCGTGGTGGAGGGCGCGTACCGCACGTCCACCACGTCCGGATCGGCGCCCGGGACCGTGTCCTTGCGGGCGGCGAGGATCCGCTCACCCACCGCGGTCAGCCGGATGTCCGCCCGCTTGGCTATCCGGCGCTGCAGCAGGGTCGGACCGTAGGCCACGGCCGAGAAGTCGGCGCCGGGCGGCACCCGGGTGGTGGGCACCGCACGCGGCGGGTCCTGCGGATGCGCCCCGGACACCGGCTTGACCACCAGGTCCGGATAGCGCTCCGCGAAATCCCGCGCGGCCTGCGGGAAGGTCGTGATGAGGGTCGCGGGCACGGGCAGCCCGCTGCGCTGCGCCAGCCGCAGCTGCCACGGCTTGTGCCGGGCGCGCAGGGACGCGTCCGGATGGTTCATCCAGCGCACGCCGGTGCCCCGGAGCATGCCGTAGAGGGCCTGCGAGGCCTCTTCCGTGAGCCACTCGGACGGCTGGGCCGCCCGGGCCGCCGCGGCGCCCGGCCGGCGCACCCACACGGACCGCAGTCCCTCCAGGCTCACCAGCCGGCCGGCCGAGGACAGATGGCCTCGGAACGCACCGTGGACGAACTCGCCCGACAGGGCGACGGTGCTGGTCAGATCGGCCGGGTCGAGCCGGACGACCGGGACGCCCGCGGCGTTCAGGTGGACGACCACCATGTCCGCCGTGACGTCCTCTTCGCAGGTCAGGATGAGCACGGTCATCTTGCGCGGCCCGTGCTCAGTCGTCGAAGTGGGTCTTGGACCCCGCGGTGGAGGTGGTGGTCCCCAGTTCTCTGAGCAGGGCGTGGTCACGAGCGGCGACACGGCCGTCGAGGAGTACGTTCAACTGCAGTCCGGGGTCATAGGCGTACGGAGTTGCGAACTCCAACTCCGCCGCAGGGCGTGCGTAGTTGAGCGCGAACGGTTGCATGTTCTCTCCCTCGTCGGTACTGCCTCGATCAAGCGGTGCCGCTGTGCGACGTCACTTGGGCCCGCTGCATTAGGTGCGACCTTCAGTCACTTATACGAATCGAACGGGTGGTTGGTTTCCTTACTCTCCGTGATCATCGGCGAGTCGGGGTTCCAACAGGGCGCGGAGCAGGGGAGATGTGCCGAACGGGGGGTGAAAACGTCTTCAGATACGGTCAGTTGGGGTGACCGAGGAGTCGGGGACACGGCGCAGGGAGCGCAACGCGAGCAGCAGGACACCGATGTCATCGAGGTAGACCGGATCGGGCAACAGGTCGGTCGGTAGCACCAAGTACACGACCGCGCCCCAGAACACCCAGCGCGGACCGGTGGGCAGGCCGGCGCGTCTGAGGTCCCGGCGGGTCCGGACAAGCCGGACCAGCACCGCGGCGGCGCACGCGAGAAGGGCCGCGGCGAGTACCGCGGCGACGATGAAGAGCGTGGTGGTCGTGTCCATGGGCCCCCCTCCGGGTCCGTCGCGCGGTGTGCCGCCCTTGTTGTCGATTTCCCCGATTTCGGTTCCCGAATTCCCCTTTTCCGGCGGGATTACCTCACAGTAGGGCGGCACAGGCCCCGGCGACGCCGGATCAGCGGCCCTCGGGCCCGTCGGAATCGACGGTGTCGACGGTCTCCCCGTCCGTGTCCACCCGGTCCTCCCGCGCGGATCCCGGCGCCGATGCCGACGCCGGACGCAGGCCCTTGGTGGTCTCCTTGAGGCGCTCCAGGGTGCGGCCCCACTGCTGGAATGGGGAGCCGCCCTTCTTCGCCGGTGCCGGGCGCTGGGGCTCGATGCCGGCCTCGGCCGCCGCCTCACGGTAGGCGGCCAGCGCCTCGTGGGCCTGTTCGGCGGCCTCCCGGTACAGGTCCCGGGACTCGGTCATCGCCTCCAGGGCCTCCTTGTACATGGCCACCAGCTCGCGTTCCCGGGTGAGTTCCTCCTCCAGGGTCAGCAGCTGCCACTTCTCCCTGAGCAGGGTGAGCGCGGCGTCGCCGCCCTCCGGCAGCGGCGCGGGCAGCGCGACGTAGCGCCGTACGGCGTCCAGCACCTCGGTCGGATGCGAGCCGTCCAGGAACACACTGCGCACCGAGAAGGACCCGGCGCCGTACCCGTCCGGCGCGGGGCTGCCCGGCAGTACCAGCGCACCGCCGCGCGGCACCTCGACCCCGAAGTCCTTCAGGGCCCAGTTCACGGTCCGCAGCTGGTGCGGTGCCGCCCGGTGCTCGACCACCCGGTGGCGCAGGCCCGGCGGCAGCAGGGAGACCAGTGAACGCCGACCCCGCTCGTCGGGCGTCATCGCCTCGTGGACGACGACATCGACGGTCCAGGTGTCGCGCAGGGCCGCCCGGAGGGTGCGACGCAGATCCTTGTCGTCGGCCGGAAGCGGGTTGGCGTCGAGGAAGCGCAGACCGGTCACGGTCTCGTGGCCCCACGCGGTGTCCGTTCCCCACGGCCAGAACATCTCGGCGGGTGACGGCCACCGCGGGTCCCAGGGCTGCTCCGCCTCGGCGACCAGCGTCCACTCCTGGCCCCGGCCCGACCACTCCGACAGTCTCAGCCGGGCCCGCACGGTGACGTCGTCGGGTACATGCCATCGGGCCTCGAAGGCGGATTCGCCCTCGGCGCTCTCGCTGTCGGGAAGCTCCCGGAAGTCCTGGAGCTTCTCGCTGTCCTTGAGCGCCTGGAGGTGGGTGCGCAGCACGTCCGGGGCGGTGGGACCGGTGTGGCGGCCACGGCCGAGCCAGACCGTGGCGGGGGTGGTGGGCGGGGCGGTCGCGGAGATGTGCATGAGTCCGGTTCGTGAGCGGTGGACGAGGGCGATGAGCCAAGGCCAAGTATCGCGCGCCGCGGGGTGTGCTTGATCACCCGGGGGCCGGGGCCCGGCCTGCCTCGAGGTGCGCCTTCCCCGCCTTGCGCGCCGTCACGCCTCGCGCAGGCACCTTCGTACGGGGTGTGCGCCGAGCGCACGGGGTGGCCGCCGTTCACCACGGTCGCCGTCCGCACACCCGTGGGAACACGGTGCCACGCCCCCGAGAATCGACCTCGGCGGCCAGGACCCGCCCGTCATCCGCGTCGGGGCGGGCCCTGGCCGCCCCGTGCCGTGTGCCGTCAGCCGCCCAGATAGGCCAGTTCCGGGAAGTGCCGCTGGTAGGCGTCCAGCAGGCGCTTGGCGACGGCGTAGGAGTCGATCAGCGGGTGGATGGTCAGCGCCCGCACCGCGTGGGCGCGCTCGCCGGCCGTCGCGGCGTGGATCACCGCGCGTTCGACGGCCTTGACCGAGCACACCAGACCCGTGCCGTGGTCGGGCAGCGGGGCCCCGGCGATGGGGTGGGCGCCATTGGCGTCGACATGGCAGGGGACCTCGATGACGGCGTCGTCGTCGAGCACGGGGACCCGCCCGCGGCCTCGGACGTTGAGGATGAGCGTGGCCCGTTCGTCGAGCGCGATGGCACGCATAAGGGCGAGGGCGACCTGCTCGTAGCCACCGGACTCCAGGTCGCAGGAGTCGCGTTCGCCCATGCCGACGGCCTCGCGGTTCTCGGCCATGTACGTGGTCTCGCGCTCCAGCCGGGTGGCGTCCCAGGCGTTCCAGGCGGCGCGGGGCACGGACTGCTCCGGGGACGGGGACGGGGACGCCGACGGGGCCAGAGCGTCGTAGAAGCGCTGCTGCTGGGAGTGGAGGAAGGCGCCCCGCGTCTGCTCGGCGGCCCGTGCCGAGCGCACCGACTCGCGGCTGAAGTAGTAGTAGTGCAGATACTCGTTGGGCAGCGCGCCCAGGGTGCGCAGCAGGTCGGCGCCGAACAGTCTGCCCTCCTCGAACGAGGTCAGCGCGGCCTCGTCCGCGAGCAGGGACGGCAGCAGGTCGCGGCCCTCGGCGTACAGGCCGCGCAGCCAGCCCAGGTGGTTGAGGCCGACGTAGTCGAGGCGCACGCGGGCGGGTTCGACGCCGAGCGCCCCGGCCACCCGGCGGCCGAGGCCCACCGGGGAGTCGCAGATCCCGATCACCCGGTCGCCGAGGTGCGCGGTCATCGCCTCGGTGACCAGACCGGCCGGGTTGGTGAAGTTGATGACCCACGCGTCGGGGGCGAGGGCGGCGACCCGGCGGGCGATGGCGACCGCGACCGGGACCGTGCGCAGGCCGAAGGAGATGCCTCCGGCGCCGACCGTCTCCTGGCCGAGGACGCCCTCCTCCAGGGCGATGCGCTCGTCCGCGGCCCGGCCGGCCAGTCCGCCGACGCGGATGGCGGAGAACACGAAGTCGGCCCCGGTGACCGCCTCGTCCAGGTCGGTGGTGACGGTGACGGTGGGCGGGTCGGGGTGGCCGGCCGCCTGGTCGGCGAGGACCTTGCGGATGATCGCCAGCCGGGAGGCGTCCAGGTCGTACAGGGTCACGTCGGTGACGCGCCCCGCGCCGCGGTCGCCCAGCAGCGCCCGGTAGACCAGCGGGACGCGGAAGCCTCCGCCGCCCAGGATCGTGAGTCTCATACGCCGACCACCTTGTTCATACGTGAGTCACCGTTCATACGTGAGTCACCGTGCTCATACCTCGACCACCTCGACCCCCGCCTCGCGCAGCCGTGCACAGGTCTTGCCGTCGCCCGGCGCGTTGGTCACCACGACGTCGAGGTCCTCGGGGCCGCACACCCGGGCCATCCCGGTGCCGGGGAACTTGCCGGCGTCCGCGACCAGGACCACCTGGGCGCTGGCGGCGATCATCGCCCGTTTGACGGGCACCTCGACGGCGGTGGTGTCGAGGACCTGCCCGTCGGGGCGGACCCCGCTGGTCCCGAGGAACAGCCGGTCGGCGTGGACCTGCCGCAGGTTGTCCTCGGTGAGGAAGCCGACCAGGGAGCGGTAGTCGCGCCGGACCACCCCGCCGAGCAGGATCAGCTGGACGTCCTTGTCGTCCTGGAGCTCCTCGTACACGGCCAGGTTGCTGGTGATCACGGTGAGGGACCGGCCGTGCAGCTGGCGGGCGACCCGGTGGGCCGTGGTGCCAATGTCGAGCAGCACGGTCTCGCCGTCCTTGACGAGGTTTGCGCACCAGGCCGCCAGGGAGTCCTTGGCCTCGACCCGGACGCCGGCCACGTCGGCGAACGGATCGTCCTCGCCCACGACGGGCGCGGCACCGCCGTAGACCCGTTTGAGCAGGCCCTCGTCCTCCAGTTGCGCGAGGTCACGGCGGATCGTGGCCTGACTCGCCCCGACCCTCTCGGCCAGGACGGCCACCGAGGTGGGCCCGTCCGCGCGCAGCGAGCGCAGGATCAGCTGATGTCTTCGGTCAGGGAGCATGCGGCAGACCATACTCGCGAACTCGCCAAACTCAAGCAAAGTCGCGCATGAATGTCTCGATACTCGCTTGACCCTTGTCAAACCCGCGCACCGGGTGCACTCTCTTGCGTAATTCGGAGCCCAGGTCCGGACCCCACTCCGGTCGGCCGAAGCGGATGAACGGCGCTTTCCGCCGTCTCGGACGCGTCGGCACCGTCTGAGAGGACCAGGTCACGCACCCCGGGTGGCTGAAGGGTTCCACCCACGCCGATGCTCTTCAGCCACCCGGCCTCCCCGCCGCGCACCCACCACGGCCCCGACACACAGGTCCTGCCGGACATGCCGGACACGCCGAACCGCCGAGATCTAGGAGAAGATCGTGGACCTTTCCCGCAGACGATTCCTTCAGGCCGCCGTACTGACGGCCGCCGCGGCCGGCGCCACCGCAGCGTGCGGCGGCGGCTCGGCGTCGAGCGGCAGCAAGGACAGCAAGAACCTGACCTTCTGGTACTGGGCCGGCGGACTGAGCGACAAGGTCGTGGCGGACGCCAAGACCCACTTCTCCGACATCACCCTGAAGACCTCCGTGGTCGGCGGCGACTTCAAGACCAAGCTGCTCACCGGTCTGCGGGCCGCCCAGACCGCCCCCGACATCACCGGCATCAAGGGCGAGGACATCGCCTCCTTCCTGCCCAATGCCAACCGGTTCGTCGACCTGAACACGGTCGGCGCGAAGGACCTCGCCCCGGACTACCTCTCCTGGAAGCTGAAGCAGGCCACCACACAGGACGGCAAGCTCATCGGCTTCCCCATCGACATCGGCCCCTGCGCCACGTTCTACCGTGAGGACCTCTTCGCCAAGGCGGGCCTGCCCACCGACCCGGCCAAGGTCTCCGCCGCACTGTCCACCTGGGACGACTACTTCGCGGCCGGCGTCGAACTGCACAAGGCCGTGCCGAAGACCTACCTCGTCAACAACATCGGCTCGGTGTTCTCGATGATCGTCGGCCAGGGCGCCACGCGGTTCATCGACGAGGACAACAAGTTCATCGGCGACCAGGACCACATCCGCACCGCCTGGACCACCGCCGTGAAGCCCCACACCCTCGGCATCGACGCCAAGATCAACGACAACACCTGGAACGCGGCCATCGGCAACGGCACCCTGGGCACAGAGATCGGCGCCGCCTGGCACGCCCTCGACATCAGCAACGCCGCCCCCGGCACCAAGGGCATGTGGCGGGTGGCGAGCCTGCCCGGCGGGGCCTCCAACCTCGGCGGCTCCTTCCTCGCCATCCCCGCGACCAGCGGCAACCCCGAGGAAGCCTTCAAGATCATCAGCTGGATCCTCAGCCCCGAGAACCAGGCCCGCGGCTTCACCGACGCGGCCCTCTTCCCGACCGCCCCGGCCGCCTACAAGCTGCCCGCGCTGACCGGCGGGGACGCCTTCTTCGGCGGCCAGAAGACCATCGAGATCTTCGGCCCGGCGGCCGAGAAGATCCCCGCCGCCTACGAGGCACCGGCCGACGCGGCGGTCTCCGCGCCGTACTTCAGCGAACTGACCAGCGTCGAGGCCAAGGGCAAGGACCCGGACGAGGCCTGGAACGACGCGGTGAGCCAGGCCAAGCAGATCGCCCAGCGGCAGGGAGTGAAGTGACATGTCGTCAAGCCCGGTAGCCGGTCCGGCACCCTCCGGACCGACCTCCGGACCCGGCGCCGGGCCCCTCGGGCAGGCCGCTCCGGACCCCTCGCGCGGTCCGGGGCGGCGCGCCCCCCGGATCCGGCCGGTGTCGGCCGGGGCCCGGCCCGGGCCACGCCGGCGGGTCCTCAGGCACTGGCCGCAGTACCTCGCGATCTCGCCGTACTACCTGCTGTTCTCGGTCTTCATGCTCTTCCCGGTGCTCTACACCGTGTATCTGGCGTTCCAGAAATGGGACGGCATCGGGGAGATGCAGTTCGTCGGATTCCAGCAGTTCCGCTTCCTGTGGGACGACCCGGTGTTCTGGATGTCCATCCGCAACACCCTGGTCATCTGGGTGCTGTCGACCGTGCCGATGCTCTTCATGGCGCTGGTCCTCGCGGTCCTGGTGAACTCCACCAAGAGGTTCACCGCGTTCTACCGGGTCTGCCTCTTCATCCCCAGCATCACCTCGCTGGTGGCCATCGCGATCTTCTTCGGCGCGGTCTTCAGCAACAACTTCGGCCTGATCAACGCGATCCTCAAGGCCATGCACCTGTCGGCCGTGCCCTGGATGAGCAACGAGTGGACGATCAAGCTGGTCATCGCGGCGCTGATGACCTGGCAGTGGACCGGCTACAACGCGATCATCTATCTCGCCGGACTCCAGGCGATCCCCTCGGAGCTCTACGAGGCGGCCCGGATGGACGGGGCGGGCCCGGTGCGGCTCTTCTTCTCCATCACGATCCCGCTGCTGCGGCCCATCATCCTGTTCACCGTGGTGATCTCCACGGTCACCGGTCTGCAGAGCTTCACCGAACCGCAGGTGCTGTTCGGCAGCGACGCGGCCACCAACCCCAACTCCGGCGGACCGGGCCAGGCGGGCCTGACCACCCTTCTGTACTTCTACCACCAGGCCTTCGACAACAACGACTTCGGCTACGGCGCCGCGATCGTCTGGGCCTTCTTCCTGCTGATCCTGCTCATCGTCGTCATCAACTGGAGCCTGGTGCAGCGTAAGGAGCGACGGCCATGAACGGCTTGAACCGCAAGCGCCTCAGGGGCATCAGCGTCCATGTGATCCTGATGGCCGGCGTCGTCATCTCGGTGTTCCCGTTCTACTGGATCGTCGTCATGGCGACGAACACCTCGCAGGACATCTACAGCTACCCGCCGAAACTGTGGTTCGGCGACAACCTGCTGACCAACCTGCGGCACCTGTTCGCCAGGATGGACTTCTTCGGGTCCCTGGCCAACACGATGACCGTCGCGGTCTGTACGACCGTGCTGGTGCTGTTCTTCGACTCGCTGGCGGCCTTCGCCTTCGCCAAGTACGACTTCCCCGCCAAGAAGTTCCTCTTCGGCGTGCTGCTGTCGATGTACATCCTGCCGACCCAGCTGGCGATCATCCCGCAGTACGAGATCATGGTGCAGCTGGGCTGGCTGGGCACCCTGAAGGCGCTGATCGTGCCCGCCGCCGCCAACGCCTTCGGCATCTTCTGGATGCGCCAGTACACCGCCACCAGCGTCCCCGACGAACTCCTCGACGCCGCCCGGATCGAGGGCGCCGGGTTCTTCCGCCAGTACTGGCACGTGGTCCTGCCGTGCGTCCGCCCGGCGCTGGCGTTCCTCGGCATCTACACCTTCATCGCCGCCTGGAACGACTACATCCTGCCGTTGGTGATGCTGGTCAACCCGGACAAGCTCACCCTCCAGGTGGCCCTCGCCCAGCTGTACGCCGGCCACTCCACCGACTACAGCATGGTGATGTCGGGCGTGCTGCTGTCGGTCATCCCGCTGGTGCTGGTGTTCACGTTCTTCGCCCGCGGTTTCATCGCCGACGCCACCAAGGGGGCCCTGCGCTGACCTCCGCGGCCCGGGCCCGGGCCGCGTCAGGGCGGGGGCATCCCGGCCGGGACGTCGGCCGGGTCGGGGCCGCCCATGTCCAGTCGGAACGGGGGATAGGCGTCCGTCATCAGGGTGACGTAGGCCGCGACGCGCAGGACCCAGCGGTTCAGGCCTGTGATCAGGTCGAACAGGTCCCGGGGGTACTTCTCGGTGAAGAGCAGGATCACGGCGGCGATGATCGCCAGGACCGTCACCAGGCCGCCGTCCCACCAGCCGAGGTGCCAGCCTCCGACGAAGAAGCCGATGACGATGTAGTGCGGGATGGCCAGCAGCCACCACTTCACGAGGACCAGGCCCCGGGAGAGCCGCTCGGGGTAGGCGATGTCCAGGCGCGCGGGGTAGTCGGGCTCCTCACCCAGGCTGAACGGCGGATAGCGGTCGGTGGCGAGGGCGCCGTACGCGTAGTAGGTGACCCGCCAGCTCCAGCGCAGCACGCCCAGGTTGAAGTCGAACAGGGCGCGCGGGTAGCGCTCGGTGAAGAGGATCGCGAAGAAGGCGATCACCCCGACCACCGTGGCGGCGATCCACAGGAAGAACAGCACGATGATGTGCGGGATCACCAGGATCCACTTCACCAGCCACAGCCAGCGCGAGAGAGGTGCGTCGAGCCGCGCGGTTACCCGGACCGGGGCAGGCATGGGATGCGACATTGCTCCCGCCTCCTGACGTCACATGCGTTCCTCCTTCCACTCTGCCCCCGATGGCGGGACTGTGCAGGGCCGGGTCAGAGGCGGATGACGATCAGAGCGGTGTCGTCGGTGTTGCCGGTCGCGGGGAGGAGGTCGGCGAGAAGCGCGTCGGCCAACTGCTCGGGGTCGTCCTTCCGGTGGCGGGCGAGGGAGCCGGCGAGCCGGTCCAGGCCGGTGTCGATGTCCTCCGTACGGCGTTCGACCAGCCCGTCGGTGTACAGCACGAGCGTGGCGCCCTTGGGGAAGGACGTGCGGGCCTCGGGGCGCGGGAGGTGCTGGGGGCGGGCCGCGAGCGGCGGGTCGGTGGCCCCGTCGAGGAAGCGGACGGAGCCGTCGGGGTGCAGCAGGGCCGGGGGAGGATGGCCGGCGGAGCTGTAGGTGATGGTGCGCTCGTCCCAGTCGACGAAGGTCGTCACGACCGTCGTGGACTCGGCGCCCTCGACGGAGCGGGCGTACAGGCCGAGGGCCTCCAGGGCCTGGCCCGGGCCGTCGGCGACCCGGCAGGCCGCGCTCAGCGCGCTGCGCAGCTGCCCCATGACACAGGCCGCGGCCAGGCCGTGACCGACGACGTCACCCACCGCGACCGCGAGCTTCCCCCCGGGCAGGTCGGCGAGGTCGTACCAGTCACCGCACACGTTCAGCGCGCCGATCGCGGGCCGGTAACGCACCGCCGCCGCGTGCTCCCCGGTCGGTCCCGGCGCGGGAAGCATGGCCGCCTGCAGGGCCAGCGCCACCTCGCGCTCGTGCGCATGCGCCTGGCGCAGCCGCTCGTTGACCTCCTGCAGTTCCCGCGCGCGGGTGTACAGCTCGGCCTCCAGCACCCGGGCCCGGCTGTCGTCGCCCGGCCCGCCGAAGGCACGGATGAGATCGGTGACCTCCTCCACCCGGTGCACGATCAGCTCCACCTGCCCGTCCGGGCCGAGGACGGGCGCGTTGACCGGGCTCCAGAAGTGCTCCTGCCAGTGGCCGGGCCGGTCGGAGTCCTCGATGTCGTAGCGGAGCAGCGCCATCGTGTCGCGCTCGCCGGTGGCCACCGTGCGGAGCATCGACGTCTCGGTCTCCTGGCGGCCGGCCGCCGCCGGATCGTCGGGGTTCTCGGGGAAGACGTCGAAGATGTAGCGGCCCAGCAACTGCTCGCGGGTGCGCCCGGCCAGTCGTACGAAGTCGTCGTTGGCGTCGGCGTACACGAGATCGGGGGTGAGCAGTGCCACCATGCCGGGCAGGGCCCGGAAGACCGCCGCGTAGTCGATCTGCGGTTTCCTCATGTCCTGCCTGTCTGGTTCGCGCGGGGCGTCGGTGCCGTTCCACGATAGGAGTGCGGACGCGTCCGAGGCAGCCCGAAGCCGAGGACGGAGTCCGGGGTGAACGCCGCGGTCACGGTGGCCTCGGCGGTTTCACCCATCCGAGCGACCGCTCGACGGCCCGCTTCCAGTTGTCGTACTCCGCCTCCCGCCGCCCGGGGTCCATGTCCGGCAGCCACTGGGCCGCCCGGTGCCAGTTGCGGCGCAGGACCTCCAGATCGGGCCAGTAGCCGGCGGCGAGCCCGGCGGCGTAGGCCGCGCCGAGGGAGACTGTCTCGGCGACCATGGGCCGCACCACGGGTACGTCGAGCACGTCCGCGACGAACTGCATCAGCAGGTTGTCCGCCGTCATGCCCCCGTCCACCTTGAGCTGCTTCAGGGCCACCGACGAGTCGGCGTTCATGGCGTCGACGACCTCCCGCGTCTGCCAGCCGGTGGCCTCCAGCACGGCCCGGGCCAGATGCCCCTTGGTGATGTACGAGGTGAGGCCGACCATCACCCCGCGCGCGTCGCTGCGCCAGTGCGGGGCGAACAGTCCCGAGAAGGCGGGGACGATGTAGCAGCCGCCGTTGTCCTCGACCGTCCGGGCGAGCGTCTCGATCTCCGGCGCGCTGCCGATCAGCCCCAGACGGTCACGGAACCACTGCACCAGCGAGCCGGTGACGGCGATGGAGCCCTCCAGGGCGTACACCGGCGGCTGCTTACCGATCTTGTAGGCGACGGTGGTGAGCAGCCCGTGCCGGGACCGCACGAGGTCACCGCCGGTGTTGAGCAGCAGGAAGCTGCCCGTCCCGTACGTGCACTTCGCCTCGCCCGGCGAGAAGCAGGTCTGGCCGAACAGGGCGGCCTGCTGGTCCCCGAGGGCGGCCGTGATGCGCACACCGGGCAGGAGCGAGCGGGCGGTGCCGTAGTGCTCGGCGGAGGATCTGATCTCGGGCAGCATGGGACGCGGCACGCCGAAGAACTCCAGCAGCTCGTCGTCCCAGGTCAGCGTGCGGATGTTCATCAGCATGGTGCGGCTGGCGTTGGTGGCGTCGGTGATGTGCAGCCCGCCGTCCGGGCCCCCGGTCATGTTCCAGATCAGCCAGCTCTCCATCGTGCCGCACAGCACCTCGCCGTCCTCGGCGCGCCGCCGGAGCCCGTCGACCTGGTCGAACAGCCAGCGCAGCCGCAGCGCGGAGAAGTACGTCGACGGGGGCAGGCCGCACCGCTCCAGGAAGAACTCGTCCCCGGGGTCGCTCCGGAGGGCCGTGACGAGCGGTTCGGTGCGGGTGTCCTGCCACACGATCGCCCGGCCCAGGGGAGCGCCCGTGCTCCGGTCCCACAGCACGGTGGTCTCCCGCTGGTTGGCGAGACCGATCGTGGCGATGTCCTCCGCGCCGACGCCGGCGCCGGACAGCATCTCGGGCACGATCCGCCGCAGGTTGCGCCAGATCTCGACGGCGTCGTGCTCGACCCAGCCGGGCCGGGGGAAGTGCTGCTGGTGCTCACGCTGGGCGACCGAGGCGAGCCGTCCGTGGTGGTCGAAGAGGATGCATCGGGTGGAGTTGGTGCCCTGGTCGATGGACATCACATACCGTTCGACCATGATCGGGTCTCCCTTCCGATGTCTTCCGGCGACCGTCTTCCGGTGATCGTCTTTCGGCGATGTCCGCGGGGCGGGGGCGGTGGTCACCAGCGGCTCGCGCCCAGGTCTCTGGAGATCGCCCGGGCGGCCTCGCGCAGCAGGTTGACCAGATTCGACCGCGGATGCCCCTGGCTGTCGCAGACCCGCTCCAGCTGGCCGGACAGCCCGATCGCGCCCACGACCAGGCCGCCGTGCCCCCGGATCGGCGAGGCGACGCCGGCCTCTCCCATGCTCATCTCCTGGACCTCGTCGGCCCAGCCGCGTTCACGGATCTCGGCGAGCGCCCGGTTCAGCCCGCTCCGCTCGACCAGGGTGTGCCGGGTGTAGGCCTCCAGTCCCGCTTCCAGGGCCGACTCCAGGGGTGCGGTGCCGAAGGCGAGCAGGACCTTGCCGAGCGAGGAGGCGTGCAGCGGCAGCAGTGAGCCCACGTCCAGGGTCTGGAACGAGTCGTCCGGCCGGAACACGTGGTGGACGACGAGGACCCTGCCCTCCAGGGGAGTGCCCAGCCGGACCGACTCCCCGCTGCGGGCGGCCAGCGCGTCGGCCCAGTTGATGGACCGCGAGCGCAGTTCGTTGACGTCGAGATAGCTGGTGCCCAGGTGCAGCAGGGCCGCCCCGAGCTGGTATTTTCCGGTGGCCGGGTCCTGTTCCACGAAGTCCACGTGCTGGAGAGTGCGCAGGATGCCGTGGGCGGTGCCCTTCGCCAGCCCGAGCGAGGCCGCCACCTCGCCGAGCCCTAGACGACGGGGTCCGCCGGCGAGGAGACGCAGGATCGCCGCCGCCCGTTCGATCGACTGGACCGGGCCGGTCATGAGCCGAGCCTATTACCGCGCTGAGGGCTTCGCCCCCGCTGCGCGGGGACCGGCGATCACCTGACGGCCGCACCGTTCGGCAATGCCGACCCACATTCGTTGACCCCCTCCCCTTTGGTCCCTAACGTGCACTGAGGTCCGGCAAGAGCGCCGGTGCCCGGTATCGGCCGACTGGATTCACCGGAGGAGAGAAGATGGCGGTACAGCTCGGCATACTGCCCCGGGAGACAGTGGAACACGTGTATCCGCTGGCGCCCGTCCCCGGGGCCGTCGCAGCCGTACGCCGGCGCGTGGGGGAGGTCCTCGCCGACTGGAAGGTGTCCGAGGACATCGTCGACGACTCGCTCCTCGTGGTGTCGGAGCTGCTCACCAACGCGATCGTGCACGCCCTGCCCCCGGCGGAACTGAGGCTCTCCTGGACCCGGGGCGACGGGCCTGGCACCCTGCGGGTCGAGGTCACCGACGCGGGCCCCGCCCTCGTGCCGGGCCAGACGCGCGCCGACATCGACCCGGACGAACACGGCCGCGGCGAACAGATCGTCCACGCCCTCGCCGCCCGGCACGGCAAGCGGGTCCACTCCGGCGGGGTCACACGGTGGGCGGACCTCGTCGCCGCGTGAGGTGCATGTTCCAGCGGAAAATGCCAAAGCGGTCCCCGTTGGCCGGTACTTTCCGTAATCTCGGTGTCACCCGTACTGTCTCGGACACCCGTACCCCCAGCAGACCCCTGCACCTCCGGGTCGCTCCAACGACCCCTTCCCGCCCCGCACTTGCACCGCTCCTGCCGCCCACGCGCCGAAAGGACACGGTCATGGCCGTCGAGGCCGAGGTTCTGAACGAACTGCAGCGGCTGCGCACGCGCGTGCCGCAGCTGAGAGGGGCGCTCGCGGCCGGCGCCGACGGGCTCGTGCTCGCCCGGGACCTGCCCGACGTCGAGGCGGAGGCGCTGGCGGCGCTCACCGCGGCGGCGCTGGGCGTGGGTCGCCGGATGGCGGACCTCGCGGCGCGCGGCGAGTTCCGCGAACTGCTCGTCCGCGGCGCCGACGGATACGTCGCGACCTACGCCGCCGGCCATTCCGCCGTGCTGACGCTCCTCGCGGACGACCGGGTCAACGTCGGCCGACTCCATCTGGAGGGTCGGCGCAGCGGCACCCGCATCGCCGAGTTGATGGCGGCGACCTCCACCCCCGACGGGCCGCCCCGCCTCCCCGGTGGGACGACCGCCCCCACGGCCCAGGGCCGACCCCTGGGCTCCCTGCCCCTACGCATCCCCCCGCAGTCCCGCTACGGCTCCTGACCGCCGGGCCCCGCCCCGACGCGCGGCGCGGGAGGCCTCCGGCCGCCCGGAAGAAGCCCGGGCACGACTGCGGGAGGGGCCCCGGGGCCCTTCTTGGCGTCGGGTCCAACCCCGACCTCCGACGGACGGTGGGCGAGTGGGCATCGCCACGCCGGCCGTTCGTCAGGCGGCGGAGATCGCGGTGGACGTTCAGCCGCCGGTGCCCTCCGCCTCCGCGCGGCCGCGGCGCCTGCCGACGCCGCGCCGTCGGCCCACCACCCGTTCCGGACCGGGGCCGGGACCGGAGCCCGAGGGGGCGCTGAAGCCGCCGGGGACGAGACGGGGTGGCGCCACCGTCGGGACCGTGGGCGCGGACGACGGTCGGCGGGCATCACCCTCCGGCTCCGCGTCCCTGGGCGGGGGCGGCGGCGGGACGGCGCGGCCCAGCACGCGCGCGTGAGGCATCAACGGGGCGCAGGCGGAGCACACTTCGGTGAGCGTCCACACCTGGCCGACCGCCGGGTCGTGCCGCAGCACGAGGACCACCGAGCCCGCGCAGTTGACCCGGGTGCCCTCGTGCAGCGCGCACCGCTGGCGCCGGCACCAGCAGGCGGCGTCGTGGTGCACCGCCGCCGCTCTGGCGTGCGCGGCCACATGGGCCTCGGCGAAGCGGCGCAGCGCCGCGAGATCCCGGGAGCGCGGCGGCATCGCGCACGCCGACGAGCAGGTGACCGAGGCGGTGCGGTCCCGGTGCCCGACCACACGGATCGTCCAGCAGCGGCCGGGACGGCGGGCCGAGGGGGCGTCAGGGTACGTAAGAGCCAAAGCACATGTCCTTCGTGGCGTTCGTGGGGGGAGGGCGACGAGTCCGGAACGGTTCCGGCACGGCGACCCGCCGGAAGAAGTGACCTCGTTCACAGCATGCCCGTGCCGGAGCGGACCATTCGCGCTGTGCCCCCCTTGGCGGACACCCCACTGTCCGCGCCTACCCCTAAGCTCCCCCCATGAACACCGGGGAACCCGACAGACGCGTCGTCGATGGCCGATTCGAGCTGCTGCACCGGCTCGGGGGCGGAGGCATGGGGTGGGTGTGGCGCGCCCGCGACCTGGCACTGCACCGCGACGTGGCCGTGAAAGAGGTACGGCCGCCGGATCCGGCGCTGGCCGAATACGACCCCGAGGGCGCCCGCATGCTGCGCGAACGCGTCCTGCGGGAAGCCCGCGCGATGGCCCGCGTCCACCACCCCAACATCGTCACCATCCACCACATCGTCGACGGCGGCGAGAACACGTATCCCTGGATCGTGATGGAGCTGGTCACGGGAGGCTCGCTCCAGGACCGGCTCCAGCAGGGCGTGTTGACCCCGGTCGAGGCCGCGCGCGTGGGGCGCGAGGTGCTGTCCGCGCTGCGCGCCGCGCACGCCGTCGGCATCGAGCACCGCGACGTGAAGCCGGCCAACGTGCTGCTGCGCCCCGACGGGCGGCCCGTGCTCACCGACTTCGGCATAGCCGCCCTGCGCGAGGCCACCAGCCTCACCGCCACCGGCTCCGTCATAGGCTCGCCCGACTTCATGGCACCGGAGCGTGTCACCGGCAAGGACGGCGGCCCGTCCGCCGACCTCTGGTCGCTGGGGATGCTGCTCTACGTCGCCGTGGAGGGGTACCACCCCCTGCGCCGGTCCAGCACCCTCGCCACCCTGGCCGCCGTACTCGCCGAGGACGTTCCGCCACCCCGGCAGGCGGGTCCGCTGACCGGTCTCCTCACCGCCCTCCTCGTCCGCGACCCCCAGGCCCGCCCGGACGCCGGGGCGGTCGACCGTCTGCTCGCCGCGGTGACGGGGGAGGCGGCGGATGCGCCGCCGTCGCCGCCCGGTGCCTTCGGGGCCCCGGTGGCTCCGGCCGCGGGCACCGCCGCGCAGGCCCCGCCCACGGGTTTCGGGCCGCCGCCCCCGGTCGCCACCGCCGGGTCCTACGGCCATCAGGCCACCGGCTTCACCGGCGCGGCCACCTCGTATCAGCTCGCACCGCCGACTCCCGTACCCGCGTCCGTGCCCGAGCCCACGCCTGCCCCCGGCGACGCGACGGCCGCGACCCTCCCCACCCCGCGCGGGTCCGGCCGTATCTTCGCGGAGACCGTCGCCAAGGCCGTCATCGGTACCGCTCTGACAGGTGCCCTCGTGTGGGCGGTCCCGCACTTCCAGGACTTCGGCGCCGACACCGGGACGTCCGGGTCCGGGGGCTCCGCCTCGCAGGGCGGCACGTCGAGTTCCGCGTCCGGCGGGCAGTCCGACGACAAGCTCGATCTGCTCACCGAGGACGGGGTCCGTACGGTGGTGAAGAAGCTGAAGGCCGCGGCGGGCAGTTCGAAGGTCACCAGCCTCGTGGTGTACCCGGAGTACGCCATCGCCGAGGTGCCCGTGAAGGGCAACGCCAAGCTCTACGACCGCTACGAGTACCGGGGCGGGGACGTGGCCGTGAAGGACGGGCCCGGCGGCACCGTGACCAGCGGAGAGACCCCCGTCGACCTGGACACCTTCAACTGGGACGCCGTGCCCACCCTGCTCACCAAGGCCGGCCGCTCACTCAACATCAGCGACCCCACCAGCCGTTATCTGGTGATCAACCCGGCCTCCACGGTCTTCGACGACCCCCCGACGATGAACGTCTACCTCGCCGACGACTACGGCGGCGCCTATCTGGAGGCCGACCGGAAGGGCAAGGTGATCGAGGCCCACCCCCGCGACGACGGCTGACGCCGCGCCGCCTTCAGTGGGGGAACGCCCGTGGCTGCCGCAGCACGGGGAGTTCCTCGCGGAACTCCTCTATCCGGGTGCTGATCTGCCGCATCAGGACGGTGTCCGTGAGGCGGTCGAGGTAGAGGTTGCGACGCGCGAGGCCGACCGCGTCCACGCAGAAGTACAGGGACATCAGCGGGTTGACGAACAGTTCGCTGTTCCGGGTGCGGTCGGTGAAGCGTACGTCGCCGAAGTCACCGCGTACGGCGGCGGCGACGGAGCCGTTGACGATGCTCGGGTGCCCCGGCGTCGAGGCCTGGGCGTGGGCCACCGCGTCCAGGTACAGGGAACCCTCGCGGCTGTCCCGGGGCAGGGAGAACGCGCCGAGGTAGGCGCCCTCGCGGTCCAGCGCGGCCAGGTTCTCCAGCACCAGGGAGTGGTTGACGCCGTGGTAGGCGTCCACGCCGAAGCCCAGGCAGGCCGCCAGCCGGTGCTCGACCTCGTCGAGCGCGTGCACGGCGGCCAGGCTGGCCATGTCCTCCTCGGGCGTGCCCAGTCCGTGCTCGTCGCCGCGCATCAGGATGTCCGTGCCGCCGTCCACCAGGACGAGGGCGTCGACCCCGCCGAGGTGGTCGAGGAGCGCCCGGTAGGCGTCCCGCAGCGGAGCGACGCCGGTGCGCGGGAAGGCGTACACCGTGGCGGGCAGTCCCTGCCCCTCGAGCCAGCGGGCCAGGGCGTGTTCGGGGAAGTAGTCGCCGCGGGCCGGCGTGTCGGGGCGCACGGCCGCCACGTCCGGCTCCAGCCAGACCTCGGCGGGCAGACCGTACAGCTCCGTGAAGGACAGGTTGGCCAGGTGGACGTCCTTGCCGGCCGACCGCAGCGCGAGCGCCAGCGGAAGACCCGCGTACACGTCGAAACCACCGCCAGCACCGGCGACGAGCACCCGCCGCGCATCACGCAGCCGGGTGAACAGAGGAGGCTCGTGGAGGGAGAACACCCCGGGACGCTAGCAGGGGACGATCATGCGGCCCAGCGTTTTCCCCGACGGGCGCACAGGAACCGGGGGCTGCGGGCGCGGAGCGGGCAGGAACGAGCCGACGGCCCCGGCACGCGCACGCGGACATGCGCGGTCCTGGAATCGCCGGCTTACGCGGGTATGCCCCGGGCCCCGGGGGTCGTACCGGGCGCGGCGCCCGGGCGTTGGCACCGGGGTGATCCTCGCGTCGGCGCCGAAGCGGGCACGCCGGGGTGATCCCCGGGTCGGCGCCCGGGTGGGTGTGCTGCGGGCGGCCTGGGCGGGGGCCTGTTGGCCGTGTGGGGCATGCTTGGCTGGGGCTTGGTGGTGATATCGGGCTGGGCGCCTGGGTGGGTGTGCTGCGGGCGGCTTGGGCGGGGGCCTGTTGGCCGTGTGGGGCATGCTTGGCTGGGGCTTGGTGGTCATGTCGGGCTGGGCGCCTGGGTGGGTGTGCTGCGGGCGGGCCGGGCCGGGCCTGTCGGCCGTACGCGGGTTTGTCCCCCGGAGCTCGGGGGCATACCGGGCGCCGCGGCCGGGCGTTGGCACACGCGGTCATTCCCAGGGGGCGCCTGGGCGGGCGGGCGCGTGGCCGGGCCTGGGCCCGCCGGTTGGGCGTGGGTCGGGGGCCCGGTGGCGTTGTGCCGGGCCGGGCCCCCGGGGTGGGGCAACCTTTACGCGCCGCTCTCCCGCAGCATGTCCTCGCGTTCGACGAGCTTCACGCGCTCGCGGCCCTGCGGCTCGCCCAGTGCCTTCTCGGCGGCGTCCAGCTTGTACCAGCCCTCCCAGGTGGTGAAGCGGACCTCGCGCTCGGCGAGGAACGCGTCCACCGCCTCCGGCTCCGGCGAGGACGGGGCGTGCAGCCGGCCGTTCGCGTGGTCGTCCAGCAGGTTCGACACGGTCTCGTTGGCGTCGCCCTTGGTGTGGCCGATCAGGCCGACCGGGCCGCGCCGGATCCAGCCGGTGACGTACACCGACTGCAGGTGCGCGCCGCTCTCCTCGATGACCCGGCCGCCCTCGTCCGGCACCGTGCCCGAGTCGAGGTCCCAGGGCAGCTTGGGCAGCTTCTCGGAGAGGTAGCCGACCGCGCGGTAGACCGCGGTGAGGTCCCAGTCCTTGAACTCGCCGGTGCCCTTGACGTTGCCGGTGCCGTCGAGGGCGGTGCGCTCGGTGCGCAGACCGACGACCTTGCCGTCCTCGCCGAGGATCTCCGTGGGCGACTCGAAGAAGTGCAGGAACAGCTTGTGCGGGCGGTCGCCGGTGTCGCGGATCGCCCAGTTCTCCAGCGTCTTGGCGACCATGTCGGCCTGCTTGTTGCCGCGCCGGGTCGCGATCGAGCCCTCGTCGTAGTCGATGTCCTCGGGGTCGACGATGACCTCGATGTTGGGGGAGTGGTCCAGCTCCCGCAGCTCCATCGGGGAGAACTTGGCCTGCGCCGGGCCGCGGCGGCCGAAGACGTGGACCTCCAGCGCCTTGTTGGCCTTCAGGCCGTCGTAGACGTTCGGCGGGATCTCCGTGGGGAGGAGTTCGTCCGCCGTCTTGGCGAGGATGCGGGCGACGTCGAGGGCGACGTTGCCGACGCCGAGGACGGCGACCTTCTCCGCCTGAAGCGGCCAGGTGCGCGGGACGTCCGGGTGGCCGTCGTACCAGGAGACGAAGTCGGCGGCGCCGTAGGAGCCGTCGAGCTCGATGCCCGGTATGGACAGCTCGCGGTCGGCCATCGCGCCGGTCGAGAAGATCACCGCGTCGTAGAAGGCCCGCAGGTCGTCGATGCTGATGTCGGACGGGTAGTCGACGTTGCCGAAGAGACGGATCTGCGGCTTGTCGAGGACCTGGTGCAGGGCGGTGATGATGCCCTTGATCCGGGGGTGGTCCGGGGCCACGCCGTAACGGATCAGTCCGAACGGGGCCGGCATCCGCTCGAAGAGGTCGACGGAGACACCGGGGTCGGCGGCCACATCGGACTTGAGCAGCGCGTCGGCGGCGTAGATCCCGGCGGGGCCGGCTCCGACGATGGCTACCCGCAGGGGGCGGGGCATGATCAGGTTCCCTTCGAGTGGCGACAGATCAACTCGGAGGAAGCCTAAACTGAGGCATACCTAAGTCGGTACGCGGGTCCGGTCTATGGACTCATAAACGTCGTTTATGAGTCAGTGGCCGCATCAACCCCGTTACGGCAGCGGCTGTTCCGCCCAGATGACCTTGCCCGTGGGCGTGTACCGGGTGCCCCAGCGGTCGGTGAGCTGCGCGACCAGGAACAGTCCACGGCCGCCCTCGTCCGTCATCGCCGCGTACCGCAGATGTGGCGAGGTGCTGCTGGCGTCGGACACCTCGCAGATCAGGGTGCGGTCGCGCAGCAGCCGGACGCGGACCGGTGCGAGGCCGTAGCGGATCGCGTTGGTGACCAGCTCGCTCAGGATCAGCTCCGTCGTGAAGGACAGCTCCTCCAGGTCCCACACCGCCAGCTGCGCGGCGACGGCCGACCGCACCTCGCCCACCGCCGCCGGGTCCACCGGTACGTCCCACTCGGCGACCCGGTCCGCGCCCAGCGCCCGGGTGCGTGCCACGATCAGCGCGATGTCGTCGTTCGGGCGGGCCGGCAACAGCTCGTCCAGGACACTCCGGCAGGCATCCTCCGGCGTTCCGTCCGCGCTGCGCTCCAGGGCCGTGCGCAGCAGCTCCAGACCGGTGTCGATGTCCCGCTGCCGGTCCTCCACCAGCCCGTCCGTGTACAGCACCAGCCGGCTGCCTTCCGCCAGCTCCAGCTCGGCCGTCTCGAACGGCAGACCGCCCAGGCCCAGCGGCAGCCCGGCCGGTACCTCGGCGTACTCCACCCGGCCGTCGGGGTGGACCAGCGCCGGCGGCGGATGTCCGGCCCGCGCCACCGTGCACCGCCGGGACACCGGGTCGTAGATCGCGTACAGACAGGTCGCCCCGGACACCGGCCCATGGGCGCCGTCCGCCGCCTCGTCCTGGTCGATCCGGGTCACCAGCTCGTCCAGCAGCCCGAGCAGCTCCTCGGGCGGCAGGTCCAGCGCGGAGAAGTTGTGCACCGCGGTGCGCAGCCGCCCCATCGTGGCCGCCGCGTGCAGCCCGTGCCCGACCACGTCCCCCACGACCAGCGCCACCCGGGCCCCGGACAGCGGCAGCACGTCGAACCAGTCGCCGCCGACACCGGCCTGCGCCGGCAGATAGCGGTAGGCGATGTCCAGCGCGTTCTGCTCGGGCAGGGTGCGCGGCAGCAGACTGCGCTGCAGCGTGACCGCCATGCCGTGCTCACGGGTGAAGCGGCGCGCGTTGTCGATGGAGACCGCGGCCCGCGCCACCAGCTCCTCCGCCAGGGCCACCTCCTCCGGGTCGAACGGCTCGGGCCGCTCCGACCGCAGGAAGCTCACCACGCCCAGCACCAGCGAGCCCGCCCGCACCGGCACGGTGATCAGCGAGTGGATGCCGAACTCCATGACCTGCCCGGTCCGCTCCAGATCCTGCGCCCGCCAGCCCGGCGCCTGAGCCAGCCGCGCCTCCAGGACGGCCCGTTCGGTCATCAGGGCGCGGGCCTGTGGCGCCGAGTCCACGAACCGGATCCGCTCACCCACCGCGTACAGCGGCGAGCCCTTGCGGACCCCGCTCATCGCCGTGCGCCGCAGCGCCCCCCGCGTCTCCGGCTCCTCCCCGGCGAGGACCGCGTCGAACAGGTCGACGGTGACGAAGTCCGCGAACCGGGGCACCGCCAGCTCCGTCAGCTCCTCCGCCGTACGGGTCACGTCCAGGCTCGTGCCGATGCCCACCCCGGCCGCGTACAGCAGGTCCAGGCGCTCACGGGCCGCCTCCGCCCGGCCGGACAGGGCGCGCAGCTCCGTGGAGTCACGCAGCGTGGCGACGCTGCCCGCCGGGCCGTCCGCCAGATCCGTGGGCCGCTGGTTGATCGCCAGCAGCCGGTCGCCGACCAGATGCACCTCGTCCGTGACCATCCGCCCGGACGCCAGCAGTTCGGCGGTACCGGGATCGAGGCCCAGGTCCAGGACCTGGCGGCGCTCGGCGTCCGGCGGCAGGTCGAGCAGGCGGTGCGCCTCGTCGTTGGCGAGCAGCAGCTCGCCGTCCCCGCCGACGATGATCACCCCTTCGCGTACGGCGTGCAGCACCGCGTCGTGGTGCTCGTACATCCTGGTCATCTCGCGCGGCCCGAGGCCATGGGTCTGCCGCAGCAGCCGGCGGCTGACCAGCGCGGTGCTCGCGGTGGCGAGGGCGAGGGCCACGGCGGCGGTGCCGAGGACGAGCGGCAGCTGACGGTCCGCGTTGCCGCCGACGTGCTCGGTGGTGATGCCCGACGACACCAGGCCGACGACCGTCCCGTCGGGCGCCTTCACGGGGACGACGGCCTGCACCAGCCGCCCGATGGTGCCGTCGACCTCCTCGACGACGGTTTCACCCTTGAGGGCCGGCTCGATGGTCCCGACGAACTTCTTGCCGATGCGGTCCGGCTTGGGATGGGTGTAGCGGATGCCGTCGGTGTTCATCACGACGACGAAGTCCATGTCGGCCGCCTCGCGGGCGGCCTCGGCCGACGGCTGGAGGACCGCCGTCGGGTCCGGGCTCTCCAACGCCTCGACGATGCCCGGGGAGTTGGCGAAGGTCTGCGCGACGGCGACGGAGCGGTTGCGGGCCTCCTGGGTGCTGTCGTGCCGCACCTGCAGCAGCAGCGCCACCACGGCCGCCACGACCAGCAGCAGCACGATCGCGACCTGCAGCACGAACACCTGGGCCGCGAGAGAACGCCCGCCCAGTGCAGACTCGGGCGCACGTCGGACTCCCGGGCCCCGGGGACGACGGGCCGGCCGGGCACTCGGGCGCCCCAGGACACGTGCCATGTGCCATTCCTACACTGCCCGGCCCCCTGAGGCGAGAGGCGTCACACAGGGTCACGGGACGCGCCCCTCACGCGCTCTCTCCGTGATCTCCGAGAGGGGTGGGGAGGGTGGCGAGCAGCAGCGCGATGTCGTCCGGACGGTCGGCCGCCTGCCGTGCCGACGCGGTCAGCCGATCCGCGACCTTCCCCAGGGAACGCCCGCCGCCGCCCGCGTCGCCCGCCTCGTCGAAGGCCGTGCGCAGGGCGGCGATGCCCTCGTCGATGTCCCGACCGGGCCGTTCCACCAGCCCGTCCGTGTACAGCGCCAGGATCGCGCCCGGCTCCAGCCGCAGTTCCGTCACCGGGTACCGGGCGCGGGGGTCGACCCCCAGCACCACCCCGCCCGGCAGCTCCACCACCGTCGTACGGCCGTCGGGGCCGCGCAGCAGCGGCGGCAGATGGCCGGCCCGGGCCGCCCGCGCCCGGCCGGTCGCCGGGTCCAGCCGGACGTAGCAGCAGCTGGCGAACTGACCGGGGTCGAGGTCGATGAGGAGGTGGTTCGTGCCGGCCATGACCTCCTGCGGCGGATGGTCGCCGAGCGCGAACGCCCGCACCGCGCTGCGCAGTTGCCCCATCGTGGCCGCCGCCTGCACCCCGTGCCCCTGGACGTCCCCGATGACCAGCGCCAGCCCCTCGCCGGCCTCCACGACGTCGTACCAGTCGCCGCCGACGTCCATGCCCTCGGTGCCCGGCAGATAGCGCCCCGTGGTCTCCACGCGCGCGTGCTGCGACAGCCGCCGGGGGAGCAGGGCCTGCTGGAGCCCGCGCGCGAGGGCCGCCTCCGTGTCGTAGCGCTGGGCCTTCTCCATCGCGTGGGCGATCAGTCCGGCGAGCGCGGTCAGCACGGTGCGCTCCTCCTGGCTGAAACGGCGCGGGCCGTCGAAGCCGAGGATGCAGGAGCCGACCGGCCGGCCCGAGGCGATGAGCGGGAGGAAGGCGCGGGCGCCCCGGGTCGCGTCCAGTTCGATGCCCGGGTAGGCGGCCGCCAGTTGCTGCATCGAGTCGAAGAACAGCGGCCGGCCGGTGGTGAGGGTCTCCACGCCGGGCAGCCGGGCGTCCAGGCCCACCCCTTCGAACGGCGCGAGGAAGCCCTCCGGGAAGCCGCTCTCCCACGCCAGGTACAGATGCCGCTCCTGCAGCAGGTAGATCGCGAGCCGGCGGCCGCCGAACGCGGGCAGCAGCTCCTGCATGACCACCGCCGACACCTGGCGGGCGGTCACCGCCTCGGTCAGCGCGATCGCCAGCACGATCGGCCGGTACAGCGGGGCGGTCTGCGCGGCCGGGGCCGGCGCCGGGGCCTCGGTGTCCACCGGTGCGGGAGCCGCTTCGGGCGGGACACGGCTGGCCGGGACGGCGGTGCAGGTCAGCAGGTCCGGGCCGGGGTGGACGGACAGGCTCAGCCAGTCGCCCTCGAACACGCGCGGGCCGTCGGCGGGCCGCCGGACATGGAAGTGCACCGGCTCCGGCGACAGCAGCGCACCGCGCAGATGCTCCTCGCAGGTCGGCTGGTTCAGCCAGGGCACGGCCTCCCACAGCGGCCGTCCGGCCAGCTCCTCGCGGTCCACGCCGAGGAAGTGCGCGGCCCGGGCGTTGGCGTACACGACCAGCCCCAGCCGGTCGATGCAGAACACGCCTTCCGGGAGCAGATCGGCGGCGCCGTCGGCGAGGGCGCCCGCGCCCGGATCGAGCAGGACGCCGGTGACGGACCCGGACGGCCCCTCGGCCGCCGCCCACAGCTCCAGCAGCCGCAGCCCGCCCTCCGTGGTGCGCACCTCCAGCGGCAGCGGCGGCGGACTGCCCCGCGCCGTCTCCCGCAGCAGGTCGGGGAGCCGGTGGGCGTCGGTCGGGTCCACGGCCCGGGCCAGCGCCTCCAGCGTGCCGGGTACGTCCCCCGGCGGCAGCCCGAACAGCGCCCGCGCCCGCTCGTCGGCGACGACGGTGTCGGACGCCGGGTCCCACGAGAACCGGCCCACCCGCCCCGGCGCCGGTCCCGCCGCCGGCGGCCGTATGCACACAGGTTCCTCGTCCCAGGTGGCGCGCCTGCCCCCGGCCTCCAGCCGCACCAGCTCCGCCGCCAGACCGTCCGCGACCCGCGCCAGCCGCTCACGCTCGGCCAGCACCTCCGCCGCGTCGGCGGCGGCCGCCCGCAACACGATCAGCACCCCGAAGGACCGCCCCTCGGCCGCGACCGGGACGTACAGCGAACCGAACGGGAACGGCAGACCCGCCGCCAGCTGCGGATACCGGCGCATCGCCTCCGTGGCGTTCGCCAGCACCACCGGCACGCCCGTCCGGTGCACGTCCACCACGGGGAACGGCCGGTCCACATGCACCCGCCACCAGGGCCGGAACAGCCGGCCGGGCAGCCCCGCGAGCACGGCGAGCCGCAGCATCCCGGGGGCGCGCGAGCACAGGTACACGCCCCCGGCGCGCCCGTCGGCCGCCCGCAGCGCGTCGACCGCGGCCGCGGTCAGCAGCGCGGCAGGCGGCCCGGACGGCCTCCGCTCGTCCCCGGCGCTCCCAGTCATCGGCCCTACCTCGTCCGTGCGCCGCCGCATGGCGACGCCGCGTGGGCGACACAGCAAGAATGCGCCACACCGGCCGGAATGTGCATCCGGACCCGGGCGATCCGACCGGGGACACGACACCGGGTCTCACCGGTTCGCGGTCAGGCCGTCGTGTGCAGAGTCGTCTTCGCCAGTTCGTACGCCGGGAGCATCTCCTCGTGCTCCTCGTCGTCCAGGCCGCCGAGGTGCAGGACGACCGGGCCGTCGGGGGTGACCACGGCGAGGGCGTGGGCGGTCTTCGTCTCGCTGCCGTCGCCCGGCGTGACGTACTCGACCTCGGTGCCGGTGACGTCGCCCGCCTCGAAGGTGCCGTACCTCTCCCGGGCGGCCCCTTCCTCGGCGGCCACGAAGTCCTCCAGTACGGCGCGGGCGTCGGCGTCCCCCGGCTCGCCGGTCCACACCCGGAGGAACCCGATGTTCCCGGCGGGCTTGGCATCGATCTCGCAGGCCATGGTGACGGGCCCCTGGCGCAGGAACGCGTCGGCCAGCTCGGCCAGGTCCTCACTCACGCCGTCCACCTCCGCCCCGGCGTCGACGGCCTTCGGCTTCCAGGACTCGGCGACGTCGAAGGTGACCGGCAGCTCGCAGGCCGACCCGGCCGCACCGACGCTCGCCCCGCGTCGCGCGACCTCGGCCGCCGCCGACCTTCCCGCCTCGCCCTCGGCCCCGTCGGCGCTCCCGGCCCCGCTCCCGGTCGCGCAGCCGGTCACCAGTCCCGTCAGCATTCCCGTCAGCACGACGGCCAGGGCCAGCCCCCGCCGTCCGTTCCCCACCCCGTGGCGCACCGCGCTGTCTCCTCTCGATACCGGCATCGATGTCGGCGGTGCACTGTAACGCGGGAGGTCAGCGGTCCCGTACCGGAATACGGCCGTGCTCGTCCGGGCCGGTTCCGGCGCGGGTTCAGGCCTTCGGGTGAGGACGGGTGACATACCGTCACATCCGCCGCCCGGCCGGGCACCCGTGGCCGTATCGGGAACACCACGCGACAAGGGGGATCCATGGCCGAGCCGACCCGCCGCAGACTGCTGGGTTCGGCCGCGGGCGCGCTGGGCGGGGCCGCCGCCCTCTCCCTGCTCCCGCCGAGCGTGCGCAAGGCCGTCGCGGCCGGACCGCCCCGGCGCGGCTCGCTCGCCGACGTCGAGCACGTGGTCCTGCTGATGCAGGAGAACCGATCGTTCGACCACTACTTCGGCACCCTGTCCGGGGTGCGCGGCTTCGCCGACCCGGACGCGCTCACCCTCGACACCGGCCGCTCGGTCTTCCACACCTCCGCGCTGCGGTTCCTGGAGCGGCTCACGGGCGTCGAGGCGGTGGCCGCCCTGCCCGCGCACACCCTGCCGGGCGGGACGCAGACGCTCCCGCAGCAGGAACCGGGGAGCCGACCGCGCGTGTGACTCTCCGTCATCGTCCGGGTCCCCGCAGTCGCGGTCGGCGCGGGACTGATCCTCGGAGGCCCTCCTCGCGTCTTCACAGGAGCGACACCGGCCGACCCGCCGGGGTGGCGTCTCCCGTCGGTGACGTGCGTCGATCCCGCCGCGCACCGGAGGGGGAGTTGTTCCGACCGGCCCGGACACGGACGTCCGTGCGACGAGTTTCTTGGGGGACCCCTTGGTGATCCTGCGTCCAGAGGTGGAGGGGCGCCGCACCGGCCGTGCCGGGGACGGCGAGGGCGGACGGCGCCGCGGCGTCCCCGTCCGTGCGGCCGCGTTCGTCGGACGGACGCTGCGCGACGAGTTGTACGGCATCGTCGTCGAGCCTCTGCGGCAACTGCGCCGGCGCGGCCCCGGGGCGCTGCTGCTGGCGTTCGTGGCCTGCGGCGGTGTCGTCTTCTTCCACGCCATCGCCCAACACCCGACCGGGGAGACGGTGGTCCGGATCCTCGGCGGCGTCCAGGGCGACCTGCCGCTGTGGCTGGCCCTGCTGCGCACCCCGGTCTCCCTGTACGTTCCCGCCCTCGACCTGCCGGTGTGGGCCGGTATCACCCAGCTCTTCCTCGCCTTCGCCCTCGCCGAACTCGCCCTCGGCCGGCTCAGGACACTCGCCGTCGCCTACGCGGCCACCCTGGCCGGCACCCTCACCGTGCGGGTGATGATCGCGATGGGGCCCGGCTGGTGGGGGCTCGGACTGCCGCCCGAGGCGGGGCAGGTGCTCGACACCGGCCCGTCCGCGGCTGTCGTGGGGCTGTTCACCTATCTCTCGGTGGTGCGCCGCGCCCCCGTCGTGTTCTTCCTCACCGGCGGCTCGATGGTGGTCGAGTCGATCGCCAAGCCCAACCTGGCCGGCCGTGAGCATCTGATAGCCGTCGCCGCCGCCGTCGTTCTCGGTCTGTACCACGAACGCGCCCACGTCAGGCGGCTGTTCAGGGCTCCGGCGCTGCTGTCCGCCACGGCCCCGGAGGGCCCGCCGAGGCGCTCCACCTGAGATCTTGCTATGAATTCGTGCGTCGGTTGAACACTCCCGTGTCCCCCTGCGTATGGGGCGGGGGATTTCCATGTCCGGGCCGCCGACGGCGAATTCGTGTAGGAGCACTCCTTGGTACAGAACAGACGCAGACGCCCGACGGGCGGACGGTGGGCGACCCTCGCCGCGGTCGCCCTGATCCTCGGCGGCGGCGGGCTGATGGCGGTGAACGTCTACGCCTCGGCCACCTCCAACGGCGACACGGTGGAACTGACCGGCGGAGGCTCGGTCACCATCGACTGTCCCGACGTCGGCAACAGCCTCACCACCGTCCCCGACGGCGCCAGGTCCGAGGTCGACCGCGAACTCGCCGCCCTGGACCAGCAGATAGCCGCCGCCTACCAGCAACTCCAGGACCAGGCGCAGGCGGTACGGCAGGACTCCGGCTTCGCCGACAACGCGGTGATGAACCCGCTGAAGGAGAAGCGCGGCGCGACGATCGGCCGGATCGCGGAGGCCATCGACCGCGACGGCGACCGCCCGGACGGCCTGGACTCGCTCGCCGCCTGCTCCCTGCGCGTCACCGAGGAGCAGGAGCAGGGGCAGGGGCAGCAGGAGCAGGAGCAGGAGCAGCAGGAACAGGGCCAGGCGCAGGGGCAGAACGCAGGCCAGGGACAGGGCTCGGCTCAGGAGCCCGGTCAGAACGGCCAGCAGGGCAACGGCGGCCAGGCGGGCAACGGTCCCGTCGCCGGCGACTACGTCGACATCAGGACCGTCCCGGCCTCCCTCCGGCTCGACCCCCGCTCCGGCCCCTCCCGCGGCATCTTCGTCACGAGCTGCGGCGTGAACGAGAACGGCCTGTTCAACTCGGACAACGTCATCGTGGCCCCCGGTGTCGGCAACGGCGCCCACCACTTCCACGACTACATCGGCAACCAGTCGAACACCGCCTTCGCCTCCGACGAGGACCTGGCGAACGCCGAGACGAGCTGTGTGGACCAGGGCGACAGGTCCACGTACTACTGGCCGGTCCTGCGGCTGCAGAACGGCACCGAGGAGCAGGACGCCAAGAGCCCCGGTGGCGGTATCGAGGGCAACGCGGGCGAGATCGTCACCCCGAAGGACGTCACGCTGACCTTCGTCGGCAACCCGGTCTCCAAGGTCACCGAGATGCCCCGGCTGCTGCGCGTCATCACCGGTGACGCCAAGGCCTTCGTCAACGGCCCGGCCAACGCCAACGCCTCCTGGAGCTGCACCGGCTTCGAGGACCGGCAGCTGAAGGACAAGTACCCGCTGTGCCCGTCCGGCAGCGACGTGGTGCGCACCTTCCGCTTCCAGAGCTGCTGGGACGGCAGCAACATCGACAGCGCCAACCACCGCACGCACGTGGCCTTCGCCGCCCCGGACGGCACCTGCCCGGGCGGCTTCGAGGCCATTCCGCAGCTGGTGCAGCGCATCGTCTACGACGTCGACGCGCCGAGCCTCGCCGACGGGGGCCGTACGACGCCGCTGTTCGCGGTGGACTCGTTCCCCGAGCAGCTGCACAAGCCGGTGACGGACCACGGCGACTTCATCAACGTCTTCGACGAGGACCTGATGAATCAGATGGTCGACTGCATCAACGAGGGACGGACCTGCGGCGCCGGGACGGGCGACGACGGGGCCGGCGACGGCTCGGACAACGGTTCCGGCGACGGGGCCGGCCAGGGTGACGGGGCGAACGGCGGCGGTTCGGACGACAACCCGGGTGACGGTGGGCAGGAGCCCCCGGCCCAGTCCCAGGCCCCAGACTCCCCGGTGACCGAGTCCCCGGCGACCGAGCCCGCCGACACCGAGCCCGCCGACACCGAGCCCCAGAAGGGGAACACCGGCAACGGCGGCGCCTCGGCCGGCACGGACAGCCGCGACGACACCGAGCCCGACGCCGACGCGCCCAAGGCGGCCACCTCCGCCCCCGCCTCCAAGCCGGCCGGTGAGGTCGGCACCGCCGCGACGGCACCGGCCCAGTCCGAGGCCCAGGCCCCGACGGACCCGGACGACGACACCGGTACGCCGGCCCCGGCCGACCCCGGCGCCCAGGCCCCCGTCGACAGCGGCGCCCAGCCCCCGGCCGACACCGGCAACGTCACCGAGCCCCAGGCCGTCTCGGGCAGCCTCGCCGAGACCGGCGGCAACCTGTGGCCCGGGGCCGCCGGCGGCCTCCTGGTGGTCGCCGGGTTCGTCGTCCTCTGGAGGAACGTCCGCCGCACCCACTGAGACACCGGACCCACTGAGACACCGGACCCACTGAGAGACCGGACCCACTGAACCACCGGATCACGGCAGAGGGGCCCGTCGCAGCGCCGACGGGCCCCTCACCCCGTACGGGTGCTCCCGCCCCGAAGCCACCCGCCCGGCGCCGTCCCGCGCGGTATACGTCGCCCGAGCCGCCGACCGACGATGGGAGCACCATGGAATCCGTGGAGAACGTGCAGAACACGGACACGGACACGGACACGGACACGGGCACGGACGTGGATGGGGAAGCCGACGTCGACGTCGACTACTACGACCTCGGCAGCCACGGCCGGACCGTGACGACCCACTCCCCGGAGGCCCAGCTGTGGTTCGACCGCGGGCTGGTGTGGTCGTACGCCTTCCACCACGAGGAGGCCGTGGCCTGCTTCGAGACGGCGGCCCGGGCCGACCCCGACTGCGCCATGGCGTACTGGGGCATCGCGTACGCCCTCGGCCCCAACTACAACAAGCCGTGGGAGTTCTTCGACGACCACGACCTCGAGCGGACCGTGGCCCGCACCCACGCCGCCGTGGAGCTGGCCCACGAGAAGGCCGCCGGAGCCACCCCCGTGGAGCGGGCGCTGATCGGAGCCCTGCGCGCCCGCTATCCGCAGACCCGGCCCGCACCGGACTGCGCGGTGTGGAACGAGCCGTACGCCGACGCCATGCGCGCCGTCCACGAACTCGCCCCCGACGATCTCGACGTCGCCGCCCTCTACGCCGACGCCCTGATGAACCTGACCCCCTGGCAGCTGTGGGACGTGCGCACCGGCCGCCCCGCCGAGGGCGCCCGCACCCGGGAGGCCGAGGAGGTGCTCGACCGGGCGCTCGCCGACCCGGCGGCGGCCGTACACCCCGGCGTCCTGCACTTCTACGTTCACCTCATGGAGATGTCGCCCACCCCCGAGGCCGCCCTCCGGGTCGCCGACCGGCTGCGCGGGCTGGTGCCCGACGCCGGGCACCTCCAGCACATGCCCTCGCACCTGGACGTGCTCTGCGGCGACTACCGGCGGGTCGTCACCGACAACACCGCCGCGATCGCCGCCGACGAGAAGGTCCTGGCCCGCTCCGGCCCGATGAACTTCTACACGCTGTACCGGTGCCACGACCTCCACTTCAAGATCTACGGCGCGATGTTCCTCGGCCAGTGCGGCACGGCCCTGGAGACCGTGTACCGACTGGAGGCGACCATCCCGGAGGAGCTGCTGCGGGTGGAGAGCCCGCCCATGGCCGACTGGCTGGAGGCCTTCCTCGGCATGCGGTTCCACGTCCTGATCCGCTTCGGCCGCTGGGACGACATCCTCGCCCTGCCGCTCCCCGCCGACGCGGAACTCTACAGCTTCACCACCGCTCTGCTGCGCTACGCCCGCGGGGTCGCCCTCTCCGCCACCGGCCATGTTCCGGAGGCCGAGAGCGAACGCGGGCTGTTCCGGGCGGCGGCCGGACGGGTCCAGGAGACCCGCATGCTGTTCAACAACACCTGCGCCGACATCCTCGCGATCGCCTCCGCGATGCTGGACGGTGAGCTGGAGTACCGCAAGGGCCGCCACGACCTCGCCTTCGCCGCCCTGGAACGCTCGATCGCGCTGGACGACAACCTCCCGTACGACGAGCCGTGGGGCTGGATGCAGCCCACCCGGCACGCCTACGGCGCCCTGCTCCTCGAACAGGGCCGGGTCGCGGAGGCGGAGGCGGTCTACCGCGCCGACCTCGGGCTCGACGACACCCTGCCGCGCCCTTCCCAGCACCCGGGGAACGTCTGGTCCCTGCACGGCTTCCACGAGTGCCTGGTCCGCCGGGGCAAGGACGCGGAGGCCCTGATCGTCGCCCAGCAGCTGAAACTGGCGGCCGCACTGGCCGACGTACCCGTCCGGGCGTCCTGCTTCTGCCGTCTGGAGGCTTCCAACGACCCGGCGGTCACACCGGGTTGCTGTGCCATGGACAATTGACCGACTGCTGTCCACGGACGACGACGGACGACGACCTGTACGACAAGGGGACCCCGGAGCATGGCGGGCGCACGGTGAACGAGACGCTTTCGAAGTGGACCGCGGGGATGACGGCCAAGGACGCCGTCGCCCGCGCGCGCAGATGGGCCCGGCTCGCCCTGGCCCTGGTCCTCGGCTGTGCGGCGGTCGTCGCGGGCGGCGCCGGGTCCGGGGGCTGGGTGGTCCTGCTCATCGGCCTCGCCGGTCTCGCCCTCGCCGGGGCCGGCGTCTGGTGGACGCTGGCCCGCCGCGGCGGCGCCCGCATCCTCGGCGGGCTGCTCGCCGTCACCGCGCCCGTGGGCGTGCTGGTGCTGTACGCCACCTCGGGACTGTGGGTGGTCGCGGTCGGCGCGCTCGCCCTGTGGGGAGCCGCCCTCGCCTCGGCCCGCCAGTCGCTGCGCAGTCTGCGCCGCCCCAAGGGCACCCACGGCCGGCGCACCCCGCCGCCCCGTCGGCCGGTCCTCATCATGAACGTGCGGTCGGGCGGCGGGAAGGTCGCGAAGCACAACCTCGTCGCGCGCGCCGAGGCGCTGGGGGCCAAGGTGGTCCTGCTCGGCACCGGCGAGGGCTGGACCGACCCGGTCGCCGAGGCCCGCAAGGCCGTCGCCGAGGGCGCGGACCTGCTCGGCGTCGCGGGCGGCGACGGGACGCAGGCCCTCGTCGCGGCCGTCGCCGTCGAGCACGACGTGCCCTTCATGGTCATCGCCGCCGGCACCCGCAACCACTTCGCCATGGACCTCGGCCTGGACCGCACCGACCCCGCGCTCAGCCTCGACGCCCTCACCCAGGGCGTCGAACTCCGCGTGGACCTCGGGGACGTCGACGGGCGGGCCTTCGTCAACACCGTCTCCTTCGGGGCGTACGCGGAGATCGTGCAGAACCCCGAGTACCGCGACGCCAAGGCCGCCACCGCCCTGGAACACCTGCCCGACCTGCTGCAGGGCGCCACCGGACCGACCCTCGACGTCCGCGCGGACGACACCCTGCTCCACGCCCCGCAGGCCCTCCTGGTCAGCAACAACGCCTACGCCCGCGCAGATCCGTTCGGCGGCGGCCGCCGTCCGCGGCTGGACACCGGCCTCCTCGGAGTGATCGGCATCCGCGTGGAGGGCGCCGCCCAGGCCGCCGAACTCGCCCTCCTCGGCGAACGGGCCAGCGGCATCACCACGCTCACCCCCCACCGCGTGGTCGTCGAGTCCGACCGGGACCGTATCTCGGTGGCCGTCGACGGCGAGGCGCTGGAACTGCCCACCCCGGTGGTGTGCACCGTACGGCCCAGCGTGCTCCGGGTCCGGGTGCCCCGGCACCGCCCCGGCGCCGCCTACGCGCCACCGACGGTCGACTGGCGGCGCATCGTGCGCCTCGCCCTCGGCCATCACGACCCCCGGACGATCAAGGATGCCTACGATGTCTGACCGCCTGCCGAAGCTCACCACCCCGCCGCTGGTCCACGACCTCGCCACGCTGGACCAGGCGCTCTACGAGACGGTCACCATCACCAGAACCCCCACCCTGGACACCGCGCTGCGTCGGCTGTCCGCCGCCGCCGACCACTCCAAGCTGTCCTTCGCGGTCGCCGCCGGACTGACCCTGTGCGGCGGCCGCTCGCGCCGCGCGGCCGTACTGGGCGTCGCCGCGATCGGCGTGGCCTCGGCGACCGCGAACCTCGTCGGCAAACGGCTCGTACGGCGCCGGCGGCCGCACCGCTCCGAGGACTCGCCGTTCCCGGGCCGCCATGTGCCCATGCCGGAGTCCGCGTCCTTCCCGTCCGGGCACACCGCCTCGGCCGTCGCCTTCGCGGCCGCCGTCGGCCAGGCCCTCCCGGCCGCCGCCGTCCCGCTGGGCGTGCTCGCCTGCGCGGTCGGCTACTCCCGGGTCCACACCGGCGTGCACTACCCGGGCGACGTCATCGCGGGCGCGCTCCTGGGCACGGGTTCCGCGGCGCTGGTCCTGTCCCTCGCGGCCCGCACGGAACGCTGACGGGGGCTCGGGGTCCAGTACCTGCCGCAGTATTGCCGCAGTATGGGGGGCCTAGTTTCTGCCGCAGCAGAGGAAGAGGTGGGGTTCGGGCACGGCCTCCGGGTGGTCGGGGGTGAACAGTGTGTCCTCCTCGGCCAGCACGGTCAGGCCCGCCGCCCGGACCACCTCGACGAGATCCTCCCCGGCGAAGCTGGTGACCCGGACCGGTTGGCCCATGAACACCGCGTCCACGCCCTCCACGTCGAGCGGCACGGTGGCCAGCACCAGACTGCCGCCCGGCAGCAGCGCCCGCGCGAGACGGCCGATCAGCCGGGACTGCTCCGCACGGTCCATCTGGAGCAGCGAGAAGTACACACAGACCGCGTGGAACGAGCCCTCGTCCAGCGGAAGATCCCGTACGTCGACGCACTCGAAGCTCGCTCCGGGCACCTGCCGCCCGGCGATCCCGACCATGACCGGGGAGACGTCGACGCCCAGCACGTCGTGCCCCGAGGCCACGAGGGTCGCGGCCGTCGGCCGGCCCGTGCCGCTGCCGACGTCCAGCACGAAGCTGCCCGGCGCGAGCCGCCCGAGCAGCCACTCCAGGGACCTGCGATGCGCCTCCGAGTGCGCGAACGCCTTCTCGTATCCGGACCCCAGCGCGTCGAACACCGCCGCGGCGCGCCGCCCGTCGTCCTCGCCTGCCAAGTCGGCCCCCTTGCCTCGTGGTGAGCGGATCTCGGGCATTTTCTCAGGCCGTTGCCGAAACGGCTGGAATCCCATTTTCCGCTACCGTGAGTAACATGATCCACTTTCCCTCGTCGTGGGCCTACTCGCCAGTAGGTCCGTCGCCGCCCACCCGTCGTTTCGTTCGGAGGACCCCCCATGCCCTCTCCAGAGGACGCTCTGCACCAGGCCCGAGCCGCCTATGAGGAGCACACCCGCACCTGCCGTCAGTGCCACGTCGACAGGTCGCCCTGCGCGGTCTCCAAGCTTCTCCTGCGCGCCTACAACAACGCCCGCCGGGCGCAGGGGCGCACCGGCTCCGCGATGCGCTGAGGCGCCGGTCCGCGGTGAGGCGGTCCGCCCGGGCCGGGGCGGCCGTCGCGCGTCGGCCCGCGTCGTCACGCAGGGACGGTCACCGTGAGGTCCCGGATCTCGTAACCGCCGATCTCGTCCTTGAACGACACGCGTGGTACGCCGGTCGTCCGCAGTCCGTCGAGCGCGAACAGCCGGCTGAGCAGGACGTCAGCCTCCAGTACGGCGACGGAGGCGCCCGGGCAGCGATGGGCGCCGTCCCCGAACGCGAGCCCGGCCGCCCCCGGGCCCAGTCCCATCGTCCGGCCGGGACGCAGGCGACACGGCCCCTCGCCCACCACGCCCGGATCGGCGTTGGCCTCGTCCACATGCACCGTGATCAGCTCACCGGCCGCCACCGGCGTCCCGCCGACCGTCAGGGGCGCGGTCGTCCGGCGGGCCAGCCGCCCCACGACGGGCTCCAGCCGCAGGATCTCCTGCAGCAGCGCCAGCCGCTCCGGCTCCGCCGCCGCCCGGTAGCGCTCCAGCAGCCCCGGGTCGCCGAACAGATGCCAGGCGGCCACGCAGATGAACTCCCGGGTGGTGACCATGCCGGCCGCCGCGTACGTCAGGCACTCGCCGAGGATCTCGGCGTCCGAGCAGCCCTCGTCCAGCAGGTGCGAGATCAGGTCGTCCCGCTCCCGGCGGCGGTGCGCGCGGATCGCGGGGCGGACGTCGGCGAGGTGGATCGCCAGCCAGTTCGCGTTCCCCCGCACGGTCCAGTACAGGCCGCGCACGCTGGTCAGTCCCGGCCGCCCGAACTCCTCGGGGAAGAACCGCTCCAGCCGCCGCTTCAGGCCGGGGCGGCTGTGCGTGAGCCCGATGATCTCCCGCACCACCTCGATCGCCATGGTGAAGCTCAGGTCGGACAACTGCGCGGTCCCGGCCGCCCGCAGCGCCGCCACCTGCTCCACGGCGACCCGTGTCATGAGCGCGCGGTAGTGCTCGTCCACGCGCCGGGGCGTGAAGAACCGCGCGGTCTGCCGGCGCTGCTCCCGGTGCTCCGGCCCGTCCTGGTACAGCACCGGTCGACGGACGCGCCGCGGCAGCTTCTCCACCGTCTCGATCCCGAGACCCGCCTGGACCGTGTTCGTGCTGCGCAGCACCTCGCGAGCGGCCGCGTACCCGTGCACGACCCAACTCCCGTCCGCCGCACGGCTCATCGGACAGCCAGATGGCCCGGGCCCCCGGTCCACCTTCCGCACGCTCTCCCGCGCGTCCCCCACCGGACCGCCTCCCCTCACACCACAACGCCAGTGTGACGGCGACGTCCGGCCGCGCGATGCCCTTCTTTCGGCCAGGCGCGCCCGCTCGGCGGGACCCGTGGGCCCCGGCCGGTCACCTCACGAGGGCCGTACAGCGCCCCGGACCGTGCCCTCGCCGACGGCCATGATCGGCTCCTCGCGGATGGCCGCGCCGGGACCCGGGGCGTGGATCATCATGCCGCCGTCGGTGCACAGGCCGACATGGCTGAGGTCGTCGTGGAAGAACACGAGGTCACCGGGGCGGAGTGCGTCCAGACCGACCCGGGTGAAGGCCTTCGCCTGGTCGATCGCGGCCCGCGGCAGCATCACCCCGGCGGCCCGCCAGGCGGCCTGGGTGAGGCTGGAGCAGTCGTACGACTCCGGTCCCGTGGCGCCGGGAAGGCAGGGCCGCCCGATCTGCGCCCGCGCGAAGGCGAGTGCCTTGTCGGCCTTGCCGAGATAGGCCGTGCCGGTCCCGGCGAAGGTGGGGCCGGCGGGAGCGGGTGTAGGGGCCGGTGCGGGCATGGGCGCGGCGGCGGGCACGGGTGCCGGGGCGGGCATCGGCATCGGGGCGGCTGCGGGAGCGGCGAGCGGCTGCTGGGCGACCATGCCCATCGGCGGTGCCATCACGCCGGTCGCGGGTCCGGCCGTGCCCGGCACCGCGGCTGCTGCCATGCCCGGCATCGGAGCCGCCATGGCGGCCATGGGAGCGGCACCCACGAGGTCGGGGGTCGGGAAGCCCGCGGCGGCGGGCGCGGCCATGGCCGCTTCGGGCACGAGGACGCCGGACGGCGGGGTCATGGGGCCGGTCTGGGGCATGGGCGCACCCGGCGCGGGGGCGGCGTCGGGCATGGGGAAGGCGAACGAGCCGGTCATCGGGCCGGCTTGGGCCATCGGGGCAGCGACGGCGGGCCCGGCCGGAGCCGCTTCGGGGTACGGGAAGCTGAACGGCGGCTGCGCGACACCGAACTCGGAGGGCGGGAAGACCGCGCCGGGAGCACCGGCCCCCGGGACCGGCGTGCCGCCGGCGGGCGTGGAAGGGCCGGGAGCGGCGCCCGGCACGGGGAAGGTGAACGAACCGGTGCCGGGGCCGGTCTGGGGTATCGGGGTGCCGGGGGCCGGGGTGGCGGTGCCGGCGTCCGGCATCGGGAAGCTGAACGAGCCGCTCGCGGGGCCGCTTTGGGGCATGGGCGCACCCGGCGCGGGGGCGGGGGCGGCGGTGTCGGGCATGGGGAAGGTGAACGAGCCGGTGCCGGGGCCGGCCTGCGGCGCGGGGGCGGCCGCCGGTGCCGGTGTCGGTGCCGAGGGCGGGGCGTCGAAGTCGGGCAGGATGAACGTGCCGGTCGCGGGGTCGACTTCGGGCATCGGGAAGCTGAACGCGGGCTTCGGGGTGCCGAATTCGGACGTCGGGAAGGCGGGCGCGGGCCTGGCGCCCCGGGTCGCCGCCTTGCCGGCACCCGGGGTCATGATCTTGGCCTCGGGCATCTGGTCCGTGCCGCCCACGATCGGCTGCGGGCCCGTGTCGGAGCTCAGGACGGGCTGTGAGGACGTGCCCTGTCCCGCCCACGCGGCCGTGGCCTCGGCGCGGTACGCCTGCTGCGCCGCGGTGTCCCCGGGCCTCACCACGGGGGTGGCCGGAGGCCTCGCCGCCGGAGTCGCCATGGGCTGGGCGGCCATTGCCTGGGTGGGCATGCCGGGCTGCGGTGCCGTCGGCTGCTGCACCGTCATCTGCTGAGGTGCCATCTGCTGCGCCGTCACCTGCTGCGGCACCGTCGGCATCGCCATCGTCGCCGCGGGCGAGGGCTGAGGCGGCTGTGACGGCGCGGGCTCGAGGGCCGCGGGCGCCTGCTGAGGCACGGTGGGCGCCGGCGCGGGCGGCAGCGCGGCGACGGCCCGCGCGGGGAGTTCCGGCACCTGCCGTGCGGGCGCTTCGAGTTCGAGCCGTCGGCCCGACTCCAGCGCGAGCGGAGCGCGCTTCTCGAACGCCTCCTCCAGTTCCTTCGGCACCCTGGGGGCGGCCGGGCCGCCGAGGGGGCGGGCCGGCATGCGGTCGGCCGGGAGGACCGCGGCCACGGTGGGGCCGATGCTGTTGCGTGCCCCGTCGAACCACTTGCGGGACATGGCCTCGGTCGACGGGTCGGACCCGCGTCCGCCACGAGCGAGGGAGACACCGGAACGGCCGCCGCCGGCCTGGGCGCGCGTCACGTTGTACTTCCCGGTGTCGCTCTCGGCCCGGTCGTACAACGCGTTGACCGCCTGCTGGATCTCCGCCCGGCTCGGCTCGCCGACCTCCGTCGCCATGGAAGACGTACTCCTTCCGTGCTCCGCCGGGCCGTGCCCGCCCGCGGATCCGGACAACCCCGCGGAGGGGGTGCCCCAAGCTCAGTGCCCTGCCGGGCTGTTGGGCCGCCTGACCCGGTGGTGTTCGCCGGAGTCGATCGTGCGGTCTGGGCGTCAACCTAACCAACATGTGTGACTGGTGTGAAGATTGAAGCGTTAAATGTCCGATACGTATTCGTGACCTTCGTCTCTCATGTCTCCGAGCGGGCCCGCAATGACCGGTTCAACACCGTTCATGATCGCGCACGGGCGCCTTCATGACCAGCCCCGCGTTTCGACGCGACCCCTGGTGCGCCCATGCCGGCAGGCCCCGGCGGACACCTCGACCCACGCTCGATTCGAGCGTCATGACAGTCGAATCGAGCGTCGCGGCTTGCCGTCTCCGCGCTGACGACCGTAGATTCATCATATTCAGTCGCCCGATTCGACCCGGGATGTGCCATGGACCGTGCCCGACTCCGTCATCTCCTGGCCCGTGAGAGCGCGGACGCCGAGCGGCGCAACCCCCGCTCCCGGGACGCCTACGTGCGTGCCGGTCATCTCTTCGGCCGGGTGCCGATGACCTGGATGAACAAGACGGCCGGCGCCTTCCCCCGGTACCTGGAGTCCGCGCGGGGCGCCCGGGTCCGAGACGTCGACGGGCACGAGTACGTCGACTTCTGTCTCGGCGACACCGGCGCCATGGCGGGGCACTCGCCGGCCGCCGTCGCCGACGCCGTACAGCACCGCTTCACCACCCTCGGGGGCGCGACCGCGATGCTGCCCACCGAGGACGCCGAATGGGTCGGCGCCGAACTGACCCGCCGCTTCGGCCTGGCCCGCTGGAGTTTCGCGCTCACCGCCACCGACGCCAACCGCTGGGCGATCCGCCTTGCCCGGGCCGTCACCGCGCGCCCGAAGATCCTGTTCAACAGCTACTGCTACCACGGCAGCGTCGACGAGTCCCTGATCGTCACCGGCCCCGACGGCCACGGTGCCACCCGCCCCGGCAACGTCGGCGCCCCCTGCGATGTCACCCTCACCAGCCGGGTCGCCGAGTTCAACGACCTGGACCACCTGGAGCGCGAACTCGCCCACGGCGACGTGGCCGCCGTACTGATGGAACCCGCCCTCACCAACATCGGCATCGTCCTGCCCGAGCCCGGCTATCTGGAGGGCGTGCGCGAGCTGACCCGCCGGCACGGCACGCTGCTGATCAACGACGAGACGCACACCTTCTCCGCCGGACCGGGCGGCTGCACCGCCGTCTGGGGGCTGGAGCCGGACATGCTGACCATCGGCAAGGCCATCGCCGGCGGCATCCCCGCAGGCGCCTACGGTCTCTCCGCAGAGCTCGCCGACCGGCTGCTGGCCCGCGCCGACCTGGACCTCGTCGACATGGGCGGCGTCGGCGGCACCCTCGCCGGCAACGCGCTCTCCGTCGCCGCGACCCGCGCCACCCTCGAACACGTCCTCACCGACGAGGCGTTCGCCCACATGCACAAACTGTCCGAGCGCTTCGAGGCGGGCGTCCGCGCGGGCATCGACGCCCAGGCCCTGCCCTGGTCGGTCAGCCGCCTCGGCGCCCGCACCGAGTACCGCTTCACCGACCCCGCGCCCCGCACCGGCACCGAGGCCGCGGCCGCCGGCGACACCGAGCTGGAGGACTACCTCCACCTCTACCTCGCCAACCGGGGCATCCTCCTCACACCGTTCCACAACATGGCCCTGATGTGCCCCGACACCACCGAGCAGGACGTCGACACCCACACCGCACTGTTCGCCGCCGCCCTGGCCGAACTGGCCGGCTGACCACCGGGAAGGGACCACACGTGGACGACATCGACCGGGCCATCCTGCGCGAACTGCAGACCGACGGCCGTATCGCGTACGCCGAGCTCGGCCCCCGCGTCGGCCTGTCCGCGTCCGCCGCCCGCCAGCGGCTGCAGCGGCTGCTGGACTCGCGTGCCGTGCAGGTCGTCGGCGTCACCGACCCGATGGCCATGGGCGGCCAGGCCATGGCGCTCCTCGGCATCACCGTCGACGGCGATCCGCGCCCCGTCGCCGACGCGCTGGCCGCCCACCCCGAGGTGGTGTACTCGGTGCTCACCTCGGGCGGTTTCGACCTGTTCGCCGAGGTGGTCGGTCGCACCGCGAAGGACCTGCTCGACTTCGTCAACGACACCGTGCGGCCGACCGAGGGCGTCAGCGGCATCCAGTCCTTCCCCTACTTCGCCATCCACACCCACCGGTTCCTGTGGGAGGTGGGATGACCTGGGGCGACGACGGCATCGTAGGGTGGCCGGTATGCGCGTCGACATCGATCCCGAGACCCTGGGCGCGGGAGCCTTCTACCGGCTGCTCACCGCCGTCGTCGTACCCCGGCCGATCGCCTGGGTGTCGACCCTCTCGGCCGACGGCACGACCGCCAACCTCGCCCCGCACTCCTTCTTCACCGTCGCCTGCACCGACCCGCCGATCGTCCAGTTCACCTCCGTCGGCCGCAAGGACACCCTGCGCAACGTCGAGGCCACCGGTGAGTTCGTCGTCAACATCGCGCCCGAGCCGCTCTTCGAGCAGATCAACGCCACCGGCACCGACTTCCCCGCCGACGAGGGCGAGTTCGACGCCGTGGGCATCGAGCGGGAGCCCTCGCTGCGGGTGAAGCCGCCCCGCGTGGCCGCCTCACCCGTGGCGCTGGAGTGCCGGCTGCACTCCACCCTCGGTATCGGCAACTCCACCCTGGTCCTCGGCCAGGTGGTGCACGCCGCCGTACGCGAGGACGTCGTCGTCGACGGCCACCCCGACATACGGCGGCTGCGGCCGCTGGCCCGGCTGGGCCGCAACGAGTGGGGCACCGTCGGCGAACTCCACGACCTCGCCCGGATCGCCTACCGCGACTGGCCGCCCTCCTGACCGCTCCGGCCCTATCATCGGATCATGACGAGAGCGGTGGCGAAGCGTGACGGCGCGGACGGCTCCTGGCGTTCGCTGTGGTCGAGGAACTCGGCACTGTCGATCGGCTCGGTCGACTCCTTCCTCTCCATCGGCTCCGTGGGCAGTTCCCTGTCCGTCGCCTCCGTCGGCAGCTTCCTGTCGGTGGGATCCGTCGGCTCCGCCACGTCCATCGCCTCCGTGGGCTCCTGGCTCAGCGCCGGCTCGGCCCTGTCCGCCCAGTCCACCGGCGCGGTGCTGGCCTGGCGCTCCCGAGACGGCGGCGGCCGCGCGATCGGCGCGGCGGCGGCCACGCTCGCCGGAGTGGCGGTGCTCTACGCCTGGAAGGCGAGCCGCTCCTCGAAGTGAGGGCCGGCGGCCCTGGCAGAACACGATCCCACGCCCTCAGCCGACCGCCCCGGACCGCACCCACTCCCTCGGAGACCGTCCGTAGGCCGCCCGGAAGACCCGGCTGAAATGGGCCGGGTTGGCGAAACCCCAGCGCTGTGCGACGGCCGACACCGTGGGCGCCGCCGCGTCCCGCCGCGTCAGATCCCGGGCGCACTGCTCAAGCCGCCGCCGCTGGATGAGCCGGGCCACGGTGACCCCCTCCTCCTCGAACAGCCGGTGCAGATAGCGCACCGAGATGTGGTGCGCCGCCGCGATCGTCGCCGGGGACAGCCCGGGATCGGCGAGATACCGGTCGATGTGGTCCCGGATGCGGGGGACGAGAGGGTGGTTCACGTCGGCGGGGGAGGGCACGTCGACCGTCGTCCGCTCGTCCACCAGCGTGGCGAACAGGTCCACGACACTGGCCGCCAGCCTGGTCGCGACGGCCGGGGAGCACGCCGGCAGCGCTGCCGCGAGTCCGGTCAGGAAGGACCCGAGCAGCGCACCAGCCCCCTCCGCGCCCGCGATCGCGGTGCCGGTGACCCGCCGCAGCTCCTCCTCGGGCAGACCGAGCGCCCGCCGGGGCATGTGCAGCACCCGCGTCGAGAACCGCTGCGGATAGTCCAGGGCGTACGGGCGTGACGTGTCGTACACGACGAGGTCGCCCTCACCCACGCGCGCGTGCCGGCCGTCCTGGAGGAGCGTGGCCGTGCCCGCCGTCTGGACCCCGACGGCCACCCAGTCCGAGGCCGCGCGGGCGATCTGGGCGGGCGTGCGGCTCGCGCGCTGCGCGTCGGCCTCGACGGTGGCGATCCGCAGGGAACCGAGCCGTCGGGTGGAGATCCGGCCCGAGAAGGGGCCGTCCGCGGGGGCGGTGACGGTCATCGGCACCAGCGCTCTGCCCAGCGCGTCACGCCAGTACGAGAGCCGCTCCCCCTCGGGAACCCCATCCGTCGTCCACTCCCGGCCCACCCGGTTCTCCCTTCCAGCCGTACGAGGCACAGGAGAACGCGGAGCGGCGGCGGCCCGGTCTCCCCGCCTCCTGCAGCCAACCAGCGCGCCGGGACCGCCTCCAGGCAGGAAACAGGCAGGAACACTCCGGCCGCGGTCGTGCGCGCACGGAACAGTCCGGTGCGCTGCGGGACAAGACGCGGGGCAGCGGTGGCGACGAGGATGGGAACCACGGCGCGGGGACCTCGCCCGCCGGTGCCGCCTAGGGCGTGTCGAGGCGGGCGAGGGTGTCGCGGGCCGCCGCGACGCGCTGCGGGTCGGCGTCCGGGCCGAGACCGACACAACGGGCGAAGGCCTCCCGGGCCTCGGTCCGCCGCCCCGCGGACAGCAGAGTGTCGCCCAGATGGACGAGCTGGCGGCTCTCCATGGCCGTGTTGCCGCTGCTCCGCCAGATGGCCATGGCGCGGCGATGGTGCTCGACCGCGTCCGTCCAGCGCTCCATCAGGGCATTGCAGGAGCCCATGCCCGAGTGCATGCCGCCCCGGCTGAACTGGGCGATGTGCGGCGCCAGTCGGTCCTGGACCCGCTCCAGGAACGCCAGCGTCTCCTCGTACACCACCAGGGCCTCCTCGGGGCGGCCCGAGTCCATCAGGATCAGCGCGCGTCCGTGCCGCGCCTGGAGACTGCCGTGCAGATCGCCCGCGGCCTCGAACAGCGTGACCGCGCGGTGCATGTGGTCGGCGGCCGGGACGTGGTCGTCCAGTCGGCCGAACGCCAGCCCCCGATAGATGTGGGCCCAGGCATCCTGCCGTACGTCACCGGCCCGCCGTGCCGCCTCGAGCGCCTCCGCGGAGCGTTCCAGGCTGTCGTGCGGGCGTCCCTCGCAGGTGAGCAGCGCCCACGCGTGGTAGTTGAGGTGCGTCGCCTCCAGCAGCGGATCGCCCAGCTCGCGCGCGGAGCGGGCGGCCGTGCCGAAGACCTCGGGCCAGTGCCCCCAGAAGATCCACTGGTCGGAGAACCAGTGCAGCGCCTCCGCCACCTCCACCACGGTCGCGTGCGCCCCTCCGGCCGCCGCCGCGCGCAGGGCCGCCAGCCAGTTCGCTCCCTCGGCCTGCAGCCAGGCCCGGGCCCGGTCCGCGCTCGACAGATCGACCGCCCCGTCCCAGTCCGCCGGCGGCGCGCCGTGGTCCGGCTCGAACCAGCGCCCGGCCACGACCGTGGTCCCCAGCAGCCAGTCGTACAGGGCCGTACGCGCGCGTACGGCGTCCGGTGCGCTCTCCTCGGCCGCCAGCCGCGTACGGGCGTACAGGCGCAGCAGGTCGTGCAGCCGGTACCGCTCGCCGTACGCCCCGAGCAGCCCGGTCTCGACCAGCTCCTCCAGGGTGTCCTCGGCGTCGAACAGCGCCTGTCCGGTCAGCCGGGCGGCCCCGGCGGCCCCCGTGTCCGGGCCCGGGAGCAGCGCGAGCCGCCGGAACAACCGGGCGGCGGCGGGAGTGAGCTGACGGTACGACAGGTCGAAGGCGGCGGCGACACGCACGTCCCCCGCGGTCAGCGCGTCCAGGCGCCGGTCCTCGGCGGCCAGCCGGTCGGCGAGCCGGCGTACCGTCCAACCGGAGCGGGTGGCCAGCCAGTTGCCCGCCACCCGCAGCGCAAGCGGCAGATGCCCGCAGCGGTCGGCGACATCGGCGACGGCGTCCGGATCGGCCGCCGCCCGCTCGGCGCCGACCAGGGCGGTGAGGAACGCGGCGGCCTCCGCCGGGCTCAGTTCCCCCAGCGGCAGCCGGTGCACACTCTCCAGCCCGGTCAGCATGCGCCGGCTCGTCACGACCACCATGGCCGCGCCCGCCGCCGGCAGGAGCGGCCGTACCTGGGCCTCGTCGCGCGCGTCGTCCAGCACCAGCAGACAGCGCCGCTCGGCCAGCACCCGCCGGTACAGGGCAGGCTGGCCCTCCGGCCCGGCCTGGGCGAGATCCCGGTCGGCCACCCGGAGAGCCTTGAGCACCCTGAGGACGAGTTCCGAGGGGCCGGGCGGCTCGTCGTCCGTGCCGCACAGGTCGACGACCAACTGCCCGTCGGGGAACCGGTCGGCGAGCGCGCGTGCCGCGTGCAGCGCGAGGGTCGTCTTGCCCGCCCCCGGCGGCCCGGACACCGCCGCCACCACCGGCTGGACGGCGTCCCGCCGCTCAGCCAGTTCCGCCAGCAGTGTCAACTGCGGTTCCCGGCCCACGAAGTCGTCGATGCCGCGCGGGAACGCCCGTACACCCACCGGGCTGTATCCCGGCGCCCGCCCCGCCCGGGCGGCCGCGAGCAGCCGCTCCCGCAGCGCCGCGTCCAGCCCCAGACCGTCGGCGAGCGCCGCGACCGTACGCCGCTGCGGAGCCGCCCGCCGCCCCCGCTCCAGGTCCCCGATGCCCCGCACACTGACCCCCGACGCCTCCGCCAGCCCCTCGATGGTCTGCGACGCGGCCAGCCTCAACTCCCGCAGCAGCGGCCCGAACGCCGCACCCTCCCCGCTCAATCCCGTCCCTTCCGCCCGCCGGGCTGCCCGCACCCCGACCGTGATCATCCGGATTCTACGAGAGCCGACCGTTTGCGATGCGATCCCGACCGGGATGCGGACGGGCACGGCGCTGCACCCCGGACCGCACGGCCCGGAACTTCCCGCGGAGCCGCCGGGATTCGTTACCGGGCGCTGTTTCCGCAGGTCGGACGCGTTGTCAGTGGTCGCCGATAAGTTCATTGGTGTCGCGCCGCTCGGGTGCGGCGAATCCCCCTGTGCTGCGCCGATCCGGCGTGTGCAGCCGTGTGCCGCAAAGGAGATGGTGAGTTGTCGGACTGGGAGAACTGGGAGAGGGCGAGCACGGCCCGAGTGGTGCCGCCCGCCCGGCCGCGCAAGCTCGCCAAGGTCCCCTTCGTCGAACTGGCCGAGGGACGCCTGCAAGGGGTCGTCTCCAGCGGCTCGGACATCGAGCGGGTGTACGTCTCGTCGATCGCGGCCGGGACCTACGCCTTCGCGTGCAGCACCAACAACAACCGGCCCTGCGGCGGCGCACGCGGCTCGTTCTGCAACCACATCCGCGCCCTCGTCACCGAGGCGGTCCTGCAGTACGGCGCTCAGCGCGTCGCCCGCTATCTGCGCGTCGAGCCGACGGGCGGCGAGCCCGACGCCGCCGCGCTCACCGCCGCGATGACCGGCACCCGCCCGCAGCAGGCGGACGGCAAGGCGGCCGCCGCCCCCGTCTTCAGCCGGTTCCTGCGCCACCTCGCCTACCTCGAACAGGCGCCGGTCACGGACCCGTTGCCGGAGATGCAGTGGTTCGCGCCGACGCGTGCGGAGAGCATGGGGGAGTCCATCTCCGGGGCCGCGCGTCCCGGAGTCGAGGGCGCGGGGGAGTCCACCGGCGTGCTCGGCGCCCCGGTGGACGGGCTGGAGGAGGCCCTGGCCGCGGCCGACGCCTTCGACCGGTGTCTCGTCGCCGGGCTGCTGCGGCCCCGGGCCGAACAGGCCGCCGGTCTTGCGGAGCTCGCCCGCGCCGTCGCCGGCAGCCCGCTGGCCGCCCCGGTCACCGAGGCAGTCGAGAAGGCCGCCGCGGGCACCGCGGGCGAGGACCACCTCCTCGTCCTGGCCGCCGCCCGCACCGCACTTCTCGGCGCCGTCCACGACGCGCTCACCGTGCGCACCGACGCGTCCACGGGCCGCACCCGCACCGACGACACGGCCCCGGCCACAGGCGACCCGCAGCAGGTCAACCTGCTCGCCGCCGCCCGGACCTGGCTCGCCGACCTCGCCCGCGCCGGCTGGCAGGGCATCGACCACGAACTCGTCGGCGGCGCCGCCCAGATCGTCTCCGCGATGCTGCCCCGGCCCGAACTGCGCCGCCTGGCCGCCCTGCTCGACGGCTTCGCCGCCGAACTCGCCGCCTCCTGCCCCGGATCCGCCCTGGAGCGGATCCCGGCCCGCCGCTGGGGCGACCTCTGGGCGCGCGCCCTGCTGCTCACCCAGCCCGGCGCCACCCACCGGCCCACCCCGGGCACCGCCACCGGCCGGCTGCTGCCGCTCGGCATCGACCTGCACGAACACGCGACCGCCGCCCAGGCCCAGGTCCACGCCGTGTTCGAACCCGACGACGGCACGGCGCCCCGGCTGGTCCGCGCGAGCGTCTCGGTGCCCAAGCCGGACTCCGTGGTCGCGGCCGGCGTCTGGCAGCTGCTGCGACCGCATCTCTCGCTGCTCGCGGCCCTCGGCGAGGGCCGGGCGATGCACCTGGACGCCATGCCGCTCACCGCGGAGGGCGACCTCCTCTGGGACGGCACCCGGGCCCGTCCGGGCGACCCGGCCGACGCCTTCGCCACCGCCCGCGTCGCCCTGCCGACCGCCACCGCCGCAGCCACCGCGCCCCTGGACCGCCATCCCGCCCGCCTCGCCGAACCGGTGTTCCTGGAGGGCTACACCACCCGGCAGGACGGCGACGCCCTCGTGCTCACCAGCGCGGGCGACGACCTCGTCGTCGACACCGACCGCATCCCGGTCGCGGGCCCGCTCACCCCCGAGACCGTCGCGGCCTCCGGCGCCTGCATCGGTCTGCTCCGCTGGGACGGCGGCGCGTTCCGCCTCCAGCCGCTGGCCGTCGAGACCACCGTGCGCAAGAAGACCGTCGCCCTCCAGGCGGGCGCCTGGGCCGGCGGCACCACCGACAAGGCGGGCGTCAGGGCCGAGAAGGCCGCCACCGACGCGGTGACCGTCCTGCGGGAGCGAGCGGGAAGGCTGCTGCGCAAATGACCGACCCGACATTCGAGCCGACATCCGACCCGACATCCGAGCCGACCCCGGACGACAACCGTCGGCAGGTCCTGTACTGGCGGCTTCTCGCCCGCCTCTTCGACCCCGAGGAGCAGGCCGCCCTGGAGTCGGCGAGCCTCGCCGTCGTCGAGGACATCGGCCTGCCGCCCGCCCTGCTGGACCCGCAGGCCTCCGTCGACTCGATCGTGCAGCGCCATCCGCACCTGGCGGACGAGTTCGACGGCCTGATGGTGGCCGACGACGACGCGGCCGACGCCGACGGGCGTGACGGTGCCGCGGAAGTGCGCCGCGCGGCCCTCGTGTCCAAGGTGCTGCTCAACGTGTTCGCCACCGGCAACGGCGCCGTCACCGCGGGGCAGCTGTCCCGGTGGCAGTCCGACGCGGGCTGGCTGGAGCGGGCCCTGGGCTGCTCACCCGGCGACCTGCGGGGCGGACGCGGCGGACGCGGCGCGGGCCGGGGCGTGAGCCCCACCGGGACCGGCGGCCACCGCGCCACCCCCGACCTGGACAACCTCATCCCGGCGATCGGACCGGAACTGGGCGCCCTGGAGGGCGACCTCGTCCGCCGTATGCGGCTGCGCGAGGTGCTCGCCGACCCCGCGCTCGCCGCCCGCCTCACCCCGAGCATGTCGCTCATCGAGCAACTGCTGCGTGACAAGAACAACCTCTCCGGCGTGGCCCTCGCCAACGCGAAGTCGCTGATCCGACGGTTCGTCGACGAGGTCGCGGAGGTCCTGCGCACCCAGGTCGAGAAGTCCACCGTCGGAGCGATCGACCGCTCGATCCCGCCCAAGCGCGTCTTCCGCAACCTCGACCTCGACCGGACCATCTGGAAGAACCTCACCAACTACAGCCCCGAGGAGGAGCGGCTCTACGTCGACCGCCTCTACTACCGGCACACCGCCCGCAAGACGACTCCCCAGCGGCTGATCGTGGTCGTCGACCAGTCGGGTTCGATGGTCGACTCGATGGTCAACTGCACCATCCTGGCGTCGATCTTCGCCGGACTGCCGAAGGTGGACGTCCACCTCGTCGCGTACGACACCCGGGCCGTCGACCTCACCCCCTGGGTCCACGACCCCTTCGAGACCCTGCTGCGCACCCAGCTCGGCGGCGGCACCGACGGCACCGTCGCGATGGCCCTGGCCCAGCCGAAGATCGCCGAGCCGCGCAACACCGTCGTGGTGTGGATCTCCGACTTCTACGAATGGCACCACCAGCCGTTGTTCGACAGCATGGCCGCCCTCCACCGCTCCGGGGTCAAGTTCATCCCCGTCGGCTCGGTGACCAGCTCCGGGCGCGGCAGCGTCAACCCCTGGTTCCGGGAGCGGTTCAAGGACCAGGGCACACCGGTGATCTCCGGTCACATCCGCAAGCTCGTCCACGAACTCAAGACGTTCCTCGCCTAGAACCCCTCACCTGGAAACCCCTCACTCCTTTGAAAGGCACCGTGATGACCGACCTGTTGCGCGCCCCCGCCGAGATCAAGTTCGCCGAGGAGCTGGACTGGCTGGAGTCGATCGACGACAACCCCAAGCCGTTCTCGTGGAGGCTGTCGCCGAAGATGATCCGGGTGTTCATCCTGGGCTCCGAGCGCGCCGACGGTTTCGACCGGGAGATCGACCAGAAGTGGTTCGGCGACCGCAGTTTCGTCGAGCGGTCCATCGTGACCCTGGCCTCCGACCGCGGTCTGCTGCTCATCGGCGACCCCGGCACCGGCAAGAGCTGGCTCGCCGAACTGCTGTCGGCGGCGATCTGCCGCAACTCCACCCAGGTCGTGCAGGGTACGGCGGGCACCACCGAGGACCACATCAAGTACTCGTGGAACGTGTCCATGGTGATCGCCAAGGGCCAGTCGCGGGAGTCGATGATCCCCTCGCCGATCATGACCGCGATGGAGACCGGCACCATCGGCCGCTTCGAGGAACTCACCCGCTCCACCAGCGACGTCCAGGACGCGCTGATCTCGATCCTCTCCGAGAAGTACATCTCCGTCCCCGAACTGGACGGCGCCGGCGGGGAGAACATCGTCTTCGCCAAGCCCGGCTTCTCGATCATCGCCACCGCCAACAGCCGCGACCGGGGCGTCAACGACCTGTCCTCCGCGCTCAAGCGCCGCTTCAACTTCGTCCGCATCCCGGTCGTGACGAACAAGAAGAGCGAGGCGGAGATCGTCCGCTTCCGCACCGAGGAACTCCTGCGCCGCCACCAGATCGAACTCGACGTCCCGCCGACCCTGCTGGACGTGCTGCTGCAGAGCTTCGCCGACCTGCGCGCCTCCGCGGCCGCCGCCGGCAGCGACGACGAGAAACTGGAGTCCGCCCTGTCCACCGCCGAGCAGATCGGCGTCCTGGAGGACGCCATCCTGCACAGCAACTTCTTCGGCGAGCGCGCCCTGAACGCCCGTACCCTCGCCTCCTCCCTCGTCGGCTCCCTCGCCCGGCGCGAACCCGAGGACCTCGCCATCCTCAACAAGTACCTGCACGGTGTCGTCGAGCCGCGCAGCAAGGAAGAGGGCGGCTCCTGGCCGGAGTTCCTCGAAGGCGGCCGCGACGCGATCGCGACCCTGTCATGAGCGGCGGCACCTTCGAGGCCCTGCGCGGCCAACTGCACGAGGCCGCGACGGCGTTCGCCGACGGGCCAGGCGCCCTGGAGGGCATCCTGCGCGGCATCGTCGACGACGTCGAACGCGCGGTGCGCGAGCCGCTGGAGATCTTCCCGGTCTGCCACCACTCACCGGCCTCGGCGATCGCCATGGCCCGCCGGCTGCGCGAGAAGCAGCCGAAGGTCGTGTATCTGGAGCTGTGCGAGGACATGGCCCCCCTCCTCACCGAACTGCGCAACTGCCGTCTCCCGGTGGCCGTGCAGGCGTTCGCGTCGGAGGTCGAGGGCTTCCCCGCCGACTGGTCACCCCTGTCGGTCGTCGCCCCGATCACGGAGGCCTCCGCCGAGTACCAGGCCATCGCCTACGCCCTGGACACCCCCGGGGTCGAACTGGTCCTCGTCGACCGCTCCTCGGACCACGTCTTCCAGTGGGAGATCCGGGACGAACCCACCCCCTCGGACTCCGACGCACCGGCAGCCGGCGAGGAGAGCGCCCTGCACGGCGACGCCGTCGGCGTGGAGATCGGCGACCTGCGCCCCCGCTTCGCCGAACTGGAGGAACACCTCCTGCGCCACGGCCGGGTCCGGCACTGGTCCGAGTGGTGGCACCAGTACGTGGAGCTGCCCCTCGGCGACAGCGACCACGACACCTACCGCCAGGTGATGCTGCTCATCGGCAGCCTCTTCCGGCGCCTCGCGCCGGGCGCGGAGCACAGGGTCCGCGTCGACGAGGACCGCGAGCGCCATATGTGGACCCGGATGCGTGAGCACCTCGCCGCCACCGGCACCGACCCCGCCGACTGCCTCTACGTCTGCGGAGCGTTCCACGCGGCCAGCCGGGTCGCCGAGTTCGGCGTGCACGGCAGCGACACCTTCACCATCAGCCCGCCCAGCGGCACCACGTGGCGGCACGGCCTGATCCCGTCCAGCCACGCCGCGATCGAGGCCCAGTTCGGTCTGGCCGCCGGCTCGGTCTCGATCGCGGCGACGGAGTGGGCCAAGAACCTCAAGCGCACCCGCGTACGGCCGTACCGGCTGGCGGGCCAGGCGGGCGCGAAGCCGAAGAAGAGCCTCGCCGCCCCGATGCCCGCCACCACCCCGGCGCCGCCCGCCGACAAGCTCACGGGCTTCCTCCAGCGGCCCCCGGTCCTCGACTCCCTCGACGAGGCCGAACTGCTCGGCTGGTCGGTGGAGATCGTGCGCGCCGCCCGTCGCAACGGCTATCTCGCCTCCACCGCCGACGCCATCGCCGTCTTCGAGACGTCGATCCTGCTGGCCGGCATGCGCGACCGCGCCAAGCCGACGCCGTACGACTTCCAGGACGCGGCCGTCACCTGCATCGAGAAGGACCGCATGCCGGGACGGCGGGACGTGGGCCGACTGGTCGAGATCATGATGGGCGGCGACCGCGTCGGCCAGGTCGGCTACGACGCGCTGCCGCCGCTGGCCCGTGACGTCCACGACCGGCTCGCCCCGCTGAACCTGAAACTCCAGCAGCGCGGAGTGCAGCGGGCCCTGCTGGACATCGCCGCCCAGCCCGAACTCGCCCACTGCTCCGACGTGTTGTGGATGCTGCGCCGACTGCTGCCCGAGGGCGCCGCCCGGCCCATCATGGGCGACCGCAGCCTAGGCGAGCGCCCCATCCAGGAGTCCTGGGACCTCTCCCTCGGCACCCACCAGCGGTCGCTCATCGAGCTCGGCTACGAGGGCGTCAGCATCGAGCAGGTCCTGGAGCAGCGGCTGCGCCGCACGGCGTACGCACAGCAGGCCACGGCGGCGACCGTCCTCGCCACGGTCGAGGACGCGATCCTCTATCTGCGCAGCCGCAGGCTCGCCGACGAACTGGGCACCCGCGCCCTGGAGGTCCTGGCGGCCGAGCGCAGCGTCGACGGCGCCCCGGAGGTGCTGGGCCGCGTCCGCCGGCTGCTGGCGTACTACCGCACGGGCGAACCGGTCCTGCCGTCCTGGATCGAGTCCTTCGTCAAGACCGGCTACGCGCACTACTGCACGCTGCTGCCGACCGCGTTCACCGACGAGGACGCGACCGTCCGTCAGGTCGCCGCGATGCTGGGCTTCCTGTTCAGCATGGAGAGCCTCGCCCTCTCCCTCGGCTGCGACCGCACCCAGCTCGAACTGGCCCTGGCCCAGTCCCACCCGGCCGACCCCGCGCGCACCGCCCTGCTGTGGGCGGCCCAGACCCACCTGGGCACCCTGCCCCGGACGGCCCTGCGGGAACGCTGCGACGAACTGCTCGCCAACCCGCTGGTGGTCCCGGCCTATCCCCGCTACCTCAGCGGCTTCGTCCACGCCCTCGAACCGGTGCCGGCCCTGGCCGACTTCGTCGTCGAGGCGGTGTCGAACGCCTTCGCCCGCCTCCCCGACCGGGTCCTGCTGCCCTGGCTGCCGACTCTCATCACCACCCTGCGCGCGGGCGGCACCGAACTGGCCCCGCTGATCGTCCGCGAGGCCGGCCGGATCTTCCCGGCACGCCTCGCGGAACTGGACACGTGGGTGCCGCCGTGGCGGCTCCCGGAGGCACCGCCCCTGGCCATACCGTCCGCGCACAGCGGCGGTGGCGTGGCACTCCTCGCCACCCACCCCGCGACCTGCGACGCGCTGGCCGGACTGCTGGGCTGCGAGGGCAGCTGGGAGACGGCGGAACCGGGCGGCGCGGAACTGCTCACGCGCCACCCGGGAACCGCGCGGGCACTCGAAGCCCTGCTGGCCGTCAGCTGACCGGCAGCGCCGCCGCCACCAGCCGCCGGATGGCCTCCACGCCCAGCGCCGGGTTGGCGGCGGCGTGCTGCACCAGCTCCTCGTCGTCGAGCAACTCGGCCAGCCGGGCGGACGGAAGATTCGGATGCCGGGCGAGAGCGGCCCGTACACCGGGATCCGGGTCCCGGGTCAGCCGCTCCACGACCTCCGGCGGGGTCCGGGGATCGCGGGCGGCCAGGGCACGGACCGCCGGATCCTCGTGGTCGGCGTACACGGCCAGCCCGTCGGTCGGGAAGCGCGGCCGGGTGAGGAGGTGGTCGCGTTCCCAGCCGGTGTACTCCAGGAAGCTGCGGAGCACGAGGTCCGCCGGGGCGTCCGGGTGGTTCTGCGCGAGGAGCACACGCACGCCGAGATCGTCGTCGACGGCCAGACGGCCCACCAGGTCCGGCGGCAGCTCGTGTTCCTTCGCCGCCCTCCGGCGCAGCATCGGATGACCGGAGAGAGCGTCCTGCCGGACGGCCTCGGGATCGCGGGGCCACAACCGCTTGGGGTAGAACCCGAACGCCTCGTCCATGGGCACCTCGTAGTCGATCCCCGCCCGTTCCTCCTCGCTCCACGCGGGGTGGACGGACACGGCGAGCCGTACCTTCGGCTCGGGGTCGACGGCGAGCGCCCGGAGCTGCTCGGGCCGGAGATCCTCCCGGCAGGCGATCGACTTCCGCACCTCCGGGTCCGGATCCGACGCGAGGAGCACCACGACGTCGGAAGGCAGCGAGGGGTTGTCCGCGATCATCGAGCGCTCCTCCGGCCCCGCCGGAGCGGTGAGGACGCCGTCGACGACCGCCCTGGTGAGGGGCAGGTTCATCAGGGTGAAGGTCCGCGCATGGCAAGGGCGGTCCGGCAGGTTGCTCTCCACCCACACCGGATCCTTGAACTTCTCGTCCCGGGCGCCGCCCCAGACGCGGACCCTGGGGTCGGGGTGCGTGGGCAGGGCCCGCCGCAGTTCGTCGGAGAACTGCCTGTAGACAGAGTTGCCCAGCTCTTCGTTGGTGTAGGTCGTGAGCATGTGGACGACCGTCTCGTCCGGCAGGGGCCTGGGCCGGAGAAAACCGGTGGTCCGGGGCCCCTCGGAGAGGTGTGCGCGGACGAACCAGTCCTCGTCGTCCACCAACCGGGCCCGTTGGGCGGGGTCGACGTGAGGATTGCGGGCGAGGAAGCTACGGGTGCAGGTGTCCGGATGGTCGATCACCGCGTCGACGACCGCCCCGGGCAGATCACGGTCCCGGCACAGCACCATCCGCGCCGCGAGCGGGGCGTCGGCGAGCAGCCGGAGCAGGACGTCCTCGGACGTGGCCGGGTTGAGCGCCAGCCCGGCCAGTCGGCGGGTGGGCAGATCGGCTTCGTCCCAAATCGCCTCGGGTGTGGGCATGCTGTTATCTCCCCCTGAACACAGCGCGTGGGCCCCCTGCGACGCAGGGGGCCCACGACCTTAACCCGGTACTAGCGGCGGTGCGTGCCGATCGTCACGGTGCCGGGCTTCACCCCCGCCCCCGTGTCGAGGACGACCGTGCCGTCGGACTTCTTCCAGATCCGGATGGCGAACGTGTCGGGATCGTCCGTGGCCGTGACCCGGAAGCCGTAGCCCTTCTTGCCGTCGACCGTGCCCGAGCCCTCGAGGACGGCCTGGGAGCCGGTCACGACGAGCCAGTCCAGGCCGGTGGAGCGGAACTTCACCCGGGCCGGGACGGAGTCGAAGGTGACCAGGCCGACCGGGGTGACCGCCTGCGGGAGGTAGCCGGCGGCGAGGGTGAAGAAGCCCTGGGTGCCGACGACACCCGTGCCGGCCACCGGACCCGCCGTGCGGTCGTACACGATCAGCTCGGGCAGCGTCCTGCTGTCCGACGCGCCGTCGTCGTCCGTCACCGTGACCACCGGCCGGCGGATGCCCGCCGAGGTGTAGGTGTGCTCGGCGCGGCAGCCGGTCGCGGTGACCGTGCCGGCGGCCGGGTCGGTGCCGTCCTTCCAGTCGATGGCGCAGGTGTGGGTGTCGGCGGTGCCCGGGTCGGTGAAGGAGGCCGTGACGGCCGTACGGCGGCCGGCCGGGACCGGGCCCGTCGGGCCGGTGGCGGAGGTGACCGCCGGGGCCGCGTTCCTCACCGTCACGACGGCCGTGTCGGTGCTGCGCCCGCCGGTCAGGGTGAGGGTGAACGTGCCGTTGTCGGCGCAGGTGACCGTGGTCCGGGCGGCAGCCGGGTCGGCGACCGTGCAGGGCGCGTCCTCCTCGACCGTCCACTTCGGGCTTCCCGCCCCGGAGAGCGTGCCGTTCAGGGCGATCGCGTCGCCCTCCGTGCCCTCGGCGTCCGGCCCGGCGTGCACGATGCTGACCGGGTCGATGCTGGTCAGCGTGGGCACGACCTTCTCGATCAGGCCGTCCGCGTCGAACTCCATCGTGTCGATGGTGGTCTCACGGTGGGTGCCGTCACCGCCGGGGATCGCGAAGCGGTGGTAGGCGATGTACCAGTCGTCCGTGCCCGGCACGTGGACGACCGAGTGGTGTCCGGTGCCCAGGATGCCCTGGGAGGCGTCCTTCTCCAGGATCACGCCCCGCTTGGTCCAGGGGCCGGTGGGGGAGGAGCCGGTGGCGTAGGCGACGCGGTAGTTCTCGTCGCGGGTGTCGTTCTCCGACCACATGAAGTAGTAGGTGCCCTTGCGCTTCACCACGAAGGAGCCCTCGTTGTAGCCGCTCGGGGTGATGTCCTTGATCTGCGCGGTGTCGATCGAGGTCATGTCGTCGTTCAGCGGCGCCACGTACGCGTGGCCGTTGCCCCAGTAGAGGTACGACTTCCCGTCGTCGTCGGTGAACACGGCCGGGTCGATCATCTGGCCGCTCAGCCGGCCCGCCTTGAGCAGCGGCTGGCCGAGCGCGTCCGTGAAGGGACCCGTGGGCGAGTCGGAGACGGCGACGCCGATGTTCGCGTCGGCGCAGAAGTAGAAGTAGTACTTGCCGTCCTTCTCGGCCGTCGTCGGCGCCCAGGCCCTGCTGTCCGCCCAGCTCACGTCGGGACCGAGGTCGAGGATGACGCCGTGGTCCGTCCAGTGCACCAGGTCGGTCGAGGAGTACGCCTTGAACTGCGTACCGCTCCAGCCGGCGAAGCCGTCGGTCGTCGGATACATGTAGAAGGTGTCGCCGAAGCGGACGATGTTCGGGTCGGCGTTGAGCCCCGGCAGCACCGGGCTCTTCATCTCCAGCGCCGAGACCGTCCAGGTGCGCTTCTTGCCGTCGGAGCCGGTCACCTCGTACGTCACGGGCTCGGTGAAGTCCTGCACACTGCCCGAGGCGGGGCTGATCGCCGCGCCGTGGGCGAGGGTGAACTCCGGTGCGAGCGCGGTGAGGTCGGTGCCCTCGCTGAGGGGCAGGGTGATGCGGCTCTTCGCGTTGTCGATCAGGGCGTCGACCTTGAGCGCCGGGTGGGTGGCGCGCGCGATGCCCGTGGTGTTGCCGCTGAGCTCCATCACCTCGGTGGCCGAGAGCGCGCGGTCGTAGATCCGGAAGTCGTCGACCTCACCGCCGAAGTAGGGGTCGGCCGCGTACAGGGAGCGGCCGATGTAGCCGCTGTAGTCCTTGTCGGCGTCGTACAGCTCGGACGGCATGACGGTGACGCCGGTCGCCCGGGCCGCCTCGACACCGTCCACGTACAGGATCATCGTGTCGGTCGAGTCGTCGAGGGTGACGGTCACGTGCCGCCACTCGCCGGCGGTGAGCTGCGAGCCCGCCGTCAGCTTCGACTCCGCCGACCAGCTGGCCTTGGTGATGGCCGAGTACAGCTTCGAGGAGCCGTTGGAGGGGCTGGCGAAGAGGTACTTGTTGCTGTCCGGACCCAGTCCGAACAGCCACTGCCAGTTGCTGCCGCCCTTCCACTTCGCGTACGTGGAGACGGTCACGCTGTCGGCGTTCTTCAGGACGCCGTTCGGGATCTTCACATACGGCGAGTCGCTCGCGCCGGACATGCTGAACGATCCGCCGTCCACGCCGGTGCCGAAGGCGGGCGTACGGGCGTACGTGCCGTGGTAGCCGTGGCCGCTGGAGTCGACGGCGATGTTGCCGGACGTCTCGTCGAAGCCGTAGTGCAGCAGCAGGTCGGCGGGCACGTCGGCGCCCTCCTCGGAGACCGTCACCTTCGCCTGCACGGGGATCGCGGCGCCGTCGGGCAGGCTGCCCGTCACCGTGAACTCACCGGCCTGCGCGTACGCCGACTCCGGGACGTCCTCCCAGCTCACCGCCACGGGCCGCTCGATGCCGTCGGCGTAGGTGGCGATCACGGTCGCGGGCAGCACCGGCGCCTCGCCGATCCGCGTCTTCACCGAGACGTCCTCGACGCCGGTGACGAGCTGGTCGGGCTGGTAGGCGGTCAGCAGCCGGTCGTACTCGGCCTGGGTGACCGGCAGGACGGTGCCGTGGCGGGGCCGCGAGGGCAGGTCGTAGTCGGCGACCGGCGTCCAGTTCCCGGAGGCGAGGTCGGTGGTCTCGAACGGGATGTAGCCGCGGCCGCCGAACTCGTCGAGGAACGCGTACCACTTGTCCGCGGTGTTCGACTTGAACACCAGCGGGCCCTCGGCCGCGCTCATCGCGCCCTTGCCGATGCCCTCGGCGACCGCGTCCCAGGACAGGTTCAGCAGCGAGTCGCTCTTCTCCTCGAAGATGAACTTGCTGTTGGGCGTGGAGGAGGTGTTGTTCCGCTCGTCCTTGGAGAGGCGGAAGTAGGTGCCGTCGTGCTGGATGACCGTGGAGTCGATGACCGAGTAGCCGCGGTCGATCCAGACCTTCGGCTCGCTGAAGGTGTAGAAGTCACGGGTGGTGGCGTACATCATCCGGTTGTAGGTGTCACCGGAGTGCGCCTCGTTGTCGTACAGCTTCGACGCCCAGAACACCACGTACTCGCCGAGGTCGCTGTCGTAGTACGCCTCGGGCGCCCAGGTGTTGCCGGCGCTGTCGGGGGAGACCTTCACCAGGCGCTGGTTCGTCCAGTGCACGAGGTCGGTGGACTCCCAGACCATGATGGACTTGCTGCCGGTGCGCTGGGCGGCGTCCCAGTCGCCGTTGCCGTAGATCCTCAGGTCGGTGGCGATCTGGTAGAACTTGTCGCCCTCGGGGGAGCGGATGATGAACGGGTCGCGCAGGCCCTGCTCGCCGAGCGTCGAGGTCAGCACGGGCTCGCCGTCGTTCAGCTCACGCCAGTGCAGCGGGTCGTTGCCCTTGCTGAGCGCGGCGTAGAGCTGCTCGCCGTTCGCGGTGCCCTCGCCGGTGAAGTAGCTGAACATGTAGCCCTTGAGGGCTTCCTTCTCGGGGAGTTCGGGGACCTTCGCGGTGAACACCCGGGTCGTCTTCGCGTCGCCCTTGGTGACCGTCGCCGTCAGGTCGACCGTGGTGGCGCCCGCGCCGTGCGCGGGGCGGTGGACCACGCCGTCGGCCGAGACGACGTCCGGGTCGGCGGACGACCAGGTGACGTCCGTGCCGTACGTGCCGGAGGACGGCAGGGTGAGGTTGCCGCGCGCGTCGTCGAGGTTGTGGACGGTCAGCGCCTCGGCGGCCTGTTCGGTCGCGGTCTGGTCGTCGAACGCCGCGAGGACCGTGACGTCGAAGGACTTGGTGGCGGTGACCGTGCCCTTCTTCAGGGTCGCGGTGAGCGTGGCGTGTCCGTCGGGCTGACCGGCGGTGGGGCGGGTCACCTTGCCCGCGTCCGTCACCACGTCGGTGTTGTCACTGGCCCAGGTGATGGTGGAGCCGCCGGCCGAACCGGTCCTGGGGAGCGTCAGATCGGCGGTGACCGCGCTCGTGTCGCCCAGGTCGAGAGCCGTCTTGTCGTCCTCGACGCCCTGGGTGGCGACGGGGAGCGAGAGCTGCTCGACCTCGGACGCGGCCAGGGCGCGATCGTACACCCGGAAGTCGCGCATGCTGCCCTTGAACAGCTTGTCGCCCGAGTAGACCGACTTGCCGACGTAGTTGGCGGTGGTCGTGCCGGAGCCGATCGCGCCCGGGGTGATGGTCACCGAGGTGTTGCGGGCGACCTCGACGCCGTCCTCGTACAGGACACCGGTGGTGCCCGTCTGGGTGTAGGTGACGTTCTTCCACACCGAGCGGGTCAGATTGCGCGAGTCGGAGGGCTTGGTGGTCTGCTCCGTCGACCAGTTGCCGGTGGCGATCGAGGTGCGCAGGGAGTTGCCGGTGGCGAAGAGGTAGCCGTTGCCGGTGCCGCTGCTGGTGTTGCCGAAGCCGTAGAGGAAGTACGGGGTGGTCTGCGCGGCGTCGATCTTCACGTCGAACGCGACGCTGATCGACGTCAGCCCCTTCATCACGTCGTTCGGCACCTTGACGTAGGTGTCCGAGCCGTTGAAGGCGAGCCCCTGACCGGACCAGTCGGCGGTGCCGTTGAGGGTGCCGTCCAGGCCATGGCCGGAGGCGTCGGGCACGGTCGTCGTGCCGGAGGCGCCGTCGAGCTTGTACCAGAGGGCGAGTCCGTCGGTGATCTCGTCCGCGGCCTGTGCCGGGGCGGCCGTCGTGGTGAGACCCATGAGGAGCGATACGGCGGTCAGTGCGGCCAGTCGGCCCGCCCCGCGTCTCGCACGGAAGCGGAAGCGTTTTCTATGCGTCATAGGGGACCGCCCGTTTCAGCCGTGTGACGTGATGTTGCGAGAGTGTCAAACGGTGTACCGGGTCGCGTCAAGACTTCTCGAACAATGTCCGACAGGTCGAACAAAAAGGCGCCGGATGCCAAGCCCGCCTGTTCAGTGGTGTGTTGCCGACTCCAGCCACGCGGTGAGAGCCCACCACCAGTGCAGCGCGGCGAGCGGGCCGCCGTCACCGTCGGTGAGTGAGGCGGAGGTGATCTGGCGGAGCCGGCCGAGGCGGTAGCGGACGGTGTTGGGGTGGGTGAACAAGGCAGCCGCGGTCTGGTCGATCCGGCGCCCGTTGTCCAGGAACGCCAGTGCGGTGAGGGCGAGTTGGCGGTGGAAGGAGTCCGCCGGATCCAGGCCTTGGAGGAGCCGTCGGCTCAACAGCACACCCAGGTAGGGCTGTTCGGCGAGAGCGATCCGGCCGGCGAAGTCCGTCACGTCGTACAGGCCGTGCAGACCCTGCTGCCGACCGAGGTCCACGGCGCGCACCAACAGCCGGTACAGTCCCGGCAGTTCGGGCAGGGCGGCGGAGGGCGCGACCACCACCAACGCCTCCGGCGCGACCTCCCCGGGCTCCGGTGGACGCGGGCCGAGGCCCGCCGTGCGGCCGTCGAGCGGCACGGTCACCACATGCGCCGACCGCACCGCCCGGGCGCGCGCGGGCGCGGCGACCAGACAGTGGTAACGCCCTTCGGTGTCCGCCCGGATTCCCGCCCGCGCCAGCTCCTCCTCCCGTGGCGCGACGTCACCGAGCAGGGCCTGGTGCAGTAGCCGGGTGCGTACGGCACCCAGCGCGCGCGGCGCGTCGTGCTCGGCGGCGCGATAGCCGTGGATCACCTGCCGTTCCACCGCGGCGCCGTACTCCTGCAGCCGCAGCACCAGCGACAGCAGGGCCCGGTCCGGCACACCCGCCGAGCGGCAGCGGTCCACGACGATCTCGGCCACCCGCGCCAGCGCCGCCTGTACGCCCCGCAGCACGACCGTCATCGGCACACCCTGCACGGCCCGGTCGGCGCCCAGCAGCAGGGCGGCCGTGAAGTCCTGCTCGTCGACCGGCCCGGCCTGCTCGGGTGCCGTGAACCAGGGGGCCGCCGCCCGCAGCACCGCCGTCACATGCGACCGGGTCGCCTCCTCCGTCAGCCGGGACAGCTCGGGGGAGCGGCTGCGGGCCGCGCGCGCGAGCTCGCCGTACACGTCCGGGTCGTCGGCCATGCCGCGCAGCACCGCCGAGACCGGTTCCGATCCGCGCACGACCGCCATGGTCCCCTCTCCGCCCGGCCGCTGTCTGCGGGCCACAAGCAAGCGCTTGTCACGTTGGCGCCCACGCACTACCGCACCGCTGTGACGACCTGGTTTCCTGTTGGGCTACCGACGGTAACAGTGCAGCCGTCCCCGGCGCACCCCTTCTCGCGCCACCCAGTGGACCGACCAAGGCTTTCCCAAGCACCGCCCAAGTACGGCTTCGAGTACCGCCTCAAGTACCGCCCCACCACGTACCCCCCACGTACCACGCCCCCACCTACTGCCCCCAGTGACGCCTCCAGGAGGGCCGCTCATGGACACCCCCGAAGTCGCCGGAATCACCCGCCGCCGTGCCCTCACCGTGGCCGGCGGGGTCGTCGCGGGCGCGACCCTCGCCGCCCACGCCTTCCCGGCCTTCGCCGCCGAGTCGCAGGACGCGGACGCCATCGTCGTGGGCCACGGGCTCGCCGGACTGGTCGCCACCGCCGAACTCGCCGCCGCCGGACGCAAGGTGCTCCTCCTCGACCAGGAACCCGAGGCGAGCCTCGGCGGCCAGGCCTTCTGGTCCTTCGGCGGACTGTTCTTCGTCAACTCCGACGAACAGCGTCTGATGGGCGTCAAGGACACCTACGACCTGGCCTGGCAGGACTGGCAGGGCACGGCCGGCTTCGACCGGGGCGTCGACGACCCCACGGGCCAGGACTACTGGGCCTACCAATGGGCCAAGGCGTACGTCGAGTTCGCCTCCGGCGAGAAGCGGTCCTGGCTGTCCGGGCTCGGCGTGCAGTGGTTCCCGATCGTCGGCTGGGCCGAGCGCGGCGGCGGCCTCGCGACCGGACACGGCAACTCCGTGCCCCGCTTCCATGTCACCTGGGGCACCGGACCGGCCGTGATCGAGCCCTTCGAGAAGAAGGTGCGGGCAGCGGTCGACGCGTCCAAGGTCACCTTCAAGTTCCGCCACCGCGTGGACGAGATCGTCACCACCGGCGGAGTCGTCACCGGGGTGCGCGGCGCGGTCCTGGAGCCCAGCGACGTGGCCCGCGGCAAGCCCAGCTCCCGCACGGTGACCGGCGACTTCGAACTGCGCGCGCCGGTCGTCGTCGTCACCTCCGGCGGCATCGGAGCCAACCACGACCTGGTCCGCCAGAACTGGCCCGCCCGGATGGGCACCCCGCCGACGTACATGGTCACCGGCGTCCCCGCGCACGTCGACGGCCGTATGCTCGCCATCACCGAGAAGGCGGGCGGCCGGATCGTCAACCCGGACCGCATGTGGCACTACACGGAGGGCCTGAGGAACTACGACCCGATCTGGCCCGGCCACGGCATCCGCATCCTGCCCGGCCCCTCCTCGATGTGGTTCGACGCGACCGGCAAACGCTTCGACACACCCGACATCCCGGGCTACGACACCCTGCACACCCTGCGGACCATCACCGCCTCCGGCTACGACTACTCCTGGTTCGTCACCACCCAGAAGATCATCGCCAAGGAGTTCGCGCTCTCCGGTTCCGAACAGAACCCGGACCTCACCAACAAGAACGTCTGGCAGTTGCTGTCCCGCATCTGGCAGACCCCCGAGCCGATCGAGAAGTTCAAGAAAAACGGCGAGGACTTCGTCGTCGCCACCTCGCTCGCCGACCTCGTCACCGGGATGAACAAGCTGACCGGCGACAACCTCATCGACTACGCCGACCTCAAGCGGCAGATCGAGGCCCGCGACCGCGAGATCGACAACCCGTACACCAAGGACGTCCAGGTCATGGGCATCCGCAACGCCCTCAACTACCCCGGCGACACCCTCAGCCGTACGGCGTCCGTCCACCGGATCCTGGACTCGAGCGCCGGACCGCTGATCGCCGTACGCCTCAACGTCCTCACCCGCAAGACCCTCGGCGGCCTCCAGACCGACCTCTCCGGCCGGGTCCTGGACGCCTCCGGCAACCCCGTGCCCGGGCTGTACGCGGCCGGAGAGGTCGCCGGCTTCGGCGGCGGCGGGATCCACGGCTACCGCTCCCTGGAGGGCACCTTCCTCGGCGGCTGTCTGTTCTCCGGACGCCAGGCGGGCCGGGCCGCCGCCGAGGCCACCGCCACCTGACTCGCTGTGCGGAACACGTCTCATTGGGCGAGACATGCCGATGAGTGGCCCGACTCACATGGCGAACACGGTCGGTGACCGACACCATGGGTCCCGTCAACGGCAGGCCGAAGGGGTCCAGGATGTTCCGCAAGGTGCTGGTCGCCAACCGTGGTGAGATCGCGATCCGTGCGTTCCGCGCCGGCTATGAGCTGGGCGCGCGCACGGTCGCCGTCTTCCCGCACGAGGACCGCAACTCACTTCACCGGCTGAAGGCCGACGAAGCCTACGAGATCGGCGAACCCGGGCATCCGGTGCGCGCCTACCTCTCAGTGGAGGAGATCGTGGGCGCCGCCCGCCGCGCGGGCGCCGACGCCGTCTACCCGGGCTACGGGTTCCTCTCCGAGAACCCCGAACTCGCGCGCGCCTGCGAGGAGGCGGGCATCACCTTCGTCGGCCCCGACGCGCACACCCTGACGCTGACGGGCAACAAGGCCAGCGCCGTGGCCGCGGCCCGCGCGGCGGGCGTCCCCGTCCTCGGCTCCTCCGCGCCCTCCACGGACGTCGACGAACTGGTCCGGGCCGCCGAGGAGATCGGCTTCCCCGTCTTCGTGAAGGCGGTCGCGGGCGGCGGCGGGCGCGGTATGCGCCGGGTCGAGGACCCGGCCGCGCTGCGCGAGTCCATCGAGGCGGCCTCCCGCGAGGCGGCGTCCGCGTTCGGCGACCCGACCGTCTTCCTGGAGAAGGCCGTCGTCGACCCCCGCCACATCGAGGTGCAGATCCTCGCCGACGGCGAGGGCAACGTCATCCATCTCTTCGAGCGCGACTGCTCCCTCCAGCGTCGCCACCAGAAGGTCATCGAGCTGGCCCCCGCGCCCAACCTGGACCCGGAGCTGCGCGAGCGGATCTGCGCCGACGCCGTCCGCTTCGCCCAGCAGATCGGCTACCGCAACGCGGGCACCGTCGAGTTCCTCCTCGACCGAGAAGGCAACCACGTCTTCATCGAGATGAACCCCCGCATCCAGGTCGAGCACACGGTCACCGAGGAGGTCACCGACGTCGACCTCGTCCAGGCCCAGCTGCGCATCGCCTCCGGCGAGACCCTCGCCGAACTCGGCCTCTCCCAGGACACGGTCACCCTGCGCGGCGCGGCCCTGCAGTGCCGTATCACCACCGAGGACCCCGCCAACGGCTTCCGCCCCGACACCGGCCGCATCAGCGCCTACCGCTCCCCGGGCGGCTCCGGCATCCGTCTCGACGGCGGAACCACCCACGCCGGTACGGAGATCAGCGCCCACTTCGACTCCATGCTGGTGAAGCTCACCTGCCGGGGCCGGGACCTCGAGGCCGCCATCCGGCGCGCCCGGCGTGCCGTCGCCGAGTTCCGCATCCGCGGCGTGGCCACCAACATCCCGTTCCTCCAGGCCGTCCTTGACGACGCCGACTTCCAGGCGGGGCGGGTCACCACCTCGTTCATCGAGGAGCGCCCGCACCTGCTGACGGCCCGCTCCTCCGCCGACCGCGGCACCAAGCTGCTCACCTACCTCGCCGACGTCACCGTCAACAAGCCGCACGGCGAGCGGCCCGAGCTGATCGAGCCGACCACCAAGCTGCCCCCGCTGCCCGCCGGTGAGCCGCCGGCCGGTTCCCGGCAGCGGCTGGTCCGGCTCGGCCCCGACGGCTTCGCCCGCCGGCTGCGCGAGTCCCCGACCATCGGCGTCACCGACACCACCTTCCGCGACGCCCACCAGTCGCTGCTGGCCACCCGGGTACGCACCAAGGACCTCCTCGCCTCCGCCCCGCTGGTCGCCCGCACCCTGCCGAACCTGCTCTCCCTGGAATGCTGGGGCGGCGCCACCTACGACGTGGCCCTGCGGTTCCTCGCCGAGGATCCCTGGGAGCGGCTGGCCGCCCTGCGCGAGACCGTGCCCAACATCTGTCTGCAGATGCTGCTGCGCGGCCGCAACACCGTCGGCTACACCCCGTACCCGACCGAGGTCACCGACGCCTTCGTGCAGGAGGCCGCCGCCACCGGCATCGACATCTTCCGCATCTTCGACGCCCTCAACGACGTCGGCCAGATGCGCCCCGCCATCGACGCCGTACGCGAGACGGGCACCGCGGTCGCCGAGGTCGCCCTCTGCTACACCTCCGACCTGTCCGACCCGAACGAGCGCCTCTACACCCTCGACTACTACCTGCGGCTCGCCGAGCAGATCGTCGAGGCCGGCGCCCACGTCCTGGCCGTCAAGGACATGGCGGGCCTGCTGCGCGCCCCCGCCGCCGCCACGCTGGTCTCCGCGCTGCGCCGTGAGTTCGACCTGCCGGTGCACCTGCACACCCACGACACCGCGGGCGGCCAGCTCGCCACCTACCTCGCCGCGATCCAGGCGGGCGCGGACGCCGTCGACGGCGCGGTGGCCTCCATGGCCGGTACGACCTCCCAGCCCTCGCTGTCGGCGATCGTCGCCGCCACCGACCACTCCGGGCGCCCCACCGGCCTCGACCTCCAGGCCGTCGGCGACCTGGAGCCGTACTGGGAGAGCGTCCGCCGCATCTACGCCCCGTTCGAGGCGGGCCTCGCCTCCCCCACCGGGCGCGTCTACCACCACGAGATCCCCGGCGGCCAGCTCTCCAACCTGCGCACCCAGGCCGTCGCGCTCGGCCTCGGCGACCGCTTCGAGGACATCGAGGCGATGTACGCCGCCGCCGACCGCATCCTCGGTCACCTGGTCAAGGTCACCCCCTCCTCCAAGGTGGTCGGCGACCTCGCACTGCACCTGGTCGGCGCCGGGGTCTCCCCGGCGGACTTCGAGGCGGCCCCGAACCGCTACGACATCCCCGACTCGGTCATCGGGTTCCTGCGCGGCGAGCTCGGCACCCCGCCCGGCGGCTGGCCCGAGCCCTTCCGCAGCAAGGCCCTCGAAGGCCGCGCCGACGCCAAGCCGGTCAAGGACCTCACCGCCGAGGACCGCGACGGCCTGGAGAAGAACCGCCGAGCCACCCTCAACCAGCTGCTGTTCCCGGCTCCGACCCGCGAGTTCGAGGCACACCGCCAGGCGTTCGGCGACACCAGCGTCCTGGACAGCAAGGACTTCTTCTACGGGCTGCGCCCAGGCAAGGAGTACTCCGTCGACCTGGAACCCGGCGTCCGGCTGCTGATCGAGCTCCAGGCGGTCGGCGAGGCCGACGAGCGCGGACTGCGCACGGTGATGTCGACCCTCAACGGCCAGCTGCGGCCCATCCAGGTCCGCGACCGGGCGGCGGCCTCCGACATCCCGGTCACCGAGAAGGCCGACCGCGCCAACCCCGGCCATGTCGCCGCCCCGTTCGCGGGCGTGGTGACGCTCGCCGTCGCCGAGGGCGACCAGGTCGCGGCCGGGGCCACCGTCGCCACCATCGAGGCGATGAAGATGGAGGCCACCATCACCGCGCCCAAGGCCGGACGCGTGAGCAGGCTCGCCATCAACCGGATCCAGCAGGTGGAGGGCGGCGACCTGCTGGTGGTCGTCGACTGAGCCGGCCGGGCCGGGCGGCCGCCGGCGGTGGGCTCACTCGCCGGCGGCCACGTACCGGCTCTCGTCCTCCTCCAGCTCCACCTTTTCGGACACGTCGACCTTCACCCCGTGCGGCTCCAGCGTCTGCCGCACCCGTTCCGCCATCTCGTCGGACAGATAGTGGTGGTGCAGGTCCAGTTCCTTCAGATGCGTCAGCGGCTGACCGGTCAGCAGCGCCTCGGCCCCGTCGTCCGTGAGGGTGCCGCGGCCCAGGTGCAGGGCGGTCAGCCGGGCCACCACCGGGGCCGAGGCGACGGCGGCGGCCACCTCGTCCTGGATGTCGGCGTTCTGAAGGCCCAGCCGGCGCAGCGCGGGCAGTCCTGAGCCGTCCAGGAACGGCGCCAGGTCCTCGACGGTCGCGCTACGGCCGTACCACTCGGCGCCCAGCCAGATGTCCAGGTGCTCCAGGGCGGGCAGCTCCGAGGCGGCGAGCCCGTGCAGCACGTGCGCGGGCAGCCCGCCGTTCTCGAAGCGCAGGACACGCAGCCCGTCATGGCTGATCGGCTTGAACTCCAGGCCCGGACCGTCGCCGAAGCCGTCGGTCGAACCGCGTACCGCCAGCTCCCGCAGCCGGGGATAGGCCTGGAGGATCGGGCTGACGTCACCCTGGACGATCCAGGACAGCTCCGACTCCTCGAACATGAGGTCGGCGAGATAGAGGGCCTGAAGACCGGTCAGCCGGTCGGCGGCTCCGGCGAGCAGCTCCGCCGTCTCCCCGGGGTCGCAGCCGTCCAGGTCACCGCCGTAGGCGCCGCCGCCGAGGACCAGGGCGCGCACCCCCGCCAGGTCCACGGTGTCCAGGAAGCGCTGCCAGTACTCGTCGAAGTCCTCCTCGTCGGTACGCAGGCCGCTCACCAGCTTCCAGGCGACCGTCCCGGCCTCCGGCAGCGGCTGTTGCCCGGCGCCGGCCTGCGGGAAGACGTGCACGGGCAGGCCGTGCAGCTGGGAGATGTGGGCGAGGGACACGACGGGATCCTTCCGAGCGCGGACGACGGCCGGCACCCGAGGTCCAGGCCTGTGGCGGCTCTTTCTACCAAGACCCCCGGCAGGACACCGCCGACCGGTTCTGCCCCTGCGGGCAGCGGTTGTGCCCTCGCGTCCGCTGACACCGGCCCCGCCACGGGCTACCGTCCGCCCGTGAACAACTGCACACTCCCCGCTGAGCTCTCCGCGTGAGCGAAGAGCACGCCGTCGACACCCCCGTGCGGGACACCGGGCCCGGAGCACCGGCGCAGACCCCGCCGCCCCCCTCGCCCCGCCGGCGCGGTCCCGGCCCCGTCGTCTTCCTGGTCCTTCCCGGACTGCTCACCCTCTCCGCCGTGGCCGGAGTCCTGGCCCTGACCGGCGGGCTCCCCGACGACTGGACCCCGGGCGGCGGCACCCAGCAGGACGCGGTGTCCGGCGTCAACGACACCTACGGCCCCTGGCTGCGCAAGGCCGCCGACGCCTGCAACGTCGTCACCCCGTCCGTGCTCGCCGCCCAGATCGACCAGCTCACCGGCTGGGACAACGCCACGGCCGGCGCCTCCGGCGGACAGGGCATCGCCGCCTTCACCGACGCCCAGTGGCGGACCTGGGGCAAGGACGACGACGGCAACGGCAGCTCCTCGCCCGGCGATCCGGCCGACGCGATCATGGCGCTCGGCCGCCAGGACTGTTCCCTCGCCCGAAAGGTCACCGACCTCAGAACCGACGGAACCGTCAACGGGGACCTGGTCGACCTCACCCTCGCCGCCTACGCCGTCGGCACGGACGCGGTGGAGGAGGCCGGCCGCGTCCCCGCCGACGCGAAGACCTACCTCACCGAGGTCAAGTCCCTGTTCGCGAAGTACGCGGAGTTCGACAGGGAGGACCCCGCCGGGGGCAGTGCGGGTGCCCAGGCGGACGCCATCCTCTCCCCACCCGTCACCACCCTCACCATCACCTCCCCCTACGGCTCCCGCAAGCACCCCCTCACCGGCGTCACCAAGCTCCACACCGGCGTGGACTTCGGCGCACCCCAGGGCGCCCAGGTCTCCGCGGCCCGCGCGGGCACGGTCGTCTTCGCGGCCATGACCAAGGCCTACGGCAACCGGGTCGTCGTCGACCACGGCACCATCGAGGGCAAGCGGCTGCAGACGACGTACAGCCATCTCTCCCGTATCGACGTCACCGCGGGCCAGAGCGTGCAGACCGGCACCCCGGTCGGACGGGTCGGCTCCACCGGTCTGTCCACCGGCCCGCACCTGCACTTCGAGGTGATCTACGACGGCTACTACACCGATCCGCAGCCCTGGCTGGCACCCTCCTGACGGGATCTCGGCCGTGAGCCGGCTCAGACCGTGAGCCGGCTGCCGATCGACCGGGCGACCTCGGTGTGGGAGAGGTACTCCACGATGCTGTGGGCCCGGTCGCGGGCGTTGAGGACGGCGAGGTCGACGAGGCCGTCCGCCCAGTCGTCGCCCAGGGGGCAGCCGATGGCGACCGCGTCCGTCGGGCACCAGGCGTTGAGCCAGTCCGCCACCTTGTCGGGACGCTTCGGCCCGCCGACCAGCAGCCTGCTGTACACGCCGTCCAGACCGAGCGGACTGCCCGCCGTGGTCAGATGGACCGCGTTCACGCCGGGCGACAGCCGGGTGACGAGATCGAGGCCGACGACCGTGCCGAGGCTGTGACCGACGAGGACCACGTCTCCCGAGTCCGGCACCGTCTCCAGCACGCAGTTCAGGACCTCGTCCCGGACGGGCCGCTCCGCGTCGAGATACGCGGCCACGTCACGGAAGACCAGGGCGATGGCCCAGGCGTCGAGATCGCTCCTGGCGGCGAGCCAGCTCAGCCGTTTCTGCAGCGCCCCGAGGACGTCTCCGAAGCCGATCCGCTCGGTGGCGAGCTGATGCTCCTGCGGCATGTCCCACTTGGCGGCCGCCTCGCCGAGGATCTCCTCGTACACCGTGCGGGCGGACGGCGAGGAGGGGGCGACCACCTCCGCCGCCGTGGCGCTCGGCGCCTCCACCGTGTGGGGCACGGCCTCGTGCGTGGTCAGGGACTGCACGAGGGTGTCGCCGTAGTACGGGAACCAGATGTCCTCCGGGTCGACGGGCGCGAGCCCGGCCCGCACGAGCCCCTGGTTGAGACCGGCCGCCCATTCCCGGCGCAGCTTCTCGGGGTCCTTCTTCTCCTGGGACCGGCCGTGCAGGAAGACCAGATGCCGGTGGCCGCCGAAGGCTCCCGCCCGGGCGCGCAGCCCGGTGAGCACGGGTGTCCGCTCGGTCGCCGGAAGCGGCGTGACCGAGGGCGCCGCGGTGGCAGCGGCAGCGGGCGCGGCGGTGGGCGTGGCGGTGGCGGGGGCCGCGGCCTGCGTCTGGACCAGGCCCGACTCGGTGCCCATCTCGTCCAGCGGCGACGGCCGGGCGGTACGCGGCAGCGCGGCGAGATGCCGGAGGACGGAGGTGATGCGGACGCCTTCGTTGGCGACCCAGTCGATGGCGTCGTCGCCGTCCCCCGGCCGCCAGACCTGACCGTCGGTGCGCAGCACACGGCCCTGCTCGTCCGTTCTGGGCACCCCGCTGTGGTGCAGCGCGACCACCTCCCACTGGTCGTTGTAGACGGGGGAACCCGAGTTCCCGGGCTCGGTGTCCGTCTTGTAGTGGAGGAAGTCGTCCAGGCGCACCTGGAGCGTGTTGTCGCGTACCGCGATCTCCTTCAGCCGGCCCATCGGGTGGCCGACGACATTGACGGGTTCGCCGATCACCAGCTTTCCCGTCTGCGCGCTCAGCCGGTTCCAGCCGAACGTCTCCCCGGGCGGCCGCCCGTCCGGGCCCGGGGGCACGAGCACCAGGGCGAAGTCGAGGCGTTCGTCCGCAGTGAAGAACCCGTCGGGATCGAGGGGCAGCCGGGTCGCCGCCTGGGGCGTGTTGTCGACGCTCACCTGGGCCTCGAACTCCACGAAGCACTGCCGGGCGGTGTCCGCGTCGGGCAGGACGTGATGGTTGGTCATCAGCAGCCGCGGCGACACGAGGAAGCCGGTGCCGAGCGGAAGCTCGCGGCCGTTCTCCCGCACCGAGATCCGGGCCACGGTACGGGCCGCCCGGGCGCCGCGCGGCAGGAAGCTCCAGGCCTGCAGTTCGGTGGACGCCCCGAGGATGCGTTCGTACGCGGCTGTCGCGGCCAGCGGTTCGGCGCGGACGGCCTCCACCGCCAGCGTGGGGGACACCGCGTGCCGGTCGAGCAGCCGGGCCGCGCGGGCGGCGAGCGCCTGCTCCGAGTCCGGGAAGGTGACACCGGCGTCCTGCCGCCGCTCGACGGCCTGCCGCTCCTGCGTGGTCTCGTCGTACCGCGCGGCGGCCGCCTCGGTCTGGCGCTGCCGCTCCTCGCGGGTCCTGTCCGCCGTCAGCATGTCAGTCCACCGTCCTTCCAGCGGTGTGCCACGGCTCGAAGGCGTTCTTCAGCCCCGCCAGAGCCGTGCGCAGCTCGGGGTGGTGGCGCAGCAGCACCGTGATCATGCTGTTGTCGTCGATCCAGGCCATGCCGGCCCTGGAGTACACCTCGGGCGTGTAGTACTCGGTGAAGAAGCGGTCGCTGTTCAGCCGGCGCGAGGCCATCAGGATGAAGATGCGGAACGCCGTGTCGCTGAAGGCGAAACCGGCCGGCAGCTTCTCCGCGTACAGCCCGACCGTGAGGTCGACCTTCTCGATGTCGCCGTCGTAGACCTGCTCGATCTGCCGCGCCCACTCCTCGTCGGGCGTCAGCTCGGTGAAGGTGGCGGCCGGCTTCAGGCGCAGCAGCCGCCGGAACTCGTTGTAGCGGGGGACGCCCAGCTCGCGGGAGCGCAGGATGTCGGTCGCCGCGAGGTCCTGGAGATGGCCGTCCGGGCGTTCGAACTCCTGGAGGAACCTGGGGAAGTTGTGCAGGGTGACCAGACCGGGGTGCAGGGTGCCGAAGCTGTAGAGCAGATCGGCCATCCCGGTGGTCTCCAGGACCTTCAGTGCCCCGGGCCCCGAGATGTCCCGCAGGGTGCAGTGGCGCAGCGTCCCGTCGTCCTCGGCGGAGCGCAGATGCCACTCGTCCCGGATCAGCGGATGCATGCGGTACACCGCGACGAACTCCTCGGTGAGGGAGTACGGGACGCCGTAGTGGTCGGTCTCAGCGCCGGGGATTCCGCTGATCACCTCGCTGTCGCTGATCCGGCCGAACAGCTTGTGGACGCGTTCGCCCGCGATGCCCCACCAGTTGGCGCGCAGGGCCTTCACGGTGGTGGGGTGGCTGATCACGGCCGGGGTCCACTCGACAGTGTGGATCTTGGCCAGCAGCGCGGCGTTGACCAGCCTGGCCCGCTGGAACAGCTCCTCGTCGCTCCACGACGGGTACGCCACGTGGAGGTGGTCGCAGATCGCGTTGTGCTCCCGGGCGAACAGGCTCTGCATCATCGCCAGCCCCAGCCAGAAGCCGGGCACCTGGGAGGGATCGTGGGCGGGCTCCGAGGGGAACGGGGACTGCTCGTCGTCCCACAGATGCAGCTTGCCCAGCTCACCGGTGCGCATCAGCCGCTGTTCCGACTCGTTCGTGCCGTAGATCTGCGAGGCGTCCCACCAGTGCGAGGAGACGTTGACCCGGGTGTCGGGCGTCCCGGCGGGCGCCGACGGGTCGCGGGTCGGGTCGTCGGGCGTCCGCATGATCCGCATGGGCTGTTCCGGCCACGGGTCGTCGTCCATGAGGGGCACTTCCCAGGGCCGGTCCGTGGGGCTCGTCCCGTGACTGAACCAGTCGCGGACCATGAACTGCAGCCAGGCGGCGACCAGCGAGTTGACCGACTCGGCCGGTGTCATCGCCTCCCGGGTGAGCAGGGCGCGGCTGACCTCGCGGGGGCTCGGCTCGGCCAGGACGTCCTCGGGCGTCGTCGGCGCGATGCGGTCCAGCGGGATGTTCCGGCCGAAGCGGGTGCCCGCCATGCCCATCCTCGGCTCGCCGAGGTCGTTGTGGCTGCCGTCCGCGGTCCGGTTGACCCTGTGCCGTTCGGACGGCGGCGCGGGATCGGGCAGGTTCACCGAGGGGATCTCGCCGGTGTCGTGGAGGTTCCTCTGCCGGAGCCTGACGCGCAGCCCGAGGAGTGTCAGCAGGCCGGGCAGCACGGGCAACTTGTCCCAGCCGACGCGCCGGTCGACGTACTCCGCTGCGGCGGTGATGATCCGCCAGGGCAGCGAGGTGCGGTATCCGGCCGTGGAACGTCGTGCGGTGTGTCGTCGCTTGCTCATCGCGGTACTCCTTGCGGTACTCCTTCGGCGGCGCGGATCACGCCGCCCGCCGGTCGGCGAGGATCACGTCGCTCGCCTTCTCGCTGATCATGTAGACGGGTACGGCGACGAAGAACCCGGGAATACGGGGGAACACCGAGGCGTCGACGACGCGCAGCCGGTCCACTCCACGCACCCGGAAGGCGCTGTCGACGACGGCCGAGGGATCGTCCGACCGCCCCATCCGGCAGGTGCAGGACGCGTGATGGCCCCACGCCTCGTCCCGCACGAACCGGCGTACGTCCTCGCGGCCGCCGACCTGCTTGCCGGGCCACAGTTCCTCGCGGATCACCGAGCCGGCCCTGCGGTTCATACCGCGCACGAACTCCACGGCGTCCGCCATCGCCTCGAGATCCAGGTCGTCCTTGTCGGTGCCCTCGGCGAAGTAGTGGAAGTTCACGAGCGGGGTGTCCCGGAAGTCGGCGGAGCGCAGGCGCACCCGGCCCCCGGTGTTGTGGGTGCGGCTCTTGAGGACGGCCCAGGTGAAACGGTCCCGGTGCCGCGTCAGGTCGAGGGAGTAGCCGGGCCGGTAGCCGCGGAAGTCGAAGGGCCCGCCGAACACGAACAGATCGGGAACGTCCAGCTCGGGGCGGGACTTGCGGGTGACACCGACGACCGCGCCATTGGTCGTGTACAGGCCCTCGCCCCGCTGCCAGGCCCGGTAACAGCGGTCCGGCTCGGTCCCGGGCCGCGGCGCGTGGAAGTCGCAGTCCGCGACGACGGGGAACTCCCGGTCCATCCGGCTGACCACGCCCACCTCGTACCGGTCCTGCAGATGCGCTCCCACGCCCTGCAGATCGACCCGTACCGGGATGCCGTGCCGGCTCAGCTCCTCACGCGGTCCGATGCCCGACAGCATCAGCAGCTGCGGTGAGTTGAACGCCCCCGCCGCCAGGATCACCTCCCGGGAGGCGAGGACCCTGCGCAGGACCGGCGGCCCGGCGGCGGGCCGGCTCGCCGGGTCCGCCCGGTAGGCGTGCGCCTCGTCCAGGTAGTCGACGCCCGTCGCCGCCCCACTCCCGTCCAGCACCACCCGGGCCGCCAGGGCGTGCGTACGGACCACCAGAAGGCCCGGATGGTCGCGCTCCGCCGCGCGGACCCGCTCCCGTACGGCGCTGCGCCGCCCGTCGGCCGTGGACAGGGGGATCTGCCACAGCCCTTGCAGGGCCCGCGTCTGCGCCTGCCAGTCGTTGGGGTCGACGAACGAGCCGAGCCCCTCCAGCGGGGACAGCGGCCGGTCGAGGAAGTCTGCGAGAGCGCTCTCCGCCGCGGAGAGGAGCACCTTCAGCAACTGCTCGTCCTGGACGATCAGCGCGGGGTCGGCCAGGGCGGTCGGCAGCCAGCCGTCGAAACCGTGCCGCGCGGTGTTGCGGTACCGGCCCGCGAGGAAGGGCAGCGCCCTCAACAGCGCCGCCAGCAGCGGGTTGGCGGGCGGCTCCTTGGGCCTGGGCCGGTAGGTGCAGCGCTCCAGCCGCTCGAAATACCGGCGCATGGCCGTGCTGTGCCAGCTCGCGTCGCCGGTCTCCTCGGCGATCGCGTCCCAGTCGCGGTTGTACGGATAGACCGTGATCAGCGCGTGGTGTGCGGTGCAGCCGCCGACGGTCCCCGCGCGCGGGTAGAGGACGCCCCGGTCCGAGACGACCTTGCTGTCGCGCCGCTGCTGCCGCTCGTCCTCGTAGTGCCGTACGAAGTAGTTCCAGCACTGGGCCGGGTCCTCGGAGGCGTCGGCGTGGAAGGCGGGGACCAGGTAGGTGTCGTTGTCCGTGGCACCGCCCGCGTCGAGCAGCAGGGTGCGCCGGCCCGCGGCGGCGAGGTTGGCCGCGAGCGGCCCGCCTCCGGCACCGGCGCCGACGACGACGTAGTCGAAACCCGTCTCGGCGTCCGTCCCGGCCGGGGGAGCGGCATCGGGCCCGGCGGTCACTTCCGCCCGCCCTCGGAGGAGTTGGGCGGCGCGAGGCCGGCGGTCGCGGCCAGGACCGTGTTGGTGGCCGAGATGAGCGTGGTCAGGATCGCGGTGCGCGGCGGGAGCCGGCCGCTGAGGCCGAGCAGGGCCGCCGTAGCGGTGTCACTGGCGTGGATCAGGATCCCCTCGCGCAGGTCCTCCCGGAGCTGCTCGCCGTGGTGGGTCAGCAGGTCCAGGCCGAGCAGGACGGTGCGGATGCCGAAGAGCCGGAAGGCGTAGACGGCGGCGGGGCTGTGCGGCTCGCGGCCCGGGTCCAGACGCCGGATGAGCAGCGTCGGCGCCAGCAGACCGGTGGCCCCGTTGAACACGCGGATTCCCGCGAGGGCGTAGACCGGGGCGGAGCGGGGGAGGGCACGCTTCACGGCCATGATCTCTCCTGAAGCTGCGGTGAAACGAAGCTGCGGTGAAACCCCCCTCGAAAACACCCGAATACCAGTCTAGGAAATCCGCTGCTCACCTGCATCTCAGGAATCTCAGGGATCTTCGGGATCTGCGGGATCTGCGGGCCGGAACGCATTCAAGTTGAATTTCACACTTCTGTCCGCCCCTTGCCTTTGTTCCGAACGGGCAGCGGCAACCCGTTCGGCCTAGTGTGACAAGGGGAGGGATTCTTTCCGGAGCCGACGGACGGGAGAACGGAAATGGGCAAGGTCGCCACCAACACGTTCCAGACGTATCGAGCGGTCGCCAGTTTCGAACGGGCCAGGGAAGTCGCCAGAACCACGTCTCCGTTCACCATCGAGGTCCGTTTCCTCGGCGGACTGACGAGCAATCAGCAGGACGCCTTCGCGGCGGCGGCCGACCGATGGGCGCGGGTCATCGTGGGTGACCTGGACACCGCGGTCGTGGGCGGGGACATCATCGACGACCTGCTGATCGAGGCCGAAGGCGTGACCATCGACGGCCCCGGCCGCATCCTGGGCATGGCCGGACCCACCGATTTCCGCGACGAAACCGCGCAGTTCGGCGCGAATCTGCCGGCGAAGGGCGTGATGCGTTTCGACTCCGCCGATCTCACCCAGATGGAAGCGGAGGGCACACTCGTCGACGTGATCACCCACGAAATGGGACATGTCCTCGGCATCGGCATCCTCTGGACGCCGTTCGGGCTCCTCAAAGGCGCCGGCACACGGAACCCCACCTTCGTGGGCGAGCGGGCCATGGCCGAGTTCGCCGCACTCCTCGGCGAAGAGGAGCCCGTCCCGGTACCGGTCGCCAACTTCGGCGGCCCCGGCACCCAGGACAGCCACTGGCGTGAGGCCGTCTTCGTCAACGAACTCATGTCGCCGTTCATCTCCGCCGCGGGCAACCCGCTGAGCCGGATGACCGCGGCGAGCCTCGGCGACCTGGGCTACCAGGTCGACCTCGACGGCGCGGAACCCTACAGCCTCCCGGATCTGCTCCAGATCGCCCGTGAAGGCGCCCTGGTACCGCACACCGCGCCGATCGGCGACGGCATGATGCTGCCGGTCGTACCCACCCGACTGCCCGCCGCGACCCCTTAGGAGTTCCGCCGCCGGTGGCGGCACTCGGGCCCTTCTGATGGCTGTGCGACCGCGGAGGACCGGTGTGCTCCGCGGTCAGCGCACGACGCCCTCCCAGGTGTCCACCGCGTAGTGCACGGTCATCCCGTGGCGGGCGTACAGCCGGGGCGCGCCCGTGGCGTTGGAGGTGTCCACGCCGAGCCCCACCGTGTCCCGCCCCCGGGCGGCGAACGCCGCGAAGGCGTGCCGCAGCATCAGCCCGGCGAGACCGCGCCCCCGCGCCTCGCGCAGCACACCGAGGCTGCGGATCCAGCCCATCGCCTCACGGTCGTCGCGGGCCAGCAGGAACCCGGCGTCCCCGAGCTCGTCCGTGCCGACGATCCACACCAGCGACCAGTCGAGCCCGTCGGCGTCCACGTCGTGCAGCCACTGCTCGTAGCCGCGCGGCTGGAAGTCGAAGTGCTCGGCGAACGTGGCCTGGTACAGCTCGTGCACCCGGGTCCGGTCCGCCTCCGTGGCGCAGGACCGAAGCCGCACCCCGGCGGGCAGTGCCGGCACCGTGTCCTCGGCACCGTCCAGGGGCCGGCGCAGCACGTGATAACGCCGTACGACGGACCAGCCGCGTTCCGTGAGCAGTGAAGTGTCCAGCGTGGGCGCGATGTTGAGGTTCAGGTGCACCACGGCGCGCCCGGCGCCGTTGTCCCGTGCCTGCTGCAGCGCCCGCGCCTCCATCGCCTCCAGGACGAGCCGTCCCGCGTCCTGCCGGTCGGGCAGCACGTAGTGGTCGATGTCGATGCGCTCGCCGCCCGAGTTGTCCCACAGCAGCCCGTAGGCCACCAGCCGGCCCCCGTCGAAGGCGAGCCACGTGTCCCGCTCGAGGTCGGTCTCGGGATGCTTCAGATCGGCCTCGACGGTGTGCAGATCCGTCTCGGGCCGGCCGATCTCGATCAGGTCGACGGCGTTGAGCAGTTCGGTCACGGCGGGCGCGTCGGCGAGAGCGGCGGGGCGCAGGACGTAGGACATGGGGCAAGGGTCGGCAGCGGCGGAACCGGCCGCAACGCATTTTCCCTCGGCACGCGGTGCCGCCATGAGCCCTGTATGCGCCCCCGTGCGCCTGGGCAGAATCCGTTCTGCCATTGATCACGCGGGGGAGTGACACGTGCCTCCCCTCGAACTACCCGGGAAGGCAGGTCGGTTGTCGTGCAGTTGCGTCTTCCCGCCTCCATATCCGAAGCACAGCAGTGTCTGGCCGAGGGGGCGGTACCGATCGGCGGGGCCACACTGGTGTGGGCCGCCTGGCAACGGGACGGCTTCCCGGAACAGGCGGTGTCCCTGCGCAACGTGCCGGAGGCGAACGTCGTCGGCTCCGAGGAGCTCGGCGGTGCCGTCCTGCTGCACCGCGTCGACACCACCCTGCCCGAGGTGCTGCACCGGGCGGCCTCCGGCATCGGAACCGGCGCGGTGCGCCGCACCGCCACGGTCGGCGGCAACATCGTCGGCAGCACCCTGCGCTGTCTGCTCCCCGCGGCGCTCGTCCTCGACGCCCGCGCCACGGTCCTGGAACCCGACAGCGTGTACGACACCGATCTCACCGAGCTGGTGACCAAGCGTCCGCTGCTGCTCGGCCTGCGCTGGCGCACCCCACTGGTGACCGGCTACCGCAAGGTGGAGGGCGAGGCGGGCGGCCCTCCGCCGCTCGTCGTGGCCGCCGCGGTACACGCCGACGGCGACGGCAACCGTCCCGGGCAACTGCGCGTGGCCGTACGCGACGGCTACGAGGTGCTCAGCGAGAGCACCCCCTTCGACACGGACGCCGACCAGGTGCTGCACGCCCTGGAGCGCACGGACCTCGCCGCCCTGCCCGCCGAGGCCCGGGAACAGCTCCGCGAACAGGTCACGGACGTCCTGGCCCGCGCGGGCCAGGTCTGAGGCCCGGCGGTCGCGAGCCTCCTGCTGCGGGGATATGACACAGGCTCTGACGCCCGACGACGTTCACCCTCACGTCTCCTGCAGCGGCTGATACACGTCCGCCCCCAGACCGAACGTCCAGGCGACCCCCTCGCGTGCCTTCATGGTCGACGGCGGTACCCGCAGCCAGTACGTGCGCCGGGTACCGTCCGGCTCCGGGGTGGAGTTGAGGACCTCCACCATCACCACGGGCTCGTCGTTCGCGAGGTCGATCCGCCACAGCGTGCCCGTCTCGTCCCGGTGGACGGGGCGGGCGCCGGAGTCCGCCAGATAGCGGTCGTAGCCGTAGTACTCCAGCATCACCCGGCGCAGTTCGGCGTTCTCCTCGGCGCGGATCCGCTCCGGGGTGAGCGCCGGCAGTTCCGCCAGGAAGCCGGCCGGCACCGGCATGCCCCGCCAGGCGTACAGGGCGAAGCCGTCGGGATAGGCGAGCGCCGGACCGTCCCCGTGGTCGAGCCGCCCCGCCTCGTCGCGGTGCAGGGCCACGGGCCGCTCGGACACCACCGCCACCCGCGCGAACGGCCACCACCACCCGGCGCTGCGGGACACCGAAGCCAGCCCGTCGAGGGGACCGCCGTCCGTCGGGAACGCGGCGAGCCACGGCGCGTCGTGCTGCCCCAGCACCGCGTCCAGCAGGATCAGCCGTATCTGCGCGGCCTCCTTCCCCGAGTCCCCGCCGGCCAGTTCCTCCAGGATCCCGGTGCGGATCCGGTCCACCAGCGCCTGGGTGGAGTCCCACAGCCGGCCACCGGTCGCCGCCCAGTGCGCCGGCCAGCCCGCCGGGCCCAACTCCGCGTGCAGCCGCTGCCGTTCCCCCGCCCAGGGGGCACTGCGCACGGTCTCGCGCACGCTCGGACCGGTGTCCGTCATCGCCCGGATCAGCGTCACCGCCCCGCGCGGCGAGCCCGCCCACACCACCTGCTCCGGCTCGGCGAGCCCGGCCTGCCGGTAGGCACGGCGCACACCGGCCTCGGCCGCCGCCCGGTCGGCGGGACCGGTCGCCGCGGCGCACGCACGCCACGCGGCGACACTCCCGTCGGAAGCCACTGCCGTCACCTGAACACCCGTCGTCGTCATCTGCGCTTCCCCCACTCCCTGTTCAGTCCGCCACGATCCGCACGGAACCCGGCACGTACTCCCGCTGCCGGATCACCCGGAACCAGCCCTTCGGCAGGGCGATCACCGCGTGCTCCTCGTGCACCACCCGGCCGCCCTGCGGCAGATGCAGCAGCAGCGGACCGAACGGCCCCGGCTCGCGCACCAGATCACCCGGCCCCACCACCGCGTGGGCGTGCCCGGTGACCTCGCCCAGCGCCAGCACCAGCCGCCCCCGCCCGTCCCGGGCCTCCCGCGGCGCCTGCGCCACGTGCGGCGGCACCGCCTCCGCGTCCACGGGCACGATCAGCACGTCTCCCTGCCGGTACATGACTCTCCCCTCACCGCCTGGTGCACCACGCACCGGCCTCATGACCACGACCGTACGGGCCACCACTGACAACGCCCTCGAACCGGCCCTCGAACCGGCCCCGAACCCGGGCCCCGCCGCCGGGCGTTGTCAGTGCCTGTTGGTACAACTGCGGGCATCAGGGATCGCACACACTTTCCGCACAGGAGCAGCCGCATGTCCTACGCCCGCCACCTCGTCTCGCTGTACCGGCTGCCCGCCCACGACTTCCCGGGCCCCAAGGGACGTACGGACGACCTGCCCGACCCGGACGGCTTCGCGTGGCGGATCACCAGCGACGTCTACGACGCCGACGAGGAGTGGCCGGCGGCCTTCGCCCGCTTCTGCGCCGCCGTGGACACCACCCGTGTGCGGGCCCTGATCGTCGGCGCCTGGAAGGAGGCCTACGAGGAGGACCCGTCCGAGGTCATCGAGGCCCTGGTCGCCGCCCGCGACCGCTTCCCCGCGCTGCGCGCCCTGTTCCTGGGCGACATGGAGTCGGAGGAGTGCGAGATCTCCTGGATCAACCAGACCGACGTCACCCCCCTGCTGACCGCCTTCCCCGAGCTGGAGGAGTTCGGGGTGCGCGGCGGATCCGGGCTGCGGTTCCCCGCGGTGAGTCACGGCGCGCTGCGCAGACTGGTCGTCGAGACCGGCGGGCTGCCCGCCGAGGTCGTGCGGGGCGTCGGCGGCAGCGACCTGCCCGCGCTGGAGCACCTCGACCTGTGGCTGGGGACCCCCGAGTACGGCGGCGACAGCGAGCCTGCCGACCTGGAGCCGATCCTGTCCGGTGCCCGCCTGCCGAGCCTGCGTCACCTGGCCCTGCGCAACAGTGAGACGCAGGACGCCGTCGCCGCGGCCGTCGCCTCCGCGCCGGTCGTCGCCCGCCTGGAGGTCCTGGACCTCTCCATGGGCATCCTCACCGACGAGGGTGCCGCCGCCCTCCTCGGCGGCCAGCCCCTCACCCACCTCAGGAAACTCGACCTGCACCACCACTACCTCACCGAGCCGCTCCAGGACCGCCTGCGGCAGACCCTGGCGGGTGTCGAGCTGGACCTCGACCGCGGCGGTGCCGACGAGGACGCGGAGGACGACGGCAGGGTCTGGCGCTGGGTCGCCGTCGGCGAGTGAGCGCACCGCACCGGGACCTGCCCCGCTTCGCGGTGGTCGGCAACCCCGAGAACCGACGTGTCACCCTCTTCGCGGACGCGGTGCGCACGGCCGGCCTGCCCGCGCCGCGCGTCGTCCCCTGGACGGACGTCCTGCGCGACGGGGGAGCCGACTTCACCGGCGACGAGACCGTCCGCATCGACTCACCCGGTGAGAACAGCGAGGTGGACCGCCTCCTGCGGGGCGTCGACGACCCCACCCGCGTCGAGGGCTCGGGCCGCTGGTACGCCGGGTTCACCGCCGCGCTGCACGGACTGCGCGGCGGCGCGCGCCTCGACGACCCGGAGGACCTCGCCGTCCTGTTCGACAAACGCCGCTGCCACGCCGTCCTCGACGCCGCCGGGGTCCCCGTACCCGCCTCGCCCACCTCGGGCCCGGGCGCGGCTCCGGTGCGCGGCTGGGACGACGTACGGGCGCTGATGCGCGAGCACCGGATGCACCGGCTGTTCGTGAAACCCGCGCACGGATCGTCCGCGTCGGGCATCCTCGCCGTGGAGGCGGGCGGCGGCCGGATCAGGGCCACCACCCCCGTGGAGCTGGCCCCGGACGGCCGCCTGTACAACTCCCTCAAGGTGCGCCGCTACGAGAGCGAGCGCGACATCGCGGCCGTCGTCGACGCCCTCGCCCCGGACGGCCTGCACCTCGAACGCTGGCTGCCGAAGGCCTCCCAGGAGGGCCGCGCCACCGATCTGCGGGTCGTCGTCGTGGCCGGCCGCGCCACCCACGCCGTCGTCCGCACCAGCCGCTCACCCATGACCAATCTCCACCTCGGCGGCAGCCGCGGCGACCTCGACGCCGTCCGCCGCTCCTTCGAGGCGGCGGGCACCCGCTGGGCCGACGTCCTCGGGGTGTGCGAGAGGGCCGCGGCCTGCTTCCCGCGCACCCTCTGCGTCGGCGTCGACCTGCTCCCGGCCGTCGGCTGGCGCAGCGCCGCCGTCGGCGAGGTCAACGCCTTCGGCGACCTGCTGCCCCGCCTGACCGGCCTGCCCGGCAGCGGCGCCGAGGACCTGGACACCTACGGCGCCCAGGTGGCCGCCGTACTGCACGACCGGCACAACAGAGGAACACCCCATGCCTGAGCCCGACATGAAGGAAGTCGTCGGCAGTCACGACATCCTCCTGGTCACCCTCGACACCCTGCGGTACGACGTGGCCGCGGAGCTCGCGGAGGCGGGTCGCATCCCGAACCTCGCCCGTCGTCTCCCCGGCGGCCGCTGGGAGAAGCGGCACGCCCCGGGCAGCTTCACCTACGCCTCCCACCAGGCGATCTTCGCGGGATTCCTGCCGACCCCGGCCGCCCCCGGACCGCATCCGCGCCTGTTCGCGGCGAGCTTCGCGGGCAGCGAGACCACCGCCGACGGCACCTTCGTCTACGACACCCCGGACCTGGTCTCCGGACTGGCGAAGGCCGGCTACCACACCGTGTGCGTCGGGGGAGTGGGCTTCTTCAACAAGCAGGGCCCGCTCGGCTCGGTCCTGCCCGGACTCTTCCACGAGTCCCACTGGGCACCGGAGTTCGGCGTCACCTCACCGCACTCCTTCGAGAACCAGATCGCCCGCGCGGAACAAGTGACCCGTGAACTCCCCGCCGACCAGCGACTGTTCCTCTTCGTGAACGTCTCCGCCCTGCACCAGCCGAACTGGTTCCACCTACCCGGCGCAACCCGCGAGGCAGGAGACACCCGCGCGACCCACGCCGCCGCCCTGGAGTACGTCGACCGGCACATCGGCCGGCTCCTCGCCGCCGCGAGCAGCAGACGCCGCTGCTTCGCGATCGTCTGCTCCGACCACGGCACCGCCTACGGCGACGACGGCTACACCGGCCACCGCCTCGGCCACGAGTCCGTGTGGACCGTGCCGTACGCCCACTTCTTCCTGGACCCCGAGGCCGCCGTATGACCACCGCCCAGCTCACCAGCCCCTACCAGCACTACGTCTACGCCTACCCGCACAAGACGGCCTACCGCAGACTCCACGACCGGCCACCGCTGGCGAAGCTCTGGGCGGACGAACCCAAGGACGCCCTCTCCCTCTACCTCCACATACCGTTCTGCGAGGTCCGCTGCGGCTTCTGCAACCTCTTCACCCGCATCGGCGCCCCCGACGGCCTGACCGGCGCCTACCTGGACGCCCTGGACCGGCAGGCGAGCGCCGTACGGGAGGCCCTCGGGGACACCGGCGAGGTCCGGTTCGCCACGGCCGCCTTCGGCGGCGGCACACCCACCTTCCTCACCGCCGCCGAGCTGGAGCGGCTCTGCGACATCGCCGAGCACCGCATGGGCGCCGACCTCGGCGCGGTCCCGCTCTCCGTCGAGGCGTCGCCCGCCACGGCCACCGCCGACCGGCTCGCCGTCCTGGCCGGGCGCGGCACCACCCGGCTCAGCCTGGGCGTCCAGAGCTTTGTCGAGACCGAGGCCCGCGCCGCCGTACGCCCACAGCGCCGCGCCGACGTCGAGACCGCCCTCACCCGCATCCGCGAAGCCCGCATCCCGGTCCTCAACATCGACCTCATCTACGGCATCGACGGCCAGACCGAGGACAGCTGGCTGCACTCCCTGGACGCGGCCCTCGCCTGGCGCCCCGAGGAGCTGTACCTCTACCCGCTCTACGTCCGCCCCCTCACCGGCCTCGACCGGCGCGGCACGAACAGTCCCGACCCGGCCTGGGACGAACAGCGTCTGAGCCTCTACCGGACCGGCCGCGACCATCTCCTCGCGCACGGCTACATCCAGCAGTCCATGCGGATGTTCCGCCGCGCCGACGCCCCGCCCCAGGGCGCCGACGACTACGCCTGCCAGACCGACGGCATGATCGGCCTCGGCTGCGGAGCCCGCTCCTACACGGCCGGACTGCACTATTCCTTCGACTACGCGGTCGGCATGCACGAGATCCGCGGCATCATCGACGACTACGTGGGCACGACCGACTTCGCGCACGCCGAGGTCGGCCACCCCATGACCCGCGAGGAGTCCCGCCGCCGCCACCTCCTGCAGTCCCTGCTCCAGGCCGAGGGGCTCGGCGTCGACGACTACCGCGCCCGCTTCGGCAGCACCCCCACCGAGGACTTCGGCCCCGAACTCGCCGGATTCGCCGACCGGGGCTGGCTGACGGACGACTCCGGGCTCCTGCGGCTCACCGCCGAGGGCCTCGCCCACTCCGACGCCATCGGCCCCGGGCTGTTCTCCCCGGCCGTGCGCGCCGCGATGGCCGCCTACGAGCGGAAGTGACCGGCCGGCCATGGACCTGACCCTCCTCTACCGGGGCCCGCTCGCCTCCTGCGACTACGACTGCCCCTACTGCCCGTTCGCCAAGCGTCGCGACTCGACAGCCCAACTACGCGCCGACCGCGCCGCGTTGGAACGATTCGCCGCATGGGCCACCGACCGGACCGACGACCGGCTCTCCCTCCTGTTCACCCCGTGGGGAGAGGGCCTGGTCCGCTCCTGGTACCGGCGCACCCTCGCCGAGCTGTCCCGCCTCCCGCACATCCGCCGGGTCGCCATCCAGACCAACCTCAGCTGCCGCACCGACTGGCTCGCCGACGCCGACCCGCAGACGCTGGCCCTCTGGTGCACGTACCACCCGGGCCAGACCCCCTACAACCGCTTCCTCACCAAGTGCCGCGACCTGGCCGACCGGGGCATCCGCTTCAGCGTCGGCGTCGTCGGCCTGCCCGAGCACCTGGAAGCGGCCCGCCGCCTGCGCGCCGACCTGCCCGAGCACGTCTACCTGTGGATCAACGCGGCCGACGGCCACACCTACGAGGACGCCGACGCCGAGCGGTGGACCGCCCTCGACCCGCTCTTCCCGTACAGCCGCCACCCGCACACCAGCGCCGGACTGCCCTGCCGCACCGGCGAGTCGGTGATCTCGGTCGACGGCGAGGGCACGGTCCGCCGCTGCCACTTCGTCCGCGCCGAACTCGGCAACCTCTACGACGGCTCCTACCGCACCGCCCTGCGCCCCCGCCCCTGCCCGCTCGCCGTCTGCGACTGCCACATCGGCTACGTCCACCTGGAAACCCTGCCGCTGTACGACGTCTTCGCGGGCGGCGTCCTGGAACGCATCCCCGCACAGCAGACCGCCCGCACCACGAGGATCGCGATGCGGGCGGCACCCTAGGGGCGCGGGACTGTGTCCGACATGCGGCTCCGCCGCGGGGCGCGACGAGCCACGACGATGGCCGCAGACGAACGACGGCAGGTCAGGACGTCACATCAGTGATCCTCCACCGCTGGTTGGAGCCGGAGTTGGCCTGCCAGGTGGTGACCGCGGCGCCCTCGTTGGTGGCCTGGCCGCCGACTTCGAGGAGGCGCCCCGTGGCCACGTTGACGAGGGTCCAGGTGCCGTCGCCCGTGGTGGACAGGATCCACTCGGTCGCCGGGTCGCGCTCACCCGTGTCCGGCTCGACGACCGGCACATTGTCGCGCACGGCGAGCCGCTTGCCCTCGGCCGGGTTGGCGAAGACGTACCGTTGACGGTTGCCGGTCCTGCCGTAGCGCGCGTCGAGCTGCCACTCCTGGGCGACCGTGCCGTTGGCCGAGCCGATGACGAGGTTCGTGCCGTTCGCGGCGACCGTCACCGCCTTGCCGCTCTGCACACCGGTCAGCGTGTAGGAGTGACCCTTGCTGAAGAGACCCGCGTTCTTCGCGACGCCCGAGACACCCTTGACGGAGAAGGAGGTCACGGACTGGGCGGGCACGGTGTAGGTGGCCCTGCCGTCGACGACGTCCACCGGGGCCTGCCGCACGAGCTTGCCGTCGGCGCTGGTCACGGTCGGGGTGACCGTCGCGTTGTCCTTGATCGTGCGGAACTTCGACAGGTCGATGGTGACCGTGCGCGCCGCGGTGGTGGAGTTGACGTGGACGAGCGAGGCGCCCTTGCCGTCCTTGGTCACGGCGGCGGCGCTGGAGGTGTCGTCCACCTTGATCAGCTTGTCGCCGGGCTTGATGAAGTGGGTGAAGTTACGGGCCGTGTCGAACTTGGTGTTCGTGTAGATCGGGCACGACTCGAGCGTGTCCGTGGAGGTGCAGCTGAACGGGAGCTGGATGGACCCCCAGTTGCCGCCCTTGGCGGACTCGCCGCCCGGCTTCATGTTGTCGTAGTCCTCGACCGGCTGCCAGAACACCCAGGCCTTGGGCTCCAGTTCACGCAGGTCGTCGACCATCCGCTGGGCGAGGCCGAGGCCCGGGCGCATGTCGGTGAAGCTCTGCCCGTCGCCCCAGTCGCCCTCGACCTCGCTCATCCACAGCGGCTTGTCGGCCGCCTTGGCGAGGTCGCGCACGGTGGTGCGCTGACCGGTGCCGTAGGTGTGGACGTTCATCTGCCCGACGGCGTCCTTGGACGCCTGCGAGTAGGAGTTCCAGTTGGTCGCGAAGATGCTCGGGTTGGTCTCGTCCATCGCCGAGATGTCCGCCTTGACCTTGGCCTTCTTCAGCGCGGCAGGAAGCGCGGCGAGCACCTTCTGCTGGAGCTCGGGGCCGATGTGGGCGCCCTCCTGCCGGCCGCCGACCGGCTCGCCGTCCGCGCCGAGGGTGGTGCCCCAGTAGCCGGTGTTGGGCTCGTTGAACGGGTCGATCGTGTCGACCTTGATGCCCTCGGACTTCTCCAGCAGCCTGGTCGCGCCCGCGAGATACGCGGCGAAGTCGTCGACCGAGTCGGTCTTGAGCTGGTCGGCCTTGGAGTTGAACCCGCCGGAGACGTACCCGCTGACGGTCATGAACCACGGCGGGGAGTTGCTGAACGTCTCCCAGTGGTCGATGTCGTTCTTGATGCGGTCCACCCACCAGCGCTGGGTGGCGTCGGCGTCCTTGTTCCAGTCCGCCGCGTCGTCCGCGCTCCACCAGTCGGTGTCCGTCCGGGTGGTGCCCTCGGGCGCCTTCCACCAGCCCTCGACGGCGCCGCCCGCGCGCAGATAGTCCGTGACGTCCGGCGCGTTGCCGCCGCCGATGTTGTACCGGGCGATGTTCAGCGCGAGCCCGTCGTCGCCGAAGAGCAGCTGCGCGAGCTTCTCACGGATCGCGGGCGGATAGTCGCCGGTCGCGTTGGCGAACCAGACCAGACTGGTGCCCCAGCCCTCGAACTTGTCCTGCTTGTACGACGGATCCGGCGTCACGGTGACGGCGGAGTCGGCCTGCGCCTGAGCGGGGACGCTCAGCAGGGCGGCCCCGGTCGCCAGGGCGGTCAGCGCGGCGGCCCCGAGGGACCGTCTGCTACGGGTACGGCGTGCCATCGATGCTCCCAACTGCGGTGCGGTCGCTGTGGTGGGCCCCTCCCGCCGCGCGGGCTGGAGGGGATGGCCCCCGGCACGGGTCAGGCCGTGCCGGGGAGTCGTGGGGGTGCGGTGCGGGTGCTACAGGGCCTGGCGCAGTACGGCGACCGCGCGCGGCCCGAGGACCAGGGCGCCGTCCGTACGGTCGTCGCCGACCAGGACGTCACCCTCCAGGCCGGTCACCGGCACCGCCGCGTCGGTGCGGTTGACCAGGAAGAGGAACCGTTCCCCGGCCCCGCGGCGCACGGTCAGCTCGACCGAACCCCGTGCCTCCTCGGGGAGCTCGCTGCTCACCCCGGCCGGTTCCAGCAGCCGCGGCAGCAGCGAACGCAGCCCCTCCACGCCGAGGCGGGTGGAGACGTAGGCGGCGGAACCGGTGCCCGTGGTGCGCCGGGTGACCGCGGGGCGGCCCGTGTGCACACCACTGCGGTAGCGGGCGAGGACCTCGGTGTCGGAGTCGTCGGCGACGGTGATCCGGTCGGTCCACAGGGTGCCCGTGCAGGAGTCGTCCAGCTCGACGCTCTCCCCGGCGAGCAGCGGCCCGAACTCCTCGATGCGGATGCCGAGCAGGTCGCGCAGGGCGCCCGGGTAGCCGCCGAGCCAGACGTGGTCGTTCTCGTCGACGATGCCGGAGAAATAGGTGGTGATCAGATGGCCGCCCTGCTCGGCGTACCGCGTCAGCTCCTTGGCGAGTTCGGCGGGTACGACATGCAGCACGGGCGCGATCAGCACCTGGTGGCGGGAGAGTTCGGCGCGGGTGGTGACCAGGTCGGCACGGACGCCGAGGGCCAGGAGCGCCGAGTACCAGTCGAGCGCCTCCTGCCGGTAGTCGAGCAGCGAGGTGGGGTGCGAGTCCTGTTCGCTCGCCCACCACGAGTCCCAGTCGTAGAGGATGCCGACGGCCGCGGTCTCCCGCTCCGCACCGGCCACGGGGGCCAGCGCCTTGAGCGTGGCGCCCAGTTCGGCCACCGCGCGGAAGACGTCGCTGTCGGCGCCGGCGTGCGGGACCATCGCCGAGTGGTACTTCTCGGCGCCGGCCGCCGACTGCCGCCACTGGAAGTAGCACACCGCGTCGGCGCCGTGCGCCACGTGCAGCAGCGCGTCACGGGCCAGCTCGCCGGGCCGCTTCGCCACGTTCACCGGCTGCCAGTTGACCGCGCTGGTGGAGTGCTCCATCAGGAACCAGGGCCGCCCGGCGGCGATACCGCTGGTGAGGTTGGCGGAGAACGACAGTTCGTCGCGGTCCTGCGGGCCGGGGTGGACGTAGTGGTCGTTGGAGACGAAGTCGATCTCGCCCGCCCAGTCCGGGTAGTTCATGCCCTTGGTGCCGCCCATCACCATGAAGTTGGTGGTGACCGGGACGTCGGGCGTGATCTCCCGCAGGATCTCCCGTTCGGCGATCAGATGGTCCTTCAGGGCGTCCGAGGAGAACCGCTTGAAGTCCAGCTGCTGGGTCGGGTTGGGGTGCGAGGCGGCCAGCCGCGGCGGCAGGATCTGCTCCCAGTCGCCGTAGCGCTGCGACCAGAACGCCGTGCCCCAGGCGTGGTTGAGCGCGTCGAGCGTGCCGTAGCGGGCGCGCAGCCAGACGCGGAAGGCGCGGGCCGCGTCGTCGGAGTAGTCGTGGACGTTGTGGCAGCCCAGCTCGTTGGAGACGTGCCAGGCGACGAGCGCCGGGTGGTCCTTGTAGCGGTCGGCGATGGTGCGGACCAGACGCAGGGCGTGCTCGCGAAAGACAGCGGAGGTGGGCCGCCAGTGCTGGCGGGCGCCCGGCCACACCGTCTCGCCCTGCGCGGTGACCGGCAGGATCTCCGGGTGGGCCGTGGTCAGCCACGGCGGCGGGGAGGCGGTCGCGGTGGCGAGGTCGACGCCGATCCCGCCCGCGTGCAGCAGGTCCATGATCTCGTCGAGCCAGCCGAAGTCCCAGGTGTCCGGGCCCGGCTGGATCCGGGCCCAGGAGAAGATCCCCACGGAGACGACGGTCACGCCGGCCTCCCGCATCAGCCGGACGTCTTCCTCCCACACGTCCCTGGGCCACTGCTCGGGGTTGTAGTCGGCGCCATAGGCCAGACGCGGGGCGGGTTCACCGTCCGCCCCGCGCAGCATGCGGGACTGGAGGGTGGAGATCATGGCGGTCCTTCCGAAGGGTGGTGCACGGGGGCGGCGCGGCCCGGGAGCCGCGCCGCCCGGCGTTGACGTACTGCTGCTACGAGAACTACCTCTCGGGAACGCTTTCCCGAGGACTACTTCTCGATGGTGNGGCGCGGCCCGGGCGCCGCGCCGCCCGGCGTTGACGTACTGCTGCTACGAGAACTACCTCTCGGGAACGCTTTCCCGAGGACTACTTCTCGATGGTGAAGCCCTGCTCCTCGCCGTACTTGACCGAGGCCTCCTGCCAGGCCTTCAGACCGTCGGCCAGCGTGGTGGAGGAGACGTAGGCCTTGCCGACCGTGTCGTTGAAGATCGAGTTGGCGTACGGCTGGAAGGGCAGGTACGACCAGTCGTCGGCGACGTTCGCGGCGGACTCGGCGAAGATCTCGTTGGCCTTCTGGCCGCCGAAGTACGGGAACTCCTTGTTCTTGAACTCGGTGGACTGCAGCTCCGCGACGGTCGCCGGGAAGGCGCCCTCGTTCACGCGGGTGGCCACACCGTCACCGGCGTTCGCGTACTCGACGAACGCGTAGGCGAGTTCCTTGTTCTTGCCCAGCGCGGGCAGCGCGAGGGAGGAGCCGCCGTTCTCGGCGCTCGCCTTGTCGCCCGCGGTCCAGGCCGGCATGGCGGCGGCGCGCCAGTCACCCTTGGCGTTCGGGACACCGGTCTCGAAGTTGGCGGGCATCCAGGCACCGGTGGCCAGGGTGGCGATGGTGCCGTCGCCGAGGCCCTTGTACCAGTCGTCGGTCCAGCCGGTGATCGGGGCGAGAAGCTTCTCGTCGATCAGCTTCTGCCAGACGGTCTCGAACTTCTTGGCGCCGGCGTCGTCGAAGTTGATGGCGACCTTGGTGCCGTCGACCTTGTAGGGGCGCGAACCGGCCTGCCACAGCATGGAGGTGGTGAAGCCCGCGTCACCCGTGTCGTTGGCGATGTACGCCTTCGGGTCGGCCTTGTGCAGCTTGCGGGCCGCCTCCAGGTACTCGTCCCAGGTGGTCGGGACGGCGATCTTGTACTTGTCGAAGACCGTCTTGTTGTAGAAGAGCGCCATCGGACCGGAGTCCATCGGCAGACCGTAGACCTTGTCGCCGTCGTTGACCGCGTTCCACGGGCCCGGCGTGAACTTGGAGGCGAGCTTGTCGGCGCCGTACGGGGCGATGTCCGTCAGACCCTTGGTGAGGGAGTACTGGCCGAGCGCGAAGTACTCGACCTGCGCGACGTCCGGGACGCCCTTGCCGGCGGAGATGGCGTTCGACAGGGCGGTGTAGTGCTTGTCGCCGGACCGCTCGCTGACCAGGTTGATCTTGACCTTGGGGTACTTCTTCTGGAAGTCGGCGGCGACCGACTTCAGGGTGGGCTCCCAGGCCCAGACGGTGACCGAGCCGCCCTTCTTCAGGGCCGCCTGGATGTCACCGGCGGAGACCGCCTTGGTGTCCGAGCTGTCGTCGTCCGAGCTGCCACAGGCGGTGGCGCCCAGGGCCAGGGTGGAGAGGAGGGCGAGGCCGCGCAGGATGCGGCTCGTTGATCTGCGCATGAGGGTGTTTCCACTTCTTCGTGGGTGGGGCGGGTGAGGGTGGGGGTTGCACAAACACGGGGTGGAACGTGGGGCTTGGGGGCGGCCGGGGCCGCGGGGGTCACTCCTTGACGCTTCCGGCGGCGAGACCGGACTGCCAGTACTTCTGCAGGAACAGGAAGGCGGCGATCAGCGGCAGGATCGTGAGCAGCGAACCCGTGATCACGAGGTTGTAGATCACGTCGCCGCCGATGGTCTCCGCCTGGGAGTTCCAGACCCCCAGGCCCAGGGTGAGCGGGTACCAGTCCGCGTCCTTGAGCATGATCAGCGGCAGGAAGTAGTTGTTCCAGGTGGCGACCGTGGTGAACAGCAGCACGGTCACGATGCCGGGCGCGAGCAGCGGGAGGGCGACCGTGAAGAAGGTGCGCACCTCGCCGGCGCCGTCGATCCGCGCGGCCTCGAGGAGTTCCGTGGGAATGGCCTCGGTGGCGAACACCCACATCAGGTAGAGGCCGAACGGCGACACCAGCGACGGGATGATCACCGCCCACGGGGTGTCGGTCAGGCCCATCTTGCTGAACATCAGGAACGTGGGCACTGCGAGGGCCGTACCGGGGACCGCGACCGCGCCGATGACCGTGGCGAAGACCCCCTTCTTGCCCGGGAAGTCGAACTTCGCCAGCGCGTACCCGCCGAGCACCGCGAGCAGGGTGGCACCGCCGGCGCCGAGTACCACGTACAGCACGGTGTTCAGCAGCCAGCGCAGGAACTGGCCGTCGTGATAGGTGAACGTGTCGTGGATGTTGTCCCAGAGGGCGAAGTCATGGGCGAACCACAGGCCGGAGGAGTCGGCCAGACCCTTCTGGGTCTTCGTCGAGTTGATGACGAGCCAGATCAGCGGGAACACGGTGTACAGGACGACCAGCGAGGTCAACACGGTCAGCAGCTTGCTGCGCCGGGGGCGTCCGGGGGTGTGCTTCTTGCGGGGGGTCCGCAGCTGGGGGGCGGTGTTCTTCGCGGGGGAGGCGGTGGTGAGAGGGCTGCTCATCGGGTCACGCTCCCTTGCGCATGCCGCGCAGCTGCACGACGTAGGCGATCACCATCGTGATCAGGCCCATGATGATGGCCACCGTCGCGGAGTAGTTGTGCTGCTGGCCGTTGAAGGACAGCGAGTACGTGTAGAAGTTCGGGGTGTAGTCCGTGGTGATGGCGTTGGGCGCCAGCGGACGCAGGATGTTCGGCTCGTTGAACAGCTGGAAACTGCCGATGATCGAGAAGATCGTCGCGATGACGAGCGCGCCCCGGATGGCGGGCAGCTTGATCGCGGTGATCACCCGCAGCTGTCCGGCGCCGTCGATCTCCGCCGCCTCGTAGAGGGAGTTGGGGATGACGCGCAGCGCCGAGTAGAAGATCAGCATGTTGTAGCCGACGAACTCCCACGTCACGATGTTGCCGATGGACGCCAGCACCAGGTCGGGGGAGAGCGGGTCGGGCAGCTCGACGCCGAACGCGTCGTTGAAGTCGCCGACCAGGCCGTACTGGGTGCCGTACATGAAGCCCCACATCAGGGTGGCGACCACGGCGGGCACCGCGTACGGCAGGAAGATCGTGATGCGGAAGAAGCTCTTGCCGTAGAGCCGCCCGCTGTCCAGGGCCAGCGCCACCAGAAGGGCGATGCCGAGCATGATCGGCACCTGCACCGCGAGGAAGAGTGCCACCCGGCCGAGCGACGCCCAGAACTGGTCGTCCTTCAGTGCCTGGGTGTAGTTGTCCAGGCCGACGAAGGTGTTGCCGCCGATCAGCTGGTCGCGGAAGAGACTCAGATAGATCGAGTAGGCGATGGGGGCCAGGAAGACCAGGGCGAACACGGCCACGAAGGGACCTATGAAACCCCACCCCGCCCAGGAGCGTCGGTCCCGTCTCGCCGGAGGCGGTGCCGGCCTCGGCTCGGCGGCCGCCGGCGGTTGCAGCGTCGTCATGTCGTTCCTCGCTTGTGCGGTGGTGGAACCAGCGGTGGTGCGGAGATTTCCGGCCGCCCCACCGGAACCCATGATGTTTACGCAAACATCGGCCACGCAAGAGCCTTGGCAGACTGTTATGTTTACGTAAACATTGGATGGCGGCATGTCTACACTGCCCTGATTACGATGGTCAAGGGTCCTTTGGGGAAGACCGTGACACCAGTTCGGACAGAGAGGCGGGGACGCCATGGAGATGGCTGAAAGAACCCCGGCGAAGACGCCGAAACGTGGCCGGGTCACCGCCTCCATGGCCGATGTGGCTCGGATGGCGGGGGTCTCCTCGCAGACCGTCTCCCGGGTCTCCAACGGTTACGCCGGTGTGAACGAGGAGACGCGGCAGCAGGTGCTCGCCGCGATGAAGGAGCTGGGCTACCGGCCCAACAGCGCGGCCCGCGCGCTCAAGCGCGGGGAGTTCCGCACGATCGGCGTTATCACCTTCTCGCTGTCCTCGACGGGCAACGTGCGGACGCTGGAGGCGATCGCCAACTCGGCCGCCGCCGAGGGGTACGCGGTGACGTTGCTGCCGGTCGCCCTGCCCACCCAGGACGAGGTGCGCGGCGCGTTCTCGCGGCTGGAGGAACTCGCCGTCGACGCGGTGATCGTCATCATGGAGGTGCATCTGCTGGACGCGGCGACGATCATGCTGCCGCCGTATGTGCAGGTGCTGGTCGTCGACTCCGACGCCGGGGACCACTACACGGTCGTCGACACCGACCAGGCGGGCGGCAGCCGTACCGCCGTGCGGCATCTGCTCGACCTCGGGCACGAGACGGTGTGGCATCTCGGGGGACCCGAGGATTCCTTCGCCGCGCAGCGGCGTACGGACGCGTGGCGTGCCGCGCTGACCGAGGCGGGGCGTACGGCTCCGCCACTGATCCGGGGCGACTGGTCGGCGGAGTCGGGGTACCGGGCCGGGATCGAGCTGGCCGCGCGTGAGGACTGCAGCGCCGTCTTCGTCGCCAACGACCAGATGGCGCTGGGGCTGCTGCGTGCGCTGCAGGAGCGGGGGAGGCGTGTGCCCGAGGACGTCAGCGTCATCGGGTTCGACGACATTCCCGAGGCGGGGTCCTTCATGCCGCCGCTCACCACCGTGCACCAGGATTTCGCGGAGGTGGGGCGGTTGTGCGTGCGGGCCGTACTGCGCAAGATGCGCGATCCGGACGACGGGGCCAGGGGGACGACGTTGGTGCCTACCCGGTTGGTGGTGCGGGAGAGTACGGCTCCGCCGTCGGGGGCTCGGTAGTTTTCGGGGTGCGGCTGGTGTGTGGCCGGTCGCGCCCACGCGGCGGAGCCGCACAGTGTGACAGCCCCGCGCCCCTGATGGCGGGGGCGTTGCCCCGCCATGGGTCAGTGTGAACCGGTGAGCGCCGGCTCGCCCGCTGCTCTGACCGCCGTACGCCATGCCGCCGTCACCGCCTGGTGGGCTGTCCTCGTGCCCCGGTCCGTTTCGGCGGGGAGACGGATCGGGGCGCCCAGGTGGACGTGGCAGCGGGGGCGGCGGATCGGCGCCGTCAGGGTGCCTGCGAGTTGCTTGGTCGGGGAGCCGGAGGCGATGCGGCGGGCTCCGGCGTGACCGATCGGGACCACCATCGCGCCGGTCGTGCGGGCCAGGCGGGCCAGTCCGGTACGGAAGGGCTCCGGGGGAGTGGGGGCCGCGTCCTTGCGGCGCGGCAGGCCGCCCTCGCCGTAGAGAAGCACGTGGCGACCGCCTGCCAGGGCCGAGGCGGCCGCGTCCAGGGCGAGGGCGGCGTGGGCCGTTCCCCGGTGGACCGGAATGTGTCCCTCGCGGGTCAGCGCCTTGCCGAGCAGGGGGATGCGCCACAGTCCCGCCGTCGCCAGCACCACCGGCTTCAGGTCGAAGCTGCGCAGTGCGGCCATCACGACCGCCGGGTCGGCCAGGGAGTCGTGGTTGGCGACGAAGATGCTCCCCTCGGGCAGCCGCATCCTGATCTCGCTCGTGACGGTGAGCCGCCCGAAGAACGGGGTCAGGGCGATGACGGTGCGACTGAACACGGGCCGGCCTCTCGACGGGTGATGATCCGTTCAAAGTTTCGCGGGTGGCGGGGGCCGGGCGCCTGAGTACGGATACTCAATGCGAGGGTCGATCGACGTTCCGGGACGATGCCAGGACCTCACGGTCGGTCGAGGTCGAGCCGCAGTCGCTGCGACTCCCCGTCGGCCCTCGTCGCGGGTGATCACCACGGCAGGGGAAGATGGAACCGCACGTCAATGGTCAACCGACATGGAGGAGCGGGCACATGCAGCACGAGCGAGCGGGCCGGCCGGCCGGCCCCGAGGATCTCGTCGACGTCGCCCGGCTGGTCACCGCGTACTACGCGCTGCACCCCGACCCGGCCGACCCCGCGCAGCGCGTCGCGTTCGGCACCTCGGGCCACCGCGGCTCGTCCCTGAACACCGCCTTCAACGAGGACCACATCGCCGCGACCAGCCAGGCGATCTGCGAGTACCGCGCTGCCCAGGGCACCGACGGCCCGCTCTTCCTCGGCGCCGACACCCACGCCCTGTCCGAGCCCGCCCGCGTCACCGCCCTGGAGGTGTTCGCGGCCAACGACGTCACCGTGCTCATCGACAGCGCCGACGGCTACACCCCCACCCCGGCCGTCTCGCACGCGATCCTCACCCACAACCGCGGCCGCGGCTCCGGCCTCGCCGACGGCGTGGTCGTCACCCCCTCGCACAACCCGCCCGCCGACGGCGGCTTCAAGTACAACCCGCCGAGCGGCGGCCCGGCGGGCTCCGACGCCACCTCCTGGATCCAGGACCGGGCCAACGACATCATCGCCGCCGGCCTCAAGGACGTACGGCGCATCCCGTACACCCAGGCGCTCGCCGCGCCCACCACCGGGCGCTACGACTTCCTCGGCACGTACGTCGCCGACCTCCCGGCGGTCCTGGACCTGGACGCGATCCGCGCGGCCGGGATCCGGATCGGCGCGGACCCGCTCGGCGGGGCCTCGGTGGCCTACTGGGGCCGGATCGCCGAGCAGCACCGCCTCGACCTGACCGTGGTCAACCCGCTCGCCGATCCCACCTGGCGGTTCATGACGCTGGACTGGGACGGCAAGATCCGCATGGACTGTTCCTCGCCGTACGCGATGGCCTCGCTCATCGACAAGCGGGACCGCTTCCGGATCGCCACCGGCAACGACGCCGACGCCGACCGGCACGGCATCGTCACCCCGGACGCGGGACTGATGAACCCGAACCACTATCTGGCCGCCGCCATCGCCTACCTCTACGCCCACCGCGAGCAGTGGCCCGCCGACGCGGGGGTGGGCAAGACGCTGGTGTCCTCGTCGATGATCGACCGGGTCGCCGCAGACCTCGGGCGCCGGCTCGTCGAGGTACCCGTCGGCTTCAAGTGGTTCGTGGACGGCCTGGTCGACGGCTCGCTCGGCTTCGGCGGGGAGGAGTCGGCCGGCGCGTCCTTCCTGCGCCGCGACGGCTCCGTGTGGACCACCGACAAGGACGGGATCATCCTGGCCCTGCTCGCCTCCGAGATCACCGCGGTCACCGGGAAGACGCCCTCCGAGCACTACACCGGCATGACGGAGCGCTTCGGCGAGCCGGCCTACGCCCGTATCGACGCGCCCGCCACCCGTGAGGAGAAGGCGCTGCTGGCGAAGCTCTCGCCCGCGCAGGTCACCGCCGGCACGCTGGCCGGTGAGGCCGTCACCGGCGTCCTCACCGAGGCACCCGGCAACGGCGCGGCCCTCGGCGGCATCAAGGTGACCACGGCCAACGCCTGGTTCGCGGCCCGCCCCTCCGGCACCGAGGACGTCTACAAGATCTACGCCGAGTCCTTCCTGGGCACCGAGCACCTCGGCCGGGTCCAGGAGGAGGCCAAGGACGTGGTCATGGCAGCTCTGGAGGGCTGAGAGCTGCGCCGCGCCCTCCGCCTTCCGGCGGGCGGCGCGGTCAACGGGCCCGCACGGTCGCGTCCTTCGGCGGAGGACCGACGCCGAGCAGCCCGGTGGGGCTCACCTTCCGGGCATCGGCGTCGGCCTCAACCCTGGCCTCAACCCCGGCCCCCGCCCCGGCTCCGGCTCCGCTCCCGGTCTTCGGCGAAGTCCGGCGCGGCGTCGGGCAGCCTCGACGCCGGCGTGCCTGGCATGCTGACGCGGTGCAGAAGCCAGCCCCGGTCACCCCCGACGCCCCCGGACGCATAGTCTTCCCGCTCCTCACCCAGCAGTGGCTCGACCTGTGCTTCCTGCACTGGGCCGTCGCCCCGGAGACGGTGGCGGGGCTGCTGCCGCGGGGGACCGTTCCCGATACCCACGACGGGGTGTCGTACGTCGGACTCGTCGCCTTCCGGATACACCGGGTCGGCTGGTTCCGGCTGCCCGGGGTGCCGTACCTCGGGTCCTTCCCGGAGACGAACGTCCGGCTGTACTCGGTCGACGCGCACGGACGGCGCGGGGTCGTCGTCCGGTCGATGGACGCGACGCGACTGATCCCGGTGGCGATGGGACGGGCCGGTTTCCGGCTGCCGTACCTGTGGTCCCGGATGAGCGTGGGCGCGGACGGCGACACGGTCACGTACACCAGCCGTCGCCGCCGGCCCGGGCCGCGCGGCGCGTACAGCCGGATCGGGGGTGCGCCCCGGCGCGCGCATCGAGGAGCCGATCGGCCTCGAGTACTTCCTCACCGCCCGCTGGGGGATGCACAACGCCTTTTTCGGCGGGGCCGCCTATCTCCCCGACCACCATCCACGCTGGCCCCTGCACCGCGCCGAACTGATCGAGCGAGGAGAACCTGATCGCCGCGGCGGGCCTGCCCGCGCCGCGCGAGGAGCCGGTCAGCGTCCTGTACTCGCCGGGTGTGCCGGTACGTCTGGGCCGCCCGGCCCGGTCGGCGGGGCTGCCGACGCCCTGAATCCCTGCTCGCTCGCCGGGGCCGCCGAGACCTTGAGGCCCTCCGGGGGCCGGTAGTCCGCTCCCAGGCCCAGCCTGATCGCCAGTTCGAGCATCAGCAGTTCGAACATCGGCTCCTGGTCGAGGATCAACGGATTGAAGTGCGCGAACACCTCCAGGGCCACCTGCCCGTAGAGCGAGCGCCAGCACGACAGCATGACGACCAGCGCGCCGAGCGGCATGTCCACCCCGGTGGCCGAGCGGTAGTCGGCGATCTGCCAACGCAGGCGCGGGTCGAGGTCGTCGTCGGCGATGACGGGGTAGGGGCGGGTCGCCCACAGCCGCATGTAGTCGGGCCCCCAGACGGAGGCCAGCTCCCGGATCCAGTCGCCGGTCAGATCGGTCTGGGCGCTGCCGGCGGCCGCGGTGGGTGCGCCGAACAGCAGGCCGAACTCCTGGCGGTGCGCCAGCGCCCATTCACGGAACACCCGGCACGGGGCGACGAGCCGTGCCGCGAGGTCCGTCTCGTGCTCCGCCTCGATGGAGTTCCGCAGCAGAGCGGTCAGTTCGGCGACGATGTCCCGGGCGGTGTGCCGGACGATGTCCGCGAGGTCGTCGAAGTGCCGGTACAGGGCCGCCGGGGTCACCCCCACCCGGCGGGCGATCTCGGCGAGCGTCAGCGCCTCCACACCCTGATCGGTGATGATCTCGCGCGCCGCGGCGCGGACCTCCCGCGACATCTCCCGGCGAAGCCGCTCACGGCGCGAGGGAGCGGGCATGGGGTCGTCGTCCTCGTTCAGTCGTCCTCCTTCAGTCGGCCCGGTTCGAGGGGAGTGGGATGTGACAGTACCCAGTTCGGGTCGGCGACCTGCCGGGTTCGGCACACGAAGCCCTCGGCCGGGTCCGGCTGGAGGATGTGGACGGTCAGGACGGCCACCACGGTGACGGCGACAAAGCCGCCGGTGAGGAGCATGTCGACGTTCTTCACATCCCCACCAACGTTTGCGGCCGTCACAAAGTAATGCCCCATTACTTCGCTTATGTGCGTTGCTCGGTGCACGGGGTGCTCGCGGCCGGGCCCGGCGCACGCCGGTTCAGCTCCGAACACTTTCGATACATCAATGCATCGGATACATTCCCGTATCGAACGGAGGTCCGACAGTGGCGACGGAACAGAACGAACGGGCGACCGGCCGGGTGACCCGGCGCCGGGTGCGGACCCGGGCCAAGCTGCTCGACGCCGCGTTCGCCGTGTTCGCCGCCAAGGGCTTCGGGCGGGTCTCCATCGAGGAGGTCTGCGAGGCCGCCGGCTACAGCCGGGGCGCCTTCTACTCCAACTTCGCCACCCTGGACGAGCTGTTCTTCGCGCTCTACCGGGAACGCGCCGAGCTGATCGCCCAGCAGGTCGCCGACGCCCTCGCAGGCGACGGCCCCGATCTCGACGTACCGGCCTCCGTGGACCGGGTCACCGACGTGCTGCTCCTCGACCTCGACTGGCTGCTGGTGAAGACGGACTTCCTGGTCCACGCGGCCCGGGACCCGGCCGTCGCGCAGACCCTGCTGGAACACCGGGCCAGGCTGCGCCGCGCCATAGCCGACCGGCTCGCCCGGGCCCGCGGCCACACACCGCTGCCCGCCGTCCTCGCCGACGCGGACTCCGCCGCCCACGCGGTCGTCGCCGCGTACGACGGGGTCACCACCCAACTGCTGCTGGACAAGGACGTGGACGCCGCTCGCGCCTGGCTCAAGCAACTGCTCACCGCGCTGCTGACCGACGGCGGCACCCCCGAACAGCACCCACCGAACCTCCCGAACCCCTCGAAACTCCCGAACCCCTCGAACCTCCCGAGCAGCACCTCCCCCGAATAGCACCCCCCGTCAGAGAAAGGCAACGGTCGCCATGGACGCGGACGTCATCGTCGTCGGAGCGGGCCTCGCGGGCCTCGTCGCGGCGCACGAACTCACCAGCAGGGGCCGGCGAGTCGCCCTGGTCGACCAGGAGAACGCCGCCAACCTCGGCGGCCAGGCGTTCTGGTCCTTCGGCGGGCTGTTCCTCGTCGACTCCCCGGAACAGCGCCGCCTCGGCATCAAGGACTCCCTCGACCTCGCCTGGAGCGACTGGCAGGGCAGCGCACGGTTCGACCGCACCGAGGACGAGGACTCCTGGGCGGTGCGCTGGGCCCGCGCCTACGTCGAGTGGGCGGCGGGGGAGAAGCGGACCTGGCTGACCGGACACGGGATCTCGTTCGTGCCGACCGTCGGCTGGGCCGAACGCGGCGACCTGCGCGCCGACGGACACGGCAACTCCGTCCCCCGTTTCCATGTCGCCTGGGGCACCGGCACCGGTGTCGTCGAGCCGTTCGCCCGCTACGCCGAACAGGCCGCGAAGGACGGGCTGCTGACCTTCCACCACCGCCACCGCGTGGACGAGCTGGTCATGGCGGACGGCGCCGCCCGCGGCGTACGCGGCACGGTCCTGGCCCCCGACGACTCCGCGCGCGGCGTCGCCTCCAACCGCGACGCGATCGGCGAGTTCGAGCTGACCGCCCAGGCCGTCGTCGTCACCAGCGGCGGCATCGGCGCCAACCACGAGATGGTGCGCAGCTACTGGCCCGAGCGCCTCGGCACCCCGCCCGCCGAGATGGTCACCGGCGTGCCCGCCTACGTCGACGGCCGCATGCTCGACATCAGCGCCGAGGCCGGGGTCCGGCTGGTCAACCGCGACCGCATGTGGCACTACACCGAGGGCATCCAGAACTGGGACCCCATCTGGCCCGGCCACGGCATCCGCATCCTGCCCGGCCCGTCCTCGATGTGGTTCGACGCGCTCGGCCGTCGGCTCCCCGACCCCTGCCTGCCGGGCTACGACACCCTGGGCACCCTCAAGTACCTGCGCACCACCGAGGACATCGCCGGACACGAGCACTCCTGGTTCGTCCTCAGCCAGAAGATCGTCGAGAAGGAGTTCGCGCTCTCCGGCTCGGAGCAGAACCCCGACATCACCGCCAAGGACCGCCGGGCCGTGCTGCGCGACCGGCTGCTCGGCAAGGGCGCCCCCGCCCCCGTGCAGGCGTTCCTCGACCACGGCGCGGACTTCGTCATCGCCGACACCCTCGACCGGCTCGTCGAGAAGATGAACGCGCTCACCGACAAGCCGCTGCTCGACGCGGACGGACTGCGCCGCCAGATCCGCGCCCGCGACCTGCAGATCGAGAACGCGTACAGCAAGGACGCGCAGGTTCAGGGCATCCGCAACGCGCGCCGCTACATCGGCGACCGCCTCGGCCGGGTCGCGACCCCGCACCGCATCCTCGACCCCGAGGCCGGCCCGCTGATCGCCGTCAAGCTGCACGTCCTCACCCGCAAGACCCTCGGCGGCATACAGACCGACCTCGACTCCCGCGCCATCGGCACCGACGGACAGCCGATCGAGGGTCTGTACGCGGCGGGCGAGGTCGCCGGCTTCGGCGGTGGCGGAGTCCACGGCTACAACGCCCTCGAAGGCACCTTCCTCGGCGGCTGCCTCTTCTCGGGCCGCGCGGCGGGCCGGGCGGCGGCACGGCAGACGGCCTGATGGAGCAGGCCCGAGCGGTACGGCCCGAGCGGTACGGCCCGGCGGATCGAGCCCGGGCCGTACTGCCGGCCGGCGCGACAGGTCCAGCAGCACGGTCCGGTCGTGGCTGAGCCGGGCGTCGGCGGCGCGCGGTGCTCGTCGGTCAGGAGACCACGACCGGGCGGCCGGTCAGACGCACGCCCGCCTGTTTCATCTCGTCGACGGCCGCGCGGGTGGTGTCGGGAGCGACTCCGGCGGTGTAGTCGAGCAGGACGCGGACGGCGAAGCCGGCCCGGATGCCGTCCAGTGCGGTGGCCTTCACACAGTGGTCGGTGGCGATGCCCACGACGTCCACCGCTGCGATCTCGCGGTCGTGCAGCCATTCGGCGAGCGGGGTTCCGCCCTCGGTCGAGCCTTCGAAGCCGCTCTTGGAGGCCGAGTGGGCGCCCTTGTAGAACACCTCGTCGACGCTGCCGTCCGCGGTGACGGGCGCGAAGTCGGGGTGGAAGTCGCCGCCCTCGCTTCCGACCACACAGTGGACCGGGAACGAGGTCGAGAAGTCCGGACGGTCGGAGAAGTGCCCGCCCGGGTCGATGTGGTGGTCGCGCGTGGCGACCACATGCGCGTACGCGCCGCCCGCCGAACGCCGCACCAGTTCGGCGATGGCCGCCGCGCGGTCCGCACCGCCCTTCACCGGGACGCTGCCGCCCTCGCAGAAGTCCTTCTGCACATCCACCACGATCAGTCCACGTCGCACGGCTCGTCCTCTCTGTCGCGTGATGCCGGCCCGCGGAAATGATGTGCACACAAACCGGACGGCCGTCGGCGGCGCTGGGCCGACTGCGCCGCCCGGCCCCCCCAACGAGTGGGCCCGCGGGGGCGTCGCCGGGGACACCGCGCCAAGACCGGGCCTCGACGTAAGCCCCTTCGGCGTACAACCCTCTTCCGCCGTCACGTGTCTCCTCTGTACCCCGCACCACAAGATCACCGGGAACCGGCTCCGCCCGGTCCCGTGCGCACGCAGGAGACGCATGTTCACGCGCAGGACGTCCCGCCCGCTCCGGCTCGCTCTCGCGACCGCCACCGCCGTGTCCGTCACGGGCGGCGGGCTGCTGGCCCTCTCGGGGACGGCCGCGGCCGCGCCCGCGAAGTACGCCGACGACTTCAACGGCGACGGCTACCGGGACTACGCCCAGGCCTCCCTCGGCGGTTCCTTCACCGTGACGTACGGGACGGCGACCGGTCCCGGCACCGTGACGAAGACCTTCACACAGAACAGCTCGGGCATTCCCGGGACCGCCGGGGACGCCGGCGGCTTCGGGGACGCCTTCGGCGAGGACCTGGCCGCCGCCGACCTGAACCGGGACGGCTACGCCGACCTCGCGGTCACCGACTTCACCGAGAAGGTGAGCTCGGGAGCGGTCACCATCATGTGGGGAGCGAAGTCCGGCCTCGGCACCAAGGCCACCCGGCTCCCCGTCGGCGCCGTCTCCCACCGGGGCTTCGGCAAGGCCGTCGAGACCGGTGACTTCAACGGCGACGGCAAGGCGGACCTGGCGGTCGTGGACTCCATCAACACCACCTACATCTTCCGGGGCGGCTTCTCCAAGACCGGGACGACCGGGAAGGTCACCAAGCACCGCCTGCCCCTGAGCTCGCCCGACATCCTCGAACCCGCCGGGCTCGTCGCCGGGAAGGTCACGAAGGACAAGGCCACCGACCTGTACGTCCTCGGTCAGGGCTACCGCAACGACAAGATGACCCTGGACGCCTGGTTCCTGCGCGGCGGCACCACCGTCAAGCCCGCCGCCAGGGTCACACCGATCAACAACGCGGGCACCGACTACAGCCCCACGGGCGTCGTCGCGGACTTCGACAAGAACGGCTACGGCGATCTGGCCGTCGGCGACACCCGCTACAACAACGGCGCCGGCTCGGTCGTCGTCGTACGCGGCGGAGCGTCCGGTCCCACCACCAAGTACCGCCTCACCCAGTCCACTTCGGGCGTCGCCACGGCGGCCACCAGGAACGACGGCTTCGGCGGCACGCTCTCCGCCGGCGACACCAACCGCGACGGCTACCCGGACCTCGCGGTGAGCTCGGAGGAGGAGAAGGTCGGCTCGGCCGCGTCGGCGGGCGGTGTCCACATCCTGCGCGGCGGTACGAAGGGCCTGACCGGCGCCGGTTCGCAGTGGTTCACCCGAGCCACCGCCGGCGTACCGGGGGACCCCACGGCATACGAGAGGTTCGGGCTGAACCTCCGGCTGCGCGACACCGACCGGGACGGCGACGCGGACCTGGTGATCGGCGACAACGACTACGAGCAGACGAGCCTGCTCCTCCCGGGCGGCGCCTCCGGCGTCACGACTGCCGCCGTGACGGAGCTGAGCGTGTGGCCGAGCTTCCCGCAGTGACGCGGGCAGTTGGTGCTGCGACCGGAAAGGTTCACAGCACTAGGCCCTGTCGTCAAATTCCCGCCTGCCCCGCGACGCCATGCACGCCCTCTCGCCGCACCGGGCCCAGACCCAAGTACGTCCAGTACGAGGGTCAGGGCCCGGCACACCGAGAGCACGCACCTGACGCCGCGTGGCCGCCCTCCGGGCGACGACGGGAAT